>JBMTCG010000145.1:0-2012 GCA_049430665.1 Flavobacteriales bacterium | reverse complement strand
AAACATTTGAAGTTAGTGGAAGATTGGATAATAGCGATTTAAGGGGGTGTAATTTGTTGGTGGTTTGATTACACGATTGGTTTCTCATTTTTGAAGCACAGGACAATAGTTTCTTCGTTCCTCAGAATGACAAACTAGCGAAATACTGTGCGTCTGCGTGTTCTTTTAACCATGGTTGTCATTCTGAGGAACGAAGAAACTATTGCGCTACAACTTAGAACTTTTAACGAAGAGAAAACTTATACCAATTCCCAGATATTTTTTCCTTAAACACCAGATTTCCATCCAAAAAACCACTTGGTAATTGTGTTCTTTCATCCCAATATAAAAATCCATCGCTATTATCGAGAATTCCATGCACAACTATAGCGGTAAAGCCTATTTCCTGATGAACTAAATAACCATCAACTGTAAAATCATCAGTGTTATTATCTAAAAATTCAACGTGAAGCCCATCATCAATCAACTTCTTAGGTGGTTTTAGAACTCTATTAAATGTTTTTTTGTGGGCGTAAAAATATATCTCCTCCGAGTATTTATTTAAGTATGGACTAGCAAACCAAAAGCAAAAAAATATTACCAAAGAAATTAGAAATCTTTTGTATCGAATTTTTGCTTCAGTTGAATTGAGAATAAATACTATATGAATAAATAAAATGAAAAAAATAACGAAATAACTTAAAAACGGAAAGAATGATAAAGTCGCATAATTGAAAAGTAACGGGAAAAGAAATAGTAGTAAAGTTGAAAATATAAAAATCAGTTTTTTCATATTGGTTGTGAGTAATTATTCCACGAATCTAAACGATTTACGAACCATTTCCTTACTTTTACCACTCAATTTTCAAACTCATTTCATGATACAAGTTCAAGGCCTCACCTTCAATCCGTTTTACGAAAATACTTACGTGTTATTTGATGAAACGAAGGAATGTGTGATTATAGACCCAGGATGCTATCAGCCGGAAGAAGAGCAATTTTTGCTGAAATACATTGAGGAGAACGGACTAAAACCTGTTCGTTTGTTGAACACGCACTGCCACATCGATCATATTTTAGGGAACTATTTTGTAGCTACTAAATTCAACTTGAAATTAGAAATCAACAAATTGGAATTGCCCATTTTAGAAGGTTCTCCGAAGTGGGGAAAACAATACGGCATCAATGGAAAATTATCTCCTGAGCCCGAAGTTTTTTTAGAAGAAGGTGATGTGATTGAATTTGGAAATTCGAAATTGGATATTTTATTTGTTCCCGGACATGCACCTGGCCACCTTGGCTTTGTGAGTCATCAAGATCAATTTGTAATTGGTGGCGATGTGCTTTTTCAAATGGGCGTGGGTCGAACAGATTTGCCTTTTGGCGACACCAATACTTTAATTAAAAGCATCAAAGAAAAATTATTTACTCTGCCCGATAGTTATGAAGTGTATACCGGACACGGAGAAAGCACCAACATCGGTTTTGAGAAAAAAAACAATCCATACGTTAGATTATGAAAAAAACTAAATCAATCGCAGCATTTAAAAAAGCAAAAACATTTTTTCCTGGAGGCGTAAATTCTCCTGTAAGAGCCTTTGGTTCGGTAGATGGCGACCCATTGTTTATCGCCAAAGGGAAAGGTTCTAAAATTCAAGATATCGATGGAAATAAATTCATTGATTACTGCTGCTCTTGGGGTCCGCTAATTTTGGGTCATGCTCCTTCTGCCGTAGTTAAAGCGGTAAATAAAGCTTGTGCAAACGGCTTATCGTTTGGCGCACCTACAGTACAAGAAAATGAGTTGGCTGAATTGATTATCAAGAACAATAAATACATCGAAAAAATTCGTTTTGTTAGTTCAGGAACAGAAGCGGTGATGTCGGCTATTCGTTTGGCAAGAGGCTATACGGGCAAAGACAAAATCATCAAATTTGAAGGTTGCTATCACGGTCACGCCGATCATCTTTTAGTGAAGGCAGGTTCGGGCTTGGCTACTTTCGGAACCTCATCATCTGCTGGTGTTCCCGAGG
>JBMTCG010000144.1:0-2157 GCA_049430665.1 Flavobacteriales bacterium | reverse complement strand
GCTCATGGTTATATCGACCCTGCCATTTATACAACTGGGCGTGGACTTGCTAGAGAACAAAAATATTTGGCTGAAAGAGGTTATGTAGTTCTTCATACCGATTACAGAAACCACGCAGAATCCGATGATGATCCTGAAAATGACATTAACTTTAGATTGGGATACACAGAAGATGTCGTTAATGCAGCACTTGCTTTAAAGAATTCAGAATTTACTTTTGTTGATAAAGAACGAATTGGTTTATTGGGTAGATCAATGGGCGGTGGCATTGCTTTTAACTCCATGGTGGTTAAACCCGGAGTATTTGATGCCTATGTTGCTTTTGCTCCAGTTAGCGCCAACGTTGTAGATAATTACATTCGTTGGACACGTATGAATTTTGACATTGCCAATGAGATTGATAAAAGATTTGGATTGCCTGATGAAAATCCAGAATTCTGGAAAGGCGTTTCAGCAATTAATTACTTTGATAAGGCAACTGAGCCTTTACTAATTCTTCATGGCACAGCAGATGACACTTGTGACATTGCATGGTCTGAGGCTGCAACAAAAGCTTTACAAGATGCGGGCAAACAGGTTGAGTTTATTCAATATGAAGGAGAAGGGCATGCTTTTATTCCACGATGGGAAGACTCAATGAAAGAAACAATTAGGTTTTTTGAAACACACCTAAAAAGCTAATTTTTGTTTCGCCCCACAGCAATTGCTACAACATAAAGGGTTGAAAATAGAAATCCAATAATTGCATAAATTATTCGCCCAATATTTACTTGTCCTGGTGCTAGTAATGTAACAATTCCAAGACTTAGAGAAACTATAGACATTAAATAAGCAAAGCTTTTTACTACAGAATTAGATGCCACTAATCTGACCACAATCATCAAATAACCCAAAGGAATCAACACAATTCCGGTCATCCTTAAACTCCAAAAAGCATCAAGACCAGTTATGCCAATAAATTCACCAAATAAATCAGGACGAGCTATTAAAGCAATTGCTGAGGCAATAAATATTGAACCACCAGCAAGCATTACTTGTCTAATTCTTATCTCTGCAGAATTATTCATATTCTGATTTTAGGGCAATAAGTGTTATTTGCGGGCTGTTTCAGCAAAAATAACACCAATTAGCACAAGGAATCCTCCCACTATTTGTATTTCAATGAAGGTTTCACCAAGTAGAAACAGTGCAAATACAGAAGCACCAACAGGTTCGAGTAAACCAAAAATTGCTGCTTTTTTAGAATCAAGAAATTTAAATGCTATGAAATATAAACCAAAAGGCACAACAGTTCCAAAAACAATTATGTAAGACACTAAAAGTCCTAATGAAACACCGCCGAGATTATGTGCCAAAGCAACTTGATCATTTAATTTTGACCAAGGAAGTGTCCACCACGGTTGCATAATCATCCAAAAAATTGCACCAACTCCCATCGAAAGAGTAGTCAACGAAATTGGATCTCTTTTTGAAGCAAGAGGTTCTCCACCAATAAAATAAATTGCTAATGCAATTGCAGCACCAAATGCACAAAGAACACCAAATGCATCAAGTTTTGAACCTGTCCAAATTTGAGTAATTAGTGATAAACCAATTAGTGCTAATAGAAGAGATAACCAAACACGAGCACTCACTTCTTTTTTCATTACAAATCGAACATATAAAGCTACAAGAATTGGGGCGGTGTATTCAATAATTAGAGCTACACCAACTTCAATTCTTCTAATTGCCACAAAGTACAAAAATTGAGTCATTGCTACACCAAAAAATCCGTAGCCAATAAGGGGTAGTATTTCTTTTTTGGTGATTTTGAGTTTTTTCCTTGCAAATAAAAGAGAAACAATTAAGAGAAAAAAGAATGCACCCTCTATACGAAAAGCTGAAAGTTCTGCTGATTCCAAACCGTTAATCAAAGCTAATTTGGCTACCGGACCGTTCACGGCGAAAAAGAAAAGCCCCAAACTCATGAAGCTATAGCCAATTAGAGATTTTGATCTTAGGGTTGTTGAGGTATTCAAAGACATGCGCTCAATCCTATTTGAGACCTTGACTATGCCCACCAGCCATACAAGTTTCACTTAATTGGCCTGTTCACCAATTGTTAACCTAGAATTCTTGCTCAATTAACTTTGGCTGCTGCTGACGAAAGATTCATTG
>JBMTCG010000143.1:0-2175 GCA_049430665.1 Flavobacteriales bacterium | reverse complement strand
GTTTTTGTTTCGTCGAGTTGAGGCTCTTGCTCAAGGTAACCGATAGAATAACCTGGTGAAAAAACAACATCACCTTGGTAGTTCTTGTCTACACCAGCGATGATTTTTAATAAGGTAGATTTACCCGAACCGTTTAAACCCAAAATACCAATTTTCGCCCCGTAGAAGAACGATAGGTAGATATCTTTAATGATGGTTTTTCCAGAAGGCAACACTTTGGAAACCTTCGACATGGAGAATATTACTTGACGACCGTCTGACATACTTTAAATTTTTAGAGGTGCTAATATCGTAAATTTTTATTGTTGTGGCGCGTTCTTCTTCATGCGCATATTGATGAGTTCCACCAAAAGCGAGAAGGCCACCGCCGTATAGAGATATGATTTAGGGAAATGGTATTGCATACCTTCCATAATTAACATAAATCCTATTAAGATTAAGAAAGCCAACGCCAATATTTGCAAGGTGGGTTGTTTGTTAATGAAATCGGAAACTGGTCCCGAGAAAAACATCATAATAATCATAGAAACGACTACTGCAGCAATCATTATCCCCACTTGATCAACCAATGCCACAGCCGTTAAAATAGAATCGAAAGAAAAAATAATATCAATCAACACAATTTGCAAAATGATTTTGCTCATCGTATTAGCCGATTTTTCTTTAATAGATTTCTCTTTGTGCGTTATTTTTTCGTGAATCTCTAGCGTACTTTTTATCAAAAGAAAAATACCTCCAGCAATTAAAATCAAGTCTTTATAACTAATGCCCAGGGGCGCATCTTGTTCGGGAAGTGTAACATTGAAAATAGGGTCTTTTAAAGCCATTAAAGCTGTAATGCACAATAACATGATAATGCGCACTAACAAAGCGAAAGTCAGGCCGATTCTTCTTGCTTTAGGCTGCTCATTCTTAGGCAATTTATTGGCAATGATAGCAATGAAAATAATGTTATCAATACCCAACACAATTTCCATAAAGGTTAAGGTGGTAACACCAACTAAAATGTCTGTAATACTCATGCTACTTAATTAAAAATTCTTTTCGTAATAAATTCATCGCTGTTAAAGAGGCCATCAAAATAGTTCTTTCGCGATTATCTCCAAATTTAAACTCTTTTGAGAATATTCCATCTTTTGAAGCAACTGCTATCCAAACTAAACCAACAGGCTTCTCTGAAGAACCTCCTGTAGGGCCAGCGATGCCCGATGTTGCCATCGCAAAATCACTTTGTAAATTTATTAATGCGCCTAAGGCCATTTGCTCCACTACCTCTTTACTTACTGCACCAAAATTTTTCAAATCGCTTTCTTTAACGCCAAGTTGATTCAACTTTATTTCATTGGCATAAGAAACTACCGCTCCTTTAAAATAAGCCGAACTTCCAGCTACCGAAGTAATCAAATGACTGATATAACCGCCCGTACAGCTTTCTGCAACCGCCAAGGTTTTTCCTTTTTCCTTTAAAATTCTACCCAATACAACAGGTAAAGTATCGGTATCAAAACCGTAAACATAATCACCTACACGTTCTACAATTTTATCTAAGAAAACATTCAACTCACTTTCTTTTGCTTCGCCATAAGCCGATAAGCGCAAACGCACTTGAGCTGGCGCTGGCAAGTAAGCCAACTTAATGTACGATGGCAATTCGTTTTCAATATCTTCAATTCTTTCGGCCAACCACGATTCGCCAATACCTTGTGTGCAAATAGTTTTATGATAAATGGTGATATTGTTCTCTTGTTGAATGGCGGGTAAAATCTCATCGCTCATCATACCCTTCATTTCGTAAGGAACACCAGGCATAGAAATTACCGATTTGCCCTCTTTTTGAAACCACATACCTGCAGCCGTTCCATTTTTATTCACCACGATTCTCGCTTTAGAAGGCAACATGGCTTGCTGAATATTCACAGGATTTACGGTTCTGCCATAAGCCTTAAACATTCGTTCAATATTGTCTAAAGAAGGTTGATGATTTACCAACACATCGCCAAAGTAAGCAGTAAGGGTGTGTTTGGTGATGTCGTCTTTCGTCGGACCTAATCCGCCCGTTATGAAGATGTAATCTACTTTTTGTAATAATCTATCTAAAGTGGAAGTAATAGCAGCAACATCATCGGCAACACTAACGCGCTCCTCTACTTTAATTCCAATGAAATTAAGTTGCTG
>JBMTCG010000142.1:0-2189 GCA_049430665.1 Flavobacteriales bacterium | reverse complement strand
TCTGTTTTTTTCTTCGCCGTTTTTTTAGGACGTGTAGAAGAATCTATTGCAGATAAATCAATTTTATGGATCACTTTTGGCGCCTCAATTTCTGGTGCCACTGTTTTTTCTACTGCAGGCGCTTTTACTTCTGGAGCCGAAGGCGCAGGTGCTACAACTTCAGCTACTGGCTCTTCTTTGCGCACTTTCTTATCTTCTTTTTTAGCAAAAGAAAGATCTTCTTCATCTCTTTTTTTCTTAGGCTCTGCCTGCGCAGCAACCTTTGGTATCTCTACCTGATCGGCTTTGTTCTTAGCAACTTTATCTCCTTGGAACTCTGCTTGTAAAGCATAGTACTGGTCTGATGAAAGTTTTGCCGTAGGCTTTAACTCATCACGACTAAAACCTTTTTTCACTAAGAACTCAACCAAGGTATCTTGGCCAATGTTGAACTCTTTAGCGGCGGCTAACAGTCTGGGTGTTTTCAATTCTGACATTCAGTGTTTTTTAGTCCATTCGTTCATTGAAATGTACCACAACGTATGAACGCTTCTGCTGTGGATCCTCACCCCATATTAAGGGCAAAGATAGTTAACTATACGCTGCTTACGCCTCTTCGTCAAATTCGGCTTGAAGCACTTTAAGTACGTCTTCGATGGTTTCTTTTTCAAGGTCGGTTCTACGCTCAAGTTCATCTGGGCTAAGGTTTAAAATACTGCGTGCAGTATCGCAACCAATACGCTTGAACTCGTCAATTACCCAAGCCTCAATTTCATCACTAAATTCGTCTAAATCAATGTCAAACTCATCAACAATCTCTTCATCTTCTCTAAATACATCAATTTCGTAGCCGGTTAACTCACAAGCAAGCTTGATATTTACCCCTCTACGGCCAATGGCTAATGAAACCTGGTCTGCTTTAAGGAATACTTCGGCGTGCTTTTTATCATTGTCTAACTCCATGTAGCTAATTTTAGCTGGGGTTAAAGAACGTTGAATTAAGAGTTGAATATTGGTGGTGTGGTTAATCACATCAATGTTTTCGTTTTTCAATTCACGTACAATGCCATGAATACGAGAACCTTTCATACCCACACAAGCACCTACTGGATCGATACGATCATCGTAACTTTCTACAGCTACTTTAGCACGCTCTCCTGGATCACGTACAATCTTTTTGATAGCGATTAAACCATCAAAAATTTCAGGTACTTCAATCTCTAATAATTTAGCTAAGAACATTGGACTTGTTCTAGATAAAATAATAACTGGTGTATTATTTTTAAGATCAACACGCGCTACAACAGCTCTAATGTTTTCACCTTTTTTGAAATAGTCTTGTGGAATTTGTTCAGACTTAGGTAAAATAAGTTCATTGCCTTCTTCATCCAAAAGCAATACTTCTTTTTTCCAAACCTGGTATACTTCTGCACTGATGATATCACCAATACGATCACCATATTTTTTAATGAGTACGTTCTTTTTAAGATCGCTAATACGACCTGCTAAAGTTTGCTTAGCAGCCAAAATAGCTCTTCTTCCAAAGTCAATCATATTAATTTCTTCATACAAATCTTCGCCTACTTCAAAGTCTGGCTCAATTTTGGTTGCATCGCTGTAACCCACTTCAGATAAGGGATCTATCACTTCACCATCTTCAACAATTAGTCTACGACGGATGATTTCTAAGTCACCTTTTTCGGCGTTTACGATAACGTCAAAGTTATCATCACTACCATATTTTTTGCGGAGTAATGTTTTAAATACATCTTCCACCACTTTCATCATCGTGGGACGATCAATGTTCTCTGCATCTTTAAATTCCTGGAATGCTTCGATAAGGTTAATACTAGCCATAACGCTTTATTTAAAGTTTCAAAAGTTTTAAAATTTAATTTGAACCGTTGTTGATTTTATAGTTGAAAACGGAATCACAAGTTGTTGTGTTACCATTTTTTTTCCTTTTCCTTCTGTGTGTTCTACAATAATATCAGCCTCTGCCACTTCTAATAACAAACCTTCTTTGCTGGTACCATCGTTAAACAATACTTCTATGTTTCTACCTTTATTTTTTACATACTGACGATGCAATTGTAAAGGTTCGTCAATACCCGGAGAAGAAAGTTCTAACGAAAAATCTCCTTCTGGATAATAGCCCTCTTCTTCAATAAGCTTATAGAGTTGCTTGTTAAAACGAACACATTTTTCGT
>JBMTCG010000141.1:0-2232 GCA_049430665.1 Flavobacteriales bacterium | reverse complement strand
ATTACGCGTAGAGATAAAAAAGGAGTTTCAAAATATGGATTTGTAAGCACGGGAAATTTAAATGAATCCAGTGCCAAAGTGTACGCTGATCATTGTTTACTTACAGCCTCACCTTCGATCATGAAAGACGCGTCGCTAATTTTTGAGTACTTACAAAATTGGCGTAAGGGAATGATGCCACTACGAAAATGTCAAACCCTCCTGGTTTCTCCAGTATCTATGCGGCAGCGTATTGAGCAGCTTATTGAATTTGAAATTAAAGCGGCAAAAAACGGAAAGAAGGCGTCTATAGTTATTAAACTTAACTCACTTAGTGATACAAAACTAATCAAGCTTCTTTATCGAGCTGTTGCTGCAGGAGTAGAGGTTAAATTGATAATTAGAGGAATATACTGTGCGCATTTCCCCATTTCAAAAAAAGGACTGACGCCAAAGGCAATCAGCATTGTAGACGAGTATTTGGAGCATGCTCGCGTTCTTATTTTTCACCATCGGGGGAAAGAAAAGATCTATATATCCTCAGCTGATTGGATGGTTCGAAATTTAGATTATCGAATTGAGGCAGCTGTTGAGGTACAACATCCTGCTCTACGAAAGGAATTGAAAGATATTTTGGAAATTCAATTGGAAGACACTGTTAAAGCAAGAATTTTAGATGCTGAGCTGAAGAATGAGTACGTAGCGCACGCTAAAAAGAATCCAGTTCGTTCTCAATTGAAAATTTATCAGTATTTATTTCGAAAAAAAACCTACTAGATCAGCGGATAGGTAGTGTAAAGCCAATCGTTGTGCCAATTTGTTCTGTGCTTCTCACATGTATCGTTTCACCGTGCGCTTCAATAATATGTTTGCAAATTGCAAGTCCCAATCCGCTTCCTGCGATATCACGAGAACGGCCTGTTTCAGTGCGGTAAAACCGTTCAAATATTCGACTTAATTCTTTTTCAGGAATACCGATACCGTCATCTGTGATCTCTATTAAGATGTGGTTTTCATCGGTTTTATACATGCTTGCTGTGATTCTTCCACTCTGTTTGCCATATTTCACAGAGTTTTCAACCAAATTAGTTAGTACTTGTCTTATTTTCTCTTTGTCAGCAAAAACAGAAAGTGGGCTTTCGCATTCTTTTTTTATTTCGCAGGTAATATTAATTACTTCTGCGCGCGTAGCTACCTCTTCAAAAACTTCTCTGACTAATTCCTGGATTACAAAATTCTGTTTTATCAAGGGTAGTTCACCTCTTTCCAATTTTGAAATTTGTTCTAGGTCACTTAGCAGATTTGAAAGTCGTTCAACATTTCGCCCGGCTTTTTCGAGGTATTTTTTATTTACACTCGGGTTGTCGAGCGCACCATTTAATAAGGTTTCTACATATCCTTGTATCGCAAAAATGGGGGTTCGAAACTCGTGCGATAGATTTTGAAGAAACTCACGGCGAAACTGTTCATTTTGTCGAAGGACCTCCATCTCCTTTTCATTCTCATTTGCCCATTCTTCCACTTCACGACTTACCTCATCAAGCGTTTTAGCAGGTAACACATATTTATAATAGGTCTCTTCTTTTTTAGTCGCTTTTGTTTTGTGAATAAACTTATAAATCAATCGGATCTTACGATTGATAAATTGTTCAAGTAAAGTCGATATCACTAAGTAGCTAGCTAAAAAGATAATAGAAAAGGAAAGAAATCCTAGTGCCCATTTACCAGAGGCCCAAATCACAAGTATGCTCTCAGGGATGGAAAGAATGAGTGCTGCTAGTAATGAGATTTGGCGAGGGGTAATATTGCTTTCTCTACTCGGCATATTTACAGTGGTGTAAAAGTACAGCCGAATTGATCAGTTAGACTGAAAATTTATACCCAACTCCTTTGACTGTTTTGATACAGTCTATGCCAAGTTTTTGTCTGATTTTTCGAATATGTACGTCAATGGTGCGATCGCCCACAATTACATCATTTCCCCAGATCTGGTTGAGAATTTCATTTCGTAAAAATACCCGTCCAGGTTTATGTGCTAATAGTTGCAATAATTCAAATTCCTTTTTGGCAAGAACAACTGAATTGCCTTCCACCAATACTAAAAATTTTTCTGCATCAATTGTAATCGGCCCATTGGATAGAGTGGTGCTGGTAGATTTTATCTGTCTTCTAAACAAGGCATTGAGTCGGGTGATCAATACTTTGGGGCTGACGGGTTTTGCAATATAGTCATCCGCTCCAGTTTCTAATCCC
>JBMTCG010000140.1:0-2302 GCA_049430665.1 Flavobacteriales bacterium | reverse complement strand
TCCTCTCGATCTTACATCTACAATAGTTCCTAGTTTTTTTTGAATGATTTCTTGTGTGTTCATAATGTTGATTTATTTAGTGAATATATTTACTGTTAATCCGCCCATAATAGCTCCGTAAATGGTGGAGATATGCGGACTAGAGGTGATGGGACAAGTACCGCTTGCGCAACCAATTTTAGCATAGTAAAGGTAGCCGCCTACAGCACCAATCACCACGCCTGCTATGGTGAAACCGTATGTTTTAATGAATTCCATTATTTTTTCTCCCATTTTTTAAGTCCGATGATTTTGTAAATCGGACAAAAATTAATCATCGATGTAAGAGTGAAAATGGCCGCTACAACAATGAGTGTGATTCCCAAGGCACCAGAAGTAACACCTGTAAAATAAAGAATGGCGAAAATAGCCGAGATGATTAATCTTATTATTCTGTCGGCACTACTCATGTTTTTCATAACATTTGTTTTAATTGATTTATAAAGCAAATGTATATTTATGAAAAGAGGTGTACAGTGATGAATGTTACACAAGAAAAAAATCCGTACTGATTTTTGTCAGTACGGATTTTATATTGAGTGTTTTTTCGATTATCTTTCCTTTATTTCCTCAACGTTCAATCTCACTTTTTCTTCCAATTCATCAACAGGTAAGTCGTTCACATCGGTGCCAAAAGGATCTTCAATTTCTTCGGCGATTAACTCAATACCAATCATGGTGTAAAACACAATCATAGCAACAGGTACCGACCACCAGCCAATACTTTCAATAAATGCAAAAGGAAGAGATAAAAGGTAAATCAACAAAATTCTTTTTAAGTGAATGGCGTAGCCGAAAGGTATAGGCGTGTTTTTAATTCTTTCGCAAGCACCCAATATATCAGTGAGTTCGCTTATTTTGTTTTCAAGAATTAAAAACTGCTCAGCCGTTATTTTTTTGCTCAGCATCAGTTCATTGGTTCTTTTCGACAATTCAGCCAATACGAAATTGGGTTTGTGTGCTGCTTTATTGAAGGCGGCGATCATTTCAGCAGGAATATGTTCTGCAACAGAAGAATAATCTTTTAATCTCAAATTTTCTTTGAGTGTCCATGGAAAAGCCTCCAATAAGGTATACACCACATCATCTTCGTGATTGATATAAGCCTTGTATTTCATGGCTAAATTTCTCGATGTGTTAAGCAAAGAGCCCAATTGTTTTCTGCCTTCCCACCATCTTTCGTAAGCGGTGTTGGTTCTAAAAACCAATAACAAACCAATAACCAAACCCAGCACGGTATGGAACGACGCAGGAATATGAAAAATATCGAAATCGAAACTTAAATGCGCAAATACCAAAATACCCACCAATGCCCCGTAAATCAATAAGCTAATAAACACTCCGTCGAAGTGATATCCGCTACTTTTAAATAAAAATTTAAACCAGTGTTTGTTGTCGTAGTCAATCATTTTTTTGTTTTTAAAGTTCTTCTAACATCTTAATAACCTCCGCCTTTTTTCTTACCGAAACAGGTACATTAAATCCGTCGTTCATCAACAAATAACCTCCATCTGTTTTTACAAATTCTTTGATGTATTTGGTGTTTACCAAATGCGATTGGTGCACGCGGTAAAAGCCTTGGTCGGCTAATAAATCTTCGAAGTCTTTGAGCGTTTTCGTTACCAATAGTTTCTTGCCGCCATTGAAATGAAATTCGGTGTAATTCACTGAGCTTTCGCAACGCAAAATGTCGTTGATGTTTACAATGTGGATTTTATCTTGAGTGTGTAAAGCCAAGCGCTCGTTGGGCTTTTGGTGATTTTTTAAAGAGTCGTTGAGTAGTTTGTATTTCTCGTTTTCATTTAATTTTTGAGCACGAAATTTATCGAGTGCTGCGGTTAATTCATCTGGGTCGACAGGCTTCATTAAATAATCAATCGCCGCATAACGAAATGCTTTTATGGCGTGCGCATCAGATGCAGTGATGAAAATAATTTTGAATGAAATATCTTTTAAAATATCCAGCAAATCGAAACCACTTCCATCTTGCATTTGAATATCGAGAAACAGAATGTCGGGTTGCATATTTTTAAGCAATTTAGCACCTTCAATTACGCCGTTTGCTTCACCGATGATTTGCACATCAGGAGCGTAGGTTTCTAAATCTTTTTTAAGCGTAATGCGCGCTTGTTCTATGTCGTCGATGATGATGGCTTTGATCATAATGTGTTTTTAAAATGAAGTGTAGGACAATAGTTCCTTCCTTCGTCAGGATTGTAGATGTTAACTAATTCGTTGACAGATTTGGTTAAAATCAGCAGGA
>JBMTCG010000139.1:0-2421 GCA_049430665.1 Flavobacteriales bacterium | reverse complement strand
CTGATTGAGCCCAAATATTAGCCGAGAAAACAAGAAAAATATAAAGTATTCTTTTCACCATTATATTAATTTTTGTTGATACCAATTCTTAATGAAAACACATTGGTGTATACCGCCGAGCTTGAACCACCTACATTTGTTAGAGCATAGTCGAGTGCGATTCTTTTCACTTTAATGCCAACGCCAATGTTCGGTTGTAAAGTAGTTACACGATTTCCATCAGAATTGGTTTCTTTTTGTATGTTACCTACTCCACCACGAACGAATAACATGTTTTTGTAATGCAGTTGTAGTCCGAGGTGAGGGTCGATACTTGTGAAATTAGATGATACCAAGGTATTTCTTTTACCATCGAAAGTCATATCGAGGTTGATTTCAGGATATACACCAAAGTCTTTTTTAAAGGTGAATTGGTATCCCGCAGCAAGTATTAATCTTGGCAAGGCTACTTCAATACTGTTGGTTATCATTGCGTTACCTGTTGCGGCAAATACATCTTTAAATTGATCAAGATTAAAACTCCATGCGCTAAAGGTAGTGGAGATGTCTCTTGCCATTACCCCAAAATTCCAATTGTTCAATTTGTACTGAGCGCTGGCATCCAATCCAAAGCCCCAAGCGTGCGCAAAGTCGCCCACTTTGCGGTAAATAACTTTAGCATTTCCACCAATACTTAAGCCTTCAACGGCCCCAATTTTTCTGCCATAAGAAAAGATAAATGCATTGTCGGTGGCAGAGAAGGAAGTGATTTTATCGTAGTTGATATTTCCATTGGCATCAATCAATTCGGCTGTGTTATGAATGTTGTCAACACCAAAACGCAAGTAGGTGATTCCTCCAGCCGATTCATCGTTTATTTTAAATCCAATGCCGCCGTATTCATATTGAGCGAAACTTGCGAAGTAAGAGGCGTGCATTAATCCAACTTCTAATTTGTTTTCCGAACGGGTTAAACCAGCTGGATTCCAATAAGCTGATGTAACATCATTTACCAAGGCTACATTTGAATTCGACATGCCTAAGGCTGAAGCACCCACTCCAATATTTAAAAATTCGTTACTGTATTTTCTAACCACTTGTGCTTGCATTTCATTTTGTGAAAGCACGCCGCAAAGGGCCAACAGATATAAGAAATATTTTTGCATAAAATTATTTAAAGCGACTAACGCGGCTAAAGTAAAGATATTTTATTTAATTTGTTCGCTGAAAGAACGCCAATGAAAAACTTGTTCAATTTACCGAATGTACTTACACTATGCAATTTAATTTGTGGGTGTTTGGGGATAATAGTTCTTTTTCAACACAATTGTTTTAGTGAAAGAAATCCAAATGAAGTTGCATTTGCGTTAATGATTGTAGCAGCAATTTTTGATTTTTTTGATGGATTTGCTGCTCGACTTTTAAAGATTACATCTCCTATTGGAAAGCAATTAGATTCATTGGCTGACGTGGTGACTTTTGGAGTATTACCAGGAATGATTGTTTACGAATTCTTGAAGTACAAATTTTCTTCAGACATTGCCTTGTTAGCAATTCTAATTCCTCTTTTCTCCGCCCTTCGCCTTGCCAAATTCAATGTAGATGAAAGACAAAACTTAGGATTCATTGGTTTACCAACTCCAGCTAACGCCTTGTTTTTTGCCTCATTGATGTTATTAGATGTTCCTCATATAAAAGAGATAGTTCTAATAATGATCCCCCTATTCTGCTATTTCATGATCGCCGAAATTCCTCTCTTCGCCCTCAAATTCAAAAACTTCTCTTTCAAAGGCAATGAAATCAAATACATTTTCTTGTTGCTTTGCTTGGTTTTGATTCTGGTACTTCAATTACAGGCTATGCCTTTTATTATTCTTTCGTACTTGCTGATGAGCGTGGTTAACAACAAAATTGCTAAAAGCTAAGCCACTCATTTTCAATAATTTCATCTTTTCGTCGATCACGAGATTCGCTCACCGATAAAAAATCAACCTTTATCGAATAAAGGAGGGCTTTTACATAATATAACTCACCATAGCTTTACTTCAGCCCGTTTAATCCCTTAATTTGCACCGGGGTTTAAAATTGGGTATAAAATGAACTACAAAGGGTTAAATATTCTTAGCACAAGAATGCTATTGCTTGTATTCTTGATTTCTGTTTCATCAAATTTATTTGCTGCATATACTATGGGAGCCGCTAGTGCGGGTAGCACCACTTCTACCACTGTTACTGCTTATGCAACTATTAGTGCTAGTTCACCAAACGCGGTGTTAACTACGGGCTTTGCTTATGGAACTTCATCTAATCCAACTACCCCAACTGTTACAGTATCTTCACCTACTGTTGGTGCTCAATTCTCTTATAATTTTACAGGTTTAACTGCCGGACAGATTATATGTTTGTAAAAACCTCTAAGAATTAATCTTCTGTAAGTTAACA
>JBMTCG010000138.1:0-2440 GCA_049430665.1 Flavobacteriales bacterium | reverse complement strand
TGCGCCTGCAGGATGTAAAGCTGTGAAAATTGCCCTTACAGGCTTAAAAGGCGGACATTCAGGCGTTGATATTCACCTTGGTAGAGCCAACGCCAACAAGGTGATGAACAGATTTTTATATGAAGTAAATCAAAAATTTTCTTTGCGCATTACTGAGATTAAAGGCGGAAGTTTGCGCAATGCTATTCCCCGTGAATCATTTGTTACGGCTGTGATTCCTGCTGATAACGAAAATGAATTACAATCTTTAGCATCTGAATTTCAAAATCAAATTCGTGCTGAATTCAAGATGGAAGAAAAAGCGTTGATGACTATTTCTTCTGCAGAAATGCCAGCGAAAGTAATGGAAGTGAAAGCGCAAAAAGATTTACTGAATGCTATTTATGCCGCGCCAAACAATGTTTTGGCGATGAGTATTGATATACCAGGTTTGGTTGAAACATCAAACAATCTCGCGAAAGTAACAGTAGCCAACGGAGATCTTTCTGTTCAATGTTTAGCACGCAGTAATGGCGAAGCAGGCAAGGAAGAATTGGTAAGAAGCATTCGTGCGACCTTTGAATTGTTTGGCGCCGAGGTTCAGTTTCAAGGTTCTTATCCTGGCTGGAAACCCGATATGACTTCTCCTATTTTGCAAGTAGCTCGCGACAAATACAAAGAGCTATTTAAGGAAGATGCAAAAGTGATGGCGATTCACGCAGGATTGGAGTGTGGCATCATCGGCAAGGCTTATCCAAGATTGGATATGGTGTCTTTCGGACCAACAATCAAATATCCACACTCACCAGATGAAAAGGTAAATATCAAATCGGTAGAGAAATTTTGGAAAATGTTGTTGGCGATGTTGGAGGGTGTGCCGAATAGATGATTAAAGATTTAACTTGTTGGTAAGGTTAATGAGTTTGTCACTTTAATCAATCAGTTCATAATTTACACTTCGCCCACTTTCATTTCCTGATCTTAAAATTCCTTTTTCTACTAGGTCTTTTATGTCACGAAGAGCGGTGTCGCTAGAGCACTTGGTTATTTTAGCCCATTTAGATGATTGCAACTTGCCTTCAAAACCATCAAGTAATTTGTTAAGCATTATACGTTGTCTTTCGTTGATGGCGATGTGTTCATGTGTTTTCCAAAAATCGGCTTTGTGTAATATTTTTTGCATTGTGTTTAGCGTATCTTGCAATGCATTGTTGAGGCAATGCAAAAACCAATCGAGCCATTCAGTAATGTCACCTGTGCTATGTTGTGCTTTTTGCAATACTGCGTAATAGCGTTTGCGTTCGGTTAAAATTTGTCCCGACATACTGTAAAACCGCTCTCCTTTGTCTTCTGCTTGTGCTAATAATAAATCGGTAATAGCCCTCGCAATTCTTCCGTTGCCATCATCAAACGGGTGAATGATGATAAACCAAAAATGGGCTATGGCAGCTTTTAAAACAGGGTCCATGATTTCATCGCTATTGAACCATGCTAAAAATTGATCCATTTCTGTTTTCACCATTTTTGGTTTAACAGCTTCATAATGAATTTTTTCTTTGCCTATCGGTCCCGATACTATTTGCATATCACCCGTGCGATAACGTCCAACTTCTATTTTGTATGGTCCGCTATAACCGTTTGGAAAAAGAGCAGCGTGCCAACCAAATAATCGTTTGTGAGTAAGTGTTTTTTGATGGTTTTGTGTGGCGTCTAGCATCATTTCAACAACACCTTCTATGTGTCTGTTGCTGGCAACTAAGCCAGCTGTATTGATGCCCAATCGTCGGGCAATAGAGGAACGCACTTGCTCGTAATTAAGTAATTCTCCTTCTATCTCCGATGATTTCACAACGTCGAGGGTAAGTGTTCTCAGTGTAGCTTCTTCTTTGTCCGAAAAACCAAGAGCATTCATTTGTCCGCTAATTTTACCCTGTTTATTGCGTACTTCTCCAAAAACAGCATTTATCGTGTTGTTATCCCATGAAAACTTAGGCCAACTCTTATATTGATAAATATATTTCGTCATGAAGAATTTCTCTTTTGCGGTAAATATACGAAATAATCGCCGCTTATTTGCGGTGATTGTGTAAGCTGGGAAGGGAAAAAATAAAACTTCATTGCGTTGGGAAGTGAGGTCGGTTGGTCGTCCGATTGCTTTTGTCCCGCTGTTTGAACCGTTATTGTTGTCCCGTTGCATTATGTTGTGTCGTGTCATAGGGTTTCTGCTAACGTTTTGCGGCTTGGCGTAGTGGCGGATTTTCACAACAAATGTTGATACGAAGCACTAATGTTTGTTTACCCAAAAAACTGTCATACGAAGCACTGAACCCGCCATTACGCCAAACCGCTGTTATAAGCTGGCCTTCTGTCCACCGTCCTTGCAAACCATTGGCAATACTGCGTTTCTCTGTCTTTGTCGTGCCAGGTTGTGCGGTTGCGTATTTTTTATTTTCAGAAGGGG
>JBMTCG010000137.1:0-2446 GCA_049430665.1 Flavobacteriales bacterium | reverse complement strand
GCAGCTACAAGAAGTTGGCGATTTCGAAGCACAAAACTGTCTGCCACCATTGTATTTGATACGAAGCACAAAGCTTCAATTAACCACTGAACCGCCAATTTCTTGTAGGTGCTGTTATGCCCAGTATTTAAATTGATCTATCGTAAAGTTCCTTCCATCGAAGGTCAGTCTGTTGATCAACCCAATGTTTTGTTTTAAATCCTCCATTCCTTAAATTTTGATTAATAAATCGACCAAGTCCAGGAGTATATTGAATAGAATTGTTTGAGTTTATTTTTGCGTAAATACCATCAGACAATTTAAAAACGCCATTCAATCCCTTAAATGTGAAACCATCTATGTTACCTGATGGTACTTGGCCATATTCCAAAACAGATAGACCGCCGTTTTCACCGATTATATATACTGGAAAATTGCATTTGTTTCTAATCAGTCGGCCCCCCTTTACAACGTCTATTAATTGCAATGCACTACCAATAAGTATACCTATTCCTAGGAATAGTGCTGCAGGATTTTCGTCCCCGCGTTTTAAAACTATTGCAGACCCAACTGCTAGACCAGCTGTAAATCTTGTGTAAGGATCCAAACTTGATTCAGTCAACTTTAACATGGAATAAGATGTTCCAGCGGAAATTGCTGTTATTGTTTTGTTCTTCATTTCTTTCTTTTTATAAATTTAATGTACAAATATTTTGCCAATTATAGTTTCTGACAATATGCCCTAATATTGGGCATAACGTTTTGGCGCTTGGCGCAGTGGCGGATTTCGGAGCACAAAACTGTCAATACACCACAAAAGTTGATGCGAGGTAGAATGTTCAATTAACCACTTCACCCGCCATTGAGCCAAACGCCTGTTATGCACAGGCTTTCTCTCTATTTGTTGTCCGAATTCCCTTGTTCCCATTGACGCTTCTTTTCTTCTTCTTCTTTCTTTTTGTTGGCACGACTTATTAAAAATGCTCCTAAAACCACAAAAGTTAGTCCTGCAAAATTTGTTTGATGACCATTTACCGCACCGATGATTGCACCAAGAGTTGAAAGACCGCCAATTGCAGCTAATACGATTCCTGTTGTTTTCATAAGTTTTTAGTTTTGTTCATTCTCTTTTTTTACATCTACAAAGTCAACTGTGTCAACCTTTTTGGAAAACAGAATGATGATTAAACCAATGATTGGAGATAGGAAAAGACATAGAACAAAGCTCCAGCCATAGCCGATTTTACGGTTTCTTCCTAAAAGTGCAACAAGTGCTGCAATGATTACTAAAAATACGAGTTTTTCCATTTTTGTTTGCTTTAAAAGTTAATATTCAATTTTTGTTTTGCTTCTTCTTTTAGTTCAAGCAAACGCTTGACATTGTTTTTGTTTTTGGTGATTTCTTGAAACAGGTTTTCTGCAATAGAATTCAATTCCTTATCAGTTGGAAATCTGTCTGGGTGACATTTAACTTTCAACTCGTCATAAAGCTGAACTGAATGAAATGAACTATTAATTATATTGTTAAAGTCTATGTCTTGCTTAAGCGATTCATCTTTAAACCTTTGTTTAGCTGTGTCTTTAGGTTTAAGTTTTTCCTTTAAAATGAGAACTGCGATAATTCCAAATTCTGCAATCGCAAGCCACATCCACCAATTGGTTGAATTACCTGTCTCTGTTGATTTGGTCATCGCTTCTGTTGCAACTTTTAAGCTGTCTTGAAATAGTGAATCATTCATTTGGATTAAATTTAGGAAGTGGTATATAATCTTTTAATTGCCATCTACAACCATATTGTCCAGCATCTCCGTGAATTTCTAAAGTATCCCAGCCTAGTACAATAAGTCTTCGAACTAATACGCTGTCGTCTAAAATTACTTTGCCAATATGAATTAACTCGTCTTTACTTAAAACTCGACCTGTAAAAGCTTGAATTCTGAAGCCTGTATTTAGCCAGTTAGAAAATTGATGTTTATATGCACTTTCTCCCTTTGAGATACTTGCTTTTAAAAGTGTCGGGGCAATTCCGTCAACAAATGCACTTCGAGCAGATTCATTGAAACTCCGAACTAATTTTGCTCTTTCGCTTCTGTCACGAAACCAGGCAAGTATATTATTCCAAGCGTTGTCAAACATAGTGTGATGATTTTAAAGTTCTTTTAGTGAGTACATTATGCGATTCATTTTGTCCTTATACTGATACTCTTTATTGGATAATGTCCAAGCCATAATTTGATAGTATCTTTTCTTACCTTGAATAAAAGCAATTGAATAAAAAGCGTCAATACCTTCAACTCGACCGTTAATTGTCAAAAGTCTTGCAGGCATTCCGTTTACCAATGTGTCACGTATTTCGGATTTGTGATTAACAGAAACAGTTTGTTCAAATCCATTTAATAGTAAATCTGAATAACCTTTAATGTCATTATAATACGTGTCCGTTAGCTGATTTTCTTCTAGTGCCTTT
>JBMTCG010000136.1:0-2471 GCA_049430665.1 Flavobacteriales bacterium | reverse complement strand
AGGATGACATACTGGGTAAGTGTCACTTTTGAGGAGTGGTTGTCAGTCGCCAGCTGAAGGGACTATTGCCCTGCATTTCAATGACAAGTTTTGTATTCCTTTTTGTGACAACACTCCATTTTTTGTGTTTTCTCCTCAAAGTGCGGACTCACATAAGGAATTCCCAAATTCAATCCGCGCAACACAAATAAAATTCCAATGATTAAAGTACCATAAGGTGCAATTTTTCTAAAGCGATTTCTAAAACTATTTCCCAAAAATGAAATACCAATAGAGCAAGTAAGCAAAAGCGGTAAAGTACCTAATCCAAAAAACGCCATATACAACATCGAACCACCTACAGAGCCTGCAGCAGTTGAAGCCACTAAAGCGGCATACACCATTCCACATGGTAAAATTCCGTTTACCAAGCCCATTAATGCTACCGATGAAAAAGTAGGTTTAAACAAATATTTACCAACCGATGCATATATTTTATTGACTGGAGAATTTAATTTCTTCTCCATCAAATTTTTGATTTTAGGCAGGAAGAAAAGCAACAATAAAAATGCACCAGCTACTACCGACATCCACTGTTGAAATCCGGCTAACGACATTGCTGCTCCAATACTTCCAGAAAAAACGCCTAACAAAGCATATACTGAAATTCGGCTCAAATGGTAGGTGCCCATGGCCAAATATTTACTTTTTTCGAAATGCAAAAAAGGTACGTTCATAATAATAGGACCACACATGCCAACACAATGCAGCGATGATGCTAATCCTAATAATATGGCAGTTAATAATAGCATTGAGCTATATTGTTATTTTCTCTTCCCAATAATAATCGGCACTATTTCCCTTCCAATCTACTTGTAAATTGTAAGTACCTGCTTTGAACAAATCTTTAGAAAAAGTCTGTTTTCCATTCACCACTTTTAGGTCGAATTTCTTGTCGTTATTCACATCGGCCGATCTAATAAAGTAAACTTTCCCTTGCGCAACCTCTGTTGGAAAATGCAGCACTATTGAGTCGCCAACAACGGCAACTTCAAACGTTGCTGAATCGCGAATAGCATTTTCTTTTTTATTGATTACTTGCTGATAATTCACTTCCTTTTCGTAGTAATTTTCTTCCACTAAATTTACATCTAGTGTAGTGCTGTAAATCACAGCGCCTATCATACTTAGTGCGAAAAGGCTGTACACTATTGTTATTCTCCATCCCCAATTCATATACTTAATTTTTAAAATTTATCTGTTGCTTTATGATGGCGCGGCGCCATAAAAACTGAATTTATTTCTTCTAGTTTTTGATCACCATTCATCACATTTATCGTAATTCCGTTTGTTCTTGAACTTAAATTATTTGAATCGATTTTAATCATCATGATACCTTCTAATTTCTGTTCGGGTTTTAGCATAATATCACCTTGCACGCCAATCAATTCTATTTCTCCTTTTATGTTTACCAATTTCAAGTTGAGCGGTATAGAATCGTTCGATTTATTTACAATTTTGTATTTGTACAAGTTGCTAATTCTGCCATCGGGCATGATTGTATAATTTTGTCCGCGCGCCCTCAACACCGTTGTTTCAAGATTTCCGCGCACCATCATTAAAATATTAAATGCGATAATTATCACAATTAAAACAGCGCTATACACTTTCATTCTTGTGGTGAACACAAATTTTTCACCCTCGGTAATTTGTTTTTCGGATGCGAATTTAATCAAGCCTGTTGGCTGATTAATCTTCAACATAACATCATCACAAGCATCGATACACGCTGTGCAATTCACACATTCTAATTGTGTTCCGTTGCGAATATCAATTCCTGTTGGACAAACCAAAACGCATTGGTGACAATCGATGCAACTACCCGCAGAAGCTTTTCTATCTCTTCCATTCTTTTCACGAGGCTCACCTCTTTTTTTGTCGTAAGCAACAACAATGGTATTGCTATCTAAAAGCACACCTTGTGATCGTCCGTAGGGACAAACATTGGTACACACCTGCTCGCGAAAAAAAGCAAATACGCCGTAAAAAGCAAAGCTAAAAATGGTGATAGCTGTGAGTCCGCCTAAATGTTCGGCAGGTTTATCAGTTTGAATTTTAAACAACTCTTTCGAACCAATGATATAAGCTAAAAAAGTGTTGGCTACCACGTAAGAAATACCAAAGAAAACAATATGTTTAGCTGTTTTCTTTAATGCTTTATTGTTCTCATTCCATTTGCCCTGATTAAGTTTTCTTTGCGCGTTATGATCACCTTCGATGAAGCGTTCAATTTTGCGAAAAACCATTTCTAAGAAAATGGTTTGCGGACAAATCCACCCGCAAAAAAACCGACCGAAAATGATGGTAAAAACGATGACAAAAAGGAGAAATCCCAACATTCCAAAAACAAACAAATGGAAATCTTGCGGAAAGAAAACTTGTCCGAAAATAATGAACTTTCTCTCTAAAATATTAAACAACACGAAAGGCTC
>JBMTCG010000135.1:0-2515 GCA_049430665.1 Flavobacteriales bacterium | reverse complement strand
AAACCGCCCAATTTCCTGAAGTAGAAAATTTCTCTCCTTCTAAATTTAAGAACTCGTTGGCAGGAACATTATCGGGTAAAATATAATCGCCAAACAATTTCAACATAGAAGGGAAGATGATGCAATGGAAAACGATATTGTCTTTACCTATGAAGTGAACCAATTTAGAATTTCCGTCTTTTTTCCAGTAATTTTCCCATTTGCGCGTTGCATCGTTCGCCAACAATTCTTGGGTGAAGGAGATATAGCCAATAGGCGCATCGAACCAAACGTACAATACTTTTCCTTCGCCACCTTCCACAGGAACCGGAATTCCCCAATCTAAATCGCGAGTGATGGCACGTGGATGTAAACCACTTTCTAGCCAACTTTTGCACTGTCCGTAAACATTGGTTTTCCAATCTTTATGATCTTCTAAAATCCATTGTTTTAACCAAGGTTCGTATTTATCTAATGGCAAAAACCAGTGTTTGGTTTGTTTAAGTACAGGTTTATTTCCGCTCAATGCCGACTTAGGATTGATTAAATCAGTTGCGTTTAGGGTAGAGCCACATTTCTCGCATTGGTCGCCGTAAGCTTTCTCATTGGCGCAATGCGGACAAGTTCCGGTAATATATCTATCAGCCAAAAATTGATTGTTGGCTTCGTCGTAGTATTGTTCGGTGACTTGTTCGGTAAACGCGCCTTCACCTTCTAATTTCTTGAATAAATCAGATGCTGTTATGTAATGTTGTTTCGACGTTGTTTTAGAGAAAACATCCAAGGTAATGCCCAACTGTTTCAAAGAATCGCCAATGATTTTGTGGTATTTATCTACCACTTGTTGAGGTGTAACGCCTTCGTTTTTTGCTTTGATAGTGATGGGTACACCGTGTTCATCGGTACCACCAATAAAAATTACATCTTCGTTTTTAGCGCGCAGGTAACGCACATATATATCGGCTGGAATGTACACTCCCGCTACGTGTCCGAGGTGTAAAGGTCCGTTTGCATAAGGCAAAGCCGTGGTAATGGTATAACGTTGTTGAGTCATGGGGCAAAGATAAAAGAAAGACGCCGACTTGCTTTACTTCGCCGACTTTTTTCTCCACAGTTGAACGGTGGTAAGCAGCACTAAGACGAGGGTAGAAATTACCGCAATGGCGCCAACTAAATAAGGAAACTTGGTGAATAAAGTTTCTTCATCATTCGCATTAATTGTTGCAGAAATAGCATCGGCTTTCCACCATTCAGTTCGGCTTATCACATCTCCTTTTTGGTCGATAAAGCCCGAAATACCAGTGTTTGCAGAACGCGCAATACTTCTTCTGTTTTCAATCGAACGAATTCTTGCGAAAGCGAAATGTTGCTTGTAGCCAGGGGTATCTTGCCACCAGCCATCGTTGGTGATAATGAACAAAAGATTGGCTCCTTTTCGCACGTATTCGGTAACATAATCGCTGTAAATTGATTCGTAGCAAATGATGGGTGCCACTTGCATTTTACCATCTACAGAAGTAAAATTGCTGCGGAGATTTTGTGAACCTAAAGTACCCGATGTTCCACCCAAATCCAATAAAAATTCTTTGAGTGAAGGAAATAAACTTTCGAAAGGAACACGCTCTGCACCCATTACCAATAGTGATTTGTGGTAAATAGGATAAGAACGAGAAGAGTCGATTTGAATAGCGGCGTTGTACGATTCGTAGTAAGCATCGGCATCGTGAAATTTTCGGTATGATGCAGGAATATTTTCTTTGTCTTTCGGACTCACTTGCGCGAGAGAGGAGAGTCCGCTTACAATATTTAGGTTTTTGTTTTTATTCAGCAATTGCGCAAGCATGTCGATTTCTTGCGATTCGCCTAATTTCTCTTCCCACTGCATCCCTTGTATAGCAGTTTCTGGCAGTACGATGTAGCGCGTAGAATCGGTAATTTTTGAGGCCGCAAGAAAGATGGCTTTTTCCATTTGTTGTTCGGGGGTCATGCCATCGAACTTTTCGCCGTAGGGGTCGATGTTGGGTTGCACCACCATCACTTTTACCGGATTTTCATCTTCGGTATAAGTCATGTAAATGGCCACTGAAATCACGATAGGAGCGAGCAACAAAAAATCGGCATTGATGAGTCGGCGAAAAACCTGAGTATTAAAACTCTTAGCGCTGCGCCATTCTTTAACACACAAAAACAACATCCAATTCATGCCCAACACCCACGCACTGCCGCCTAAAACACCAACAAATTCGTACCATTGAATTAGGTAGGGACGGTTGGCGAAAACATTTCCTAAGCTTAACCAAGGCCACGATAGTTCCCAATTTTGAAGATGTAAGAACTCTAAACTCAACCAAATAGAAATAAAAGCGAGCGGCCATAGTGGTGCAGAAATTTGCTTTTTTACCACATGAAAAAGCAAGAACATTAAAGCAAAAAGTAAGCTGTTGGCTAATACTTCAAAGGCCACTCCGCCAATTTGCGCTGCGTAGTAAATCCACCAGCAACAAGTTAAATTCCACACAAAAAAAGTGAGGTAGGC
>JBMTCG010000134.1:0-2604 GCA_049430665.1 Flavobacteriales bacterium | reverse complement strand
AAGAATTACGAGAGAGCAAAATCGCGCAACACCGGTATGCAGAATGCAAAAGGTGATTTTTTAACTTTGCTCGATTCTGATGATTTTATGTATGTAGATTGTTTGAAAGATGCTGCCGAATATGCCTTAAGTCATCCTGATATTAAGGTTTTTCAAAATAAGTATGAATTGGTAAATGAAAAAAGAGAAAAGATTTATTCTTATGGGTTCCCTTCTTTAGAGAACCAGTATAAGGCGCTGTGCAGCGGTAATTTCATGGCGTGTATCGGAGGCTTTTTACATCGTGAAGTGTACACCAAAATTCAATTTGATACAACGCGTGAACTTACAGGTTCTGAAGATTATGAATACTGGTTTAGGGTTTTTGCAAAATATAAAGTGGGCAGAATAGATAAAGTAAATTCTGGTGTGCTTCAGCACGAAGGTCGATCGGTGAATTTTGATACTTTTGATTTAATGGTGAAGCATAAGGATTATATCGTTGCTATGATTCGCCGACATTCAGCAGTAAAAGAAAAATTTGAAAAATATATACCTCGATTTGAGGCTTCTTTCATGATTTATGCGGCAATAAAAGCCAATCAGGCGCAAATGTTTTCTAAAGCGATTTCACTTTTACACAAGGCTTTGAAGGCCGATTTTACCGTTGTTTTTAGTAAAAGATTTATTAGGGTATATCAAATAGCGCTATTTAGAATTAAAAAATAATGAGAAAACTAGCTCCTATATTATTGTTTACTTATAATAGAGTAGAACATACGCGTAAAACATTAGAGGCGCTGTCTGTCAATTATTTGGCTAGCGAGTCTGAATTGATTGTAATTTCCGATGCTCCTAAAATTAAAGAACATTTTGAGAGTGTTGAAATCGTAAGAGATCTAATTCGCAGCAAAACGTGGTGTAAAAGCACGACACTACTTTGTATGGAGAAAAATATGGGGATGAATGATAATTTTTTAGTAAATATTACTGCGGTTGTAGAGAAGTATGGAAAGGTAATTGTTCTCGAAGATGATATTTGTACCTCTCCTCAATTTTTAACCTACATGAACGATGCTTTAGAGATGTATGAAAATGAAGAAAGAGTAATGCAGGTTTCCGGTTTTGTTTTCGATATTTCTAAAAGAAATTTACCACCTTCTTTTTTTGTTGGTATTACTAATGGCTGGGGATGGGCTACCTGGAAAGACAAATGGAATAAATTGAACAGAAATGCCAAAGAGCTTTTTGATACTGTTCAGAAGAATAATTTATACAATAGAATGACTGTGGATGGTGCTGAACCCGATTTTTGGAATCAACTAGAAGCGAACGCTACGGGTGTTCATAATGATTGGGACATTAAATGGTTTTCATCTGTAGTAGCAAATAATGGTTTGTGCCTCTATCCGAAAGAAAGTTTAGTGGTGAATATCGGTTTTGATGGAACAGGGACTCATTTTAAAAATGGAGAAAAGGGACATAAAACCGTTTTTACTAAATCTCAATTGCGATTAGAGAAAATAGCTGTAGAGGAGTCTTTAATCGCCAGAAAGAGTTTCGCCAAATACTTTAAATCTCAACAACCAACTTTTTTTGATAAGGCAAAATACAAGCTGAATCTATTGAAGTCAAAGTATTTTGGCAAATAACAATATAGTTTTTTTCACTTAGCTTTTTCCCCATTTTTCTCTTATATTCGCATCGCTTAAATCGTAAAATTTTTTTGATGCAAACAGTTTTAATCACAGGTGGCGCAGGGTATTTGGGTAAGCAACTCGGACTCAAACTTAAAGACCGTTACAACGTTATTCTTGGCTCTCGAAACAATGGAAACAATCAGTTGGCGCAAACTCTTACAGGTTGCGAAACTATTCCGCTGGATGTAGTGAATTACGATAGTTTACTTGATGCTTACAATCGATACAAACCCGAAATAATTATTCATGCTGCTGCCACAAAATTTGTGGATATTTCTGAAAAGAACCCAATGGAGTGCATCGATGTGAATGTGTTGGGTTCTCAAAATATTGCTCGCTTAGCAATTGATAAAGGCGTTAAAGTTGTTGTTGGTGTTTCTACCGATAAAACAGCTCCTCCTGTTGGAAATATTTATGGTCACTCTAAAGCCATGATGGAACGTATGTTCTGTACGCTTGATAATACTGCAGGTACCCGTTTCGTGTGTACTCGCTTCGGAAATATCGCTTGGTCTACAGGTTCTGTTTTTCCTCTGTGGAAAAGAATGATGGCGTCGAAAGGTGTTATTGAAACTACGGGTCCACACATGAGAAGATTTATTTTCTCTGTTAGCGAAGCAGCCGACTTAGTGATTCGCGCTATGGAAGGTGCAACGGGTGATTTGGGTGGAAAGATTCTTTCTTTGAAGATGAAATCGGCGATGATGGAAGATATTCTTAAAGTGTGGACGAAGCACTTGGGTGGTACTTACAAAAAAATTGGTGAGCGTCCTGGAGATAAGCTTGATGAACACTTGATTGGCGACATCGAATGTGTACATACTATTGAAAAAGATATCGACGGCATTCCGCATTATATCATCGATTTCAAACAAAAATTTGAAAATCATGTACCTGAGTACGTGTCGAGTGAAAACGCTCCACG
>JBMTCG010000133.1:0-2731 GCA_049430665.1 Flavobacteriales bacterium | reverse complement strand
AAAAATAGAATCAAAGCAACTGAATCTAGCACAAGCATGGAACAGTATAATGAGAAAATACGTCCAACCAGGTTTCCAAGTAATGTGGCCTAAACCTGAGGCTTCAAGGGCTCCCACAGCTAGAGATTACGACTAAATACTTCATGCGAGCTCAAGAAATTCAACCCAAATCTCCTGAAGAAACCGTAGATGAATTAATAAAAAAATACGGTGAACAGCACATTTTAAGTCAACTAAGGCAAGGCATTAAAGTGGAACTAGAACACACAAGCGATTTAAAAATTGCTCTTAAAATTGCCTTAGATCATTTGAAAGAAGATCCCAGTTATTATACAACTTTATCTCAAGCGGGATTACAAGAAGGCGATGTAGTTAAGTTCCCCCCTCGCGGTCCGTATCGTCGATCAGACATTGAAATCCCATTATACGACCCGGAAACCGATAGGTCAGTGTTGCCTCAGTATGCCCGAGGGCACGAAGTGCCATTTAAAAATTTTGTAGCCGAACCTTATCGTCCCAAAGTTACCCGTATCGTGGGAATAACAGATGATGACAGAAGAGTTGTGGTATCTACCTTATTAGCAAGCTTCGAAGCTGCTCAGGCTTTTGTAGATGCAATGAATCGCGGGGGATTCAGTAAAACTCCCATAGAACGCATTCCATTGGGCGAGGAAGCAGGCAGGATCACTCCACAAAATCAAACAGTAGATGTTGGCCCAAACGAGATTTCCACTCAAGCAAAAAAGTTTGGTAACCATGTAAATCGTGACGGCTATCCTCCTCTATTACGAGAAAGGCGCAAAAAGAAGTCTAAAAAAAAGAGTAAAAACAAGTATGGTTTAGTTGGTGGGGGACTTTGGCCCGCCGACATTGGCAGCGTTGGCATGGACGGTGGTGGCGATGTATCGGAAAACGCCAAAGAGCATCCATGGGGACACAGTCCGCCTCATGATATCAAAAAGTTATTTGCAGATCATGGATTCATTTCTGATTTAGCTTTTGAATTGGGCAAAATGAAGCGCATGAATTCAAAAGAGCTACAAAAAATAGATCGAGGAACGATGATAAAAAATCTCCTATCTCAGCACAACTATAAAGAATATCCACGTTTAGTACAGATGTTGCTGCAACTGATAAAAAAGAATTTGAAATAAATACTGCTATGAACAAGCCGTTTAATATTAATTTGTCTGAAAATGATCGTCCAGTGCGCACAAAAACTGGCAACAACAGGCTTACTACACACGATTTATTCAAAACTGCTAGTTCTTTAGGCACAAGAGCAGCAACCAGTATGGTGTCCCTACCTCAATCAGCCAGTGACATGGTTGCTCGTGCAGATTTCAGTCAATTGCCTGCGAATCTAGACACAGACGACGAAACAGTGGGAATGGAACCAGCAGTAACTCCAGAAACTTTACCTGCTGTACTCACTGATAAATTAGCAGCAGCAGGTACTCAGATGCCTGAATGGCACAGAGTAAATAACTTACCTGGTAATATGAGCCGAGCAATTAGAGCTTTAGGCAAAATGTTATTCGCGGAGTTTACTCGTACCCCAACTGACAAAATTGTCATGATTGGTAATCTTGCTGGACAAGGCCCAAACACTTCCTTAGAAGTAAATTCCGTAGCAGGTTGGTTGAGAAACAACGCCACTGATCTGGGAGTGGGTGATATTAATTTTGAAAATATTTTTCCTGGATATGTAGCAGACATTAATCAGTACAGCACAGGCGATGTGCGTTGGTTGTTGGTTAGAGATGAATATGGCAGCTACATTTACACTTGGCCCGAAGAGGACAGTGTGCTATCTGTTCAAAAAAACAATGATAATGAGCAACTGCCAAATAAAAATACATCAACAAAACAGTTAACCGAAGTTAGCGGAATATTAAGCAGTCCTGCTGCTCAACTGTTACGAAGCACACCAGGTGGAATAGACGTAGTGAGATATATGCATAAAAAACATTTGTCTCATGAAGTTGGTATAGTCAGTATAACAGCCAATATTGATTTTAAATCAAAAAAGGACTATGAAAAGGTATCCTTGTATAAAGACGATTATCCATGGAAAACTAGAACTGGTGCCAAATATTTGTTTTTTGTTGGAGCTAAGGGTGTAGCAGCCGTTGTTGTTGCTCGCCATTCTGGTAAACAATCTCAGGTAGAAGTGGTCATGGGTCAAGGGGACTTAAATGAACAGGAGGTTAAAAACAGTAAGGATTATCAGGAGTTAACAAATTTAAAAAGATTACAAGGATCCGAGCTTCGTCCTCTAGGGTCATTGGTTTACATTGAATCGTCTAGGTCAGATGCTATCAGGGACGCATTTCGTGTTTATATTGGGCCCATTAAAGAAGTTTATATTGCACATACAACCTATTCACCCTATTGGGACAACACTTCAGAGATTCCCAAAGATTACTCTGCTGCTGAAAAAAAAGAAAAAAGACAACGTCTTAAAGCTGAGATTGAAAAATCTAAATCATTTAAAGAATTTTTTAAACCTAAATTTAAAACTATACTTAAAAAATTAGTACAGCAGGCCATTGCTGAGCTGAAAGGCATAATAAACATGCAAATTAAAAATGGAGCAGTTACTCACATAGACCGTCAAGTTAAACATTTGAAAAGACTAATTGATTTATACAATGTTGAAAATTGGGAAACAGATGTTATCAGTAATTTTCTAGGCACCGCAATCTCAAATGCTATACAAAATGCTACA
>JBMTCG010000132.1:0-2808 GCA_049430665.1 Flavobacteriales bacterium | reverse complement strand
GGTAAAAACTCACTCACTTTGGTAACAGTATAATATAGTCCAGATAAAAAATCATTTTCTACCACATTTTTAAAAGCTTCATCATATTGAATCAACTGTTCATACAAATCTTTTTGATCTTGAAAAACTTTACTCGTATCTAACTTCTCTATAATCGCATATCGGTTATTATACTTATAGACTTTCGGAAATAATTTAGGATATTTTAAAAAGATTTCTATATGATCGGAATTCATATCAACAAGATGTCTATTAGAATCTGTTCCATATTTGTATTGTCCTTTGTCAACACCCCACGCAGCTTTAATAATCTTAGTTGGGTCCGCTTTGTAATCATACACAACATGTTCCTTACCACTACCAATCTTTTCCTTCTTGGTTGTAACTATCTCATGTATGATATCTAATATCTTCATAGTATATAAATATAATTAAATATCTTGGTTAAGGTTCGGTTTAACATATGTGTCAACTATATGTTTTAAATACTTCTTTTGTGTTCCAACATTAAATGGATAAAAAATGCTTGTATGAGATTGCAAATGTTTAATCCTATGCGCCAATCTTTTTACTATTGTCTCCAAATCATAGGTTTGCCACTTGGGGGTATCCTCGGTAAAACGCTCAAATATTTCTCTACTATGTAATACCATTTCTTGTCTATCCTGATAATATTTCTTCATACCATCAGGGTGCGTATGGTATAAACAAGATTCAACACCTCTTTGTGACAAATAGAAATGACTACATTCATGTTTAACAATGTGAAATATATCTTTTTTTATTGTGTTACTCATTCGAGGGTTATTTCTATATTCCATAGATTCTTTCCTAAGGTATTTGACATCAATGTATGAATCGTCCGAATATCCAATACCAGTACCACTACCAGAAGGTTTAAAGTTTATTTCTAACTCATATGGTTTTAGACACTCTTCCTCAGGATGAAATGTAATTACCCTACTATTTGGTTCAATATCATTTTCATAATAATTTACTAAATCCAAATATACCTCCTCGGAAATATATTGCGCCGTCTCATTAACAGGTAGAAACTTTAATAGTTCAACTAACTCTTCCGGTGAACCAGGTTTAGCCGATACCGCTTCTTGAATAATTGTTTTAAGTTGTGACTCTGTTAGTAGAATATCCATACAATACATAAATATCCCAAAAATTTTCCAGAAAATTTTTTTTACAAAATTGGGATAAAACGTCGGTTTTTGGGTTTTTTTCTGGAAAAATTTCAGTTACGGTATTGACCCCCCTTTTGACACGCTAAAACACCCCCTATATAAGCGGGGATACGGGGAGGGGGGGGGTGCTTGCCAGAGAATATTAGGAAGGGGCGTGGGTATCCCGTTTGTTAAAATTTAGTTAAAGGATATGGGTATGTATAAATTTATTTGGTTGGTATCTTTATACCCCTTAATTTTGACCTAAACAAAATTAAAGTATATGCTTACACTACACGAAACGGAACTTCAAAACTTACTACGCAATGTAGATAAGTTCGTACACAATGTTGGTTTAACCTACACCAAGCCAATAGAGATGAATAAGTATCTTGACTTCAAAACTAACGGCAAAGCCAACCCAAACGAATACTATGATAAAGTATTGGGTACATTTCGTATCGCTAACATTCAAACAGGGTTTGAATATAACGAGCAGTTGATACGCAAGTGGAAAGCGGAAGGCATTGAAATACCAACCGAAAGGGAAGACAAGAAATCTATTTGGTATTCATTGGAAAGCGTTGCACTTGCAAAGCACAAGACCAAAGATGAATACTATTTTCGCTATCAAGACCACGATAGCAGTTACATTTCTATTGACTACACTTTTTTGGGTAACCCTATTGAGAAAGCTATGTTTGAAAGGTATATGAAAGACACCTCAACCGATTATAGCAAGTATCAAGAAAATTTGCAGAATACCTTGCGTATAAAGGTGCTATCTTTAAAGTACATCAACCGAATTGTAATTCACAAGCAAGAGTATCAAATCATTCATTAGGTTAGTACCCCCACTAACCGAGTGGCTATCCGAAAGGGTAGCCATTTTTTTTTGTTGCAATCCAGGTGAAATATCCAGGAGTAATATTCTCTGGCAAAACCTTCCAGTTTGTTGGTTCACGAATATTCTCTGGCAAGAATTATATTTTTCACCCCTGTGCAGCTCGAATATTCTGTGGCAAATTTTTGCCAGAGAAATTTCCGATGGAACCAGACGGGAATTATCGCACTTCGCTTCGCTCGTGCTTCGGGTTTGCCAGAGAAAATTCATGGATTAATCCTGGTGGTGAAGAAAAATCTCCTTAACGAAAAATTAACTTTTGAAACGTTATGTTTAGCACCAAAAATGCGTCTCTATAATAAACACATTATTATGAAAGGAAAATTTAGATGGTCTTATCGTACAAACTTACGCGGTTGTTCTCTTACACTCACACCAATTGAGTTTGTTGGTGATGCAAGTAAGGAGTTTGAATTGGTTTGGAAATTCAAAACCGAGACAGCTTTTATGAATATGGTTATTTTCAACAACAAGCTTTTCGAACACTTTTTAGGTAGGGAAGCCTTTATGAGTGATAATGGTTTGTTTGGTTTTGCGGTAGGTAAAGCTTTTAAGGCTTTTGCGGAAGAACACCCCGAGCTAAGAGAAAATTGAGGAGAAGCCCGCTGAGCTGGGAATGTTCTCTGGCAAAACGTAATACACCTTGCCAGAGAAATTTCCCGAACCCCGTCAGGCTGTGGTTTTTTGGTTACATTTCCCCTCGTAGAAATACGGGGGGTTTTTATTTGT
>JBMTCG010000131.1:0-2826 GCA_049430665.1 Flavobacteriales bacterium | reverse complement strand
AAGACGAAAACGGTAAGGCAAGGGTTTTCAATAGTGTCATGGATGCTTTGAATTTTATGGGAAAAGAAGGTTGGAAGTTAGTTAATGCTTTCCCAATTACAGAAGGTAGTCAAAATGTATATCACTATGTCTTGAAAAAAGATTTTGATAATACTGAATTAGCTAAAAATTAATTGTTAGATTCATAGTAGAAAGTCCTCATCGAGAAATCGGTGGGGATTTTTTATTGCACAAGATTTTTTGTCCTGGTTCATCTGGGAAATATTCTCTGGCAAAAAACGTATTACACTTGCCAGAGAAATTTCACCTGGCGAACCCTGATGCTCCGTCTTTAACAAATTTTTATGAGTGGTGTTTTTGGTGGTTCGGATAATTGTATTACCTTTATACCCTAAACAAAACATTATGACAAACGAAACATTATTCGCAACAATTTCGCCAAAACTTCAACGCGAGTTTAACCCAAGCGAAACAATTCAATGGCTTACCTACAACCCAAGTATTTTTATGAGTTGGGGAGTAAGCAAAAGGATTAACCTTAATGACAAGGCTTTGCTTATGAAGGTTAGTGGAAACCACCACAAAGGCTGGGTAGCTATTACATTAGCGTGGGATGACACTTATAGTATCTACTATATCAACAACAACGGAACATTCAAAGAGGAACAACACAATGTTTACTGCGATATGTTACGCGACGTTATTGATGACAAAATCGAAAAAATTACGGACTATCAATATTAGTTGTGGTTTTGGTTGGTTTTTTTTTGTTTGTAGCCCCCGTCTTACGGGGGTTTTTTATTTACCACCCCATTTACACCCAGGCTTCGTCTCCTCATGTGGATATTCTCTGGCAAAAATTTGCCACAGAAATTTCCACCAGAACCAGCGTGGTAGTTGGGTTTGCCAGAGAATATTACCCAGGCGGATCCTCCATCCGCCAATTTGTAAAAAACCTTTAACAAAATTTTCACAAAAAAAAGTTTTGAAAAAGTTTGGGTAACAATATTTCCCTTATCTTTGTGTTCTAAATTTATTAATTAAAAAAAAAATTTTATGGCAAACACTCCACAAGACAAGCAAGTGTCAAGTATCTACAAGACTCTCTCCTACGAGAGATACAAGTTCAATTCTTTGCAAAGAGTTATCAAAGAATGGCACGTTAGGGATTTAATGGAAAAGATGAAGAAGTTTGGTTTCTTACCAAACAAAGCTATCAGCGTTAATGAGAGAAACGAAATCATTGACGGACATCACAGATACCTTGCAGCTAAAAATTTGGGTATTCCAATGTTGGTGCAAGTATGTAAAGGTATGAGTGAAGAAAGTATCTTGGAAAGTAATCAGTCGCAATTAGATTGGGACAAGCACGACTTTACGGGTACATTCGCAAAGCAAGGTAATCAAAACTACCAAGCTATCATTGACTTTATGAAGAAGTATCCGAAGTTCAAAATGACTCAAACTTTAATCTTGTTAAAGAACGAGCCAAACGCACACCCAAAGAAAAAGGAGTTCCAAGAGGGCAAGTACACTATTGGTAGCTTCAAGAAAGCCGAAGAATTTGCGGTTAAGATTATGGAAATTGCTGACTATTTCCCCAAAGCGTACACGGGTAAATTTTTGTCTGCGATTATTTGTTGCGAGGTTAGAAGTAAGGACTTTGTGTATAGCGAGTTCATTGACAAACTTAAAAAGTTCCCCGATAAATTAACTCCGAGTATTACAACCAAGTCTTATTTAGAGAAGATTGAGGATTTATACAACTACCACAGAAACAAAAAGCACCACATCAAGTTAAGCGATTTGTCTGCGGATTTTGAGAAGTAATTTTGTTGCTGTGTTTGAATAGGTCGGACAACCCCTTGCAGAAATGCGAGGGGTTTTTTGTTTCCAAGAAAACTTGTACCTGGTGTGGTGTAAAATTTCTCTGGCAAAACCCCACCCTGAACCTTCGGAGAACAATATTCTCTGGCAAAAAAACGTATTACACTTGCCAGAGAAATTTCGTCCCTGGATCAGAATTCTCCCAGGTGAAATTATCTTAACAAAATATTAGTAAATAAAAATTGGTGGCTAATATAAAAGTAGTATCTTTATATCCTAAACTTATCTAATATGCAAAACAAAATTACAAGCACCAGAGTTCGTGAAACAAAGAACTACATTAAGGGTATCTTTACCCTAAGCGACAAATCAAAGACAAAGTTTGAAATCAACAAACGTACAGAAGAATGGTATCAATGGGGCAACTCAACGGACAATCTATGTATTAGTGTACCAAAGATTGAAGCTATTATTTACACATTCTTTCACGATGAAAACTAATCTTTATGAATACGAATAGACACATTTGGGAAGGATGGACGGCGCAATGTTTCATTGACGAATTAGAGCCACAATTTGATATGATTATGCAAAGTCAGTCCTGGCAGAAACCTTTTAAGGATAAAGCAGAACTAATGCAGTGGTGTATGGATAACCAACCCTACTACAAAAAACATATTCCAGAAGTCTTTAACTACTTTAAGCATAAAGCAAATTTATAGTTCCTATAAAGACCAAGTCAACTCTGTGTTTCTACACGGAGTTTTTTCCAAGTGCCCTGTGTTTTTACACGGGGCTTTTTTTTGTTCACTGCAATCTATTTGCACTGATCACATCCGAATATTCTCTGGCAAATTCACCAGCGGGTTCTGCTGGTAGATATTCTCTGGCAAGTATTACGGCCTCCCTTCGGTCGGCCTTCGGGTTATAAATTTGCCAGAGAACATTCCGAATCCCAGGTTCCCGATGTTCCCGAAGTACCAGATGTGCCGCGAACGC
>JBMTCG010000130.1:0-2844 GCA_049430665.1 Flavobacteriales bacterium | reverse complement strand
ATTACGGGCAAAGTAACTGATATCAACACACAAGAAGAGATTTTCAATGCTAAGGTGATACTGCGTGATTTGAAAACCTTACAATTAATTGAAGGTGTATTAACAGACAAGCACGGAAACTTCAAGCTGAGTAACATTCCATTAGGACATTACAATTTAAGGATTGAATATGTGGGGTGCGATGATGTCGATATGAATCTAAGTTTTGACGAACACCGTACTTGTTCGGCTGAAATAAAACTTGCCTTTTATACCATAGAAGTGGAAAAACCAGTAATTTATCTCTATCCTGAACAGAGGCAAAAAATAAATTTGAAACTCGATTATGCGGGAAGTTTAACTCATGCCTATCCAAAATATCCAGAAGATGGTTGGACAGTGACTGCAGAGCCGAATGGCACGTTGTGGGACGAAAACAATCAGGAATATTATGCACTTTTTTGGGAAGGAAATCCTTCAAAGCAGATCATTCCTCAAGATGGATTTATTGTTCCAGGCAAAGAGACCGCCTCCTTTCTTGAAGAGAAATTAGCCTACTTGGGATTAAACAGACGTGAAGCCAATGAATTTATCATGTACTGGTTACCTCGAATGGAAAACAACACTTATAATTTCATCCATTTTTCAGGAAAACCATACGAAAAACAAGCCGCATTGGAAATTACCCCAAAACCTGAAACCATAATCAGAATAATGATGTTGACACAATCTCTTGAATCAAAAACGGACTATCCTTTACAAGATTTAAGTAGCTTAAAAAAGACGAGAAAGGGTTTTACTGTTGTGGAATGGGGAGGAAGCGTAATCAACACCATAATGGAAAATAATTAGACTTAATTGATGAAAACCACAGGCCATAACAGCATGCCTGCAATAGGCGGGGTTTTGTGCTCCGCTGACAGTTTTTTGTTAGCCGAAAGTTCTGTTCTCCGCATCAACATCTTTGGTAAAAAGCCCGCCCATCCAAAATCTGCAAACCGTTAGCTACTACTGTACTGCGACAGCGCTACTATCAAGCTTTGGAGCGGACAATAGCCGATAGCAGAAACTCAGGCAACGCCGGTTGGCTATCCTACTCAAAAGCATAAGAGAAGCAAAGCAACACAAAAGCCAAAGCACTTTTGCTTCACATTTAATTTTACATCAAAAACAAATACCGTTTTTCATAGCGGTATGACAGCTCAAAATGTTACCTTTGACAATAAACATATAAGACAAATGATTACCGTAATAATACCGACACTTAATGAAGAAGAAAACATTGCCAGCGTTGTGAACTTTGCAAAAGGGCAGCCGCATGTAACGGAAGTAATTGTAGTGGACGACAAATCGCTTGACAGAACAGTTGCTATTGCACAGGAAAACGGAGCAAAAGTTATTACCAGCACCAAATTGGGTAAAGGAGCTTCTATGAAGGACGGTGTGCTTTGTGCAACTAATGACATCATTGCTTTTCTTGATGGCGACATTGACCCCTACCCTCACTACACTATTAAATTATTGACCGACCCCATCTTACAAGGGGAAGTAGATTTTGTAAAATCTTCGTTCAATCGCAACGGGGGCAGAGTAACTGAACTTGTAGCAAAACCACTCCTTAGTATTTTCTTCCCTGATTTACTTCGGTTTAGCCAACCTTTAAGTGGCATGATTGCAGGAAATAAATCACTCTTTATGCAATTAGATTTCAAAGACGATTACGGAGTGGACATAGGCATACTGATAGACATGCACCTGATGAATGCCCGAATGAAGGAAATAGAAATCGGGTATCTTGAAAATAAAAGCAAACCTTGGCAAGCACTTGGAAAAATGAGCAAAGAAGTAGCACAAACCATTATCCTTAAAGCTTCATCATCTAAAAATCCTCATTATAACTTTGAAGAACTTGGAGTGTTGAATGAAATTCGTTCGCAAATGGAATTTGCATTAGAGAATCAATTAAATAAACTTGACAAGTTGGTTGTTTTTGACATGGACAACACACTTTTGAAAGGAAGATTTATTGATACTTGTGCTAACCAATTCGATTTCAAAAAAGAGTTGATGAACATTCGTTCATCTGAAACGGATGTAATCATCCTCACCAAACGAATAGCCACTTTGCTAAAAGGAAAAGCAATAAGCGAACTTATTGAAATAGCTGACAGTATTCCAATTATTGAAGGCACAAAAGAAATTATTGCAGAACTGAAGAGGAGAGGTTACATTGTCGGAATTATTTCGGATAGTTACGATTGCATTACCAACCATATCAAAATCAAACTTGGAATGGATTTTTCACTTTCCAATGAACTAGAATTCTCAAAAAGCATTTGCACAGGTGAAGTAAAAATTCCTTCCTTTCTTTTCAGCCATCCAGAGAGTTTGTGCAAGCATAAACTTTGCAAAACAAACGCTTTGCTTAACGTTCTGAATAAATACCAAATTAAACAGGAAAACACAATTGCAATTGGTGACAGTATGAATGACCTGTGCATGATAAAGGAGGCAGGACTTGGAATTGCATTTTGTTCCAAAGACGAATTAGTAAACCATCATGCTGATATAGTAATTCACGAACCAAATTTTACAGTACTGCTAACCCTTGCTAAATAACGAATGACCACAACCATCATCATCACTATTTGTGTACTTCTGCTTTTAGCTTATGTGTTTGACATCAGTTCGGCACTTACAAAAATTCCTTCGGTAATACTTTTGTTGCTGCTGGGTTGGCTTGTAAAACAAACGGTTGATTTGCTGAACATTAATATTCCCAACCTTAATCCACTTTTGCCAATACTCGGAACTATCGGTTTAATATTAATCGTGCTTGAAGGTTCATTGGAACTTGAACTTAAT
>JBMTCG010000129.1:0-2948 GCA_049430665.1 Flavobacteriales bacterium | reverse complement strand
TTAAGCGCCAATTCGGTAATTTCATCGAATACAATTTGCCATCTTTTTAGTTGAAGAGGCGTGTGTAATGAATCATCTGATAAGTAAGATTCTAAGCGCAAATAAGGATAGGTAGCAGCGTTGGCAATAGTATCGAATTGAAGAGTAGAGCCACTTGCGCCGTTGAAAGTGTGTAAGAGCACTTCGTTTTTATCGGCATCAACGCCATATATTTTCACTTTTAAAGTATCGTGATTGTTTCCGCTTTCTGAAGAAGTAGATTCCCAGTAGAAGGCATTCCAGTTTTTGGCCGGACCGATTAATTTAGAGCTTGCGGAACCACTTTGGCCGTTGTTTTTCATATCGGCAGTGAGTGAAATTGTACCCCACTCATTGGTTCCCCATGTTTGCTGAGCAAAACTTGGATTTCCTTTTTGTGCAATAAGAATGTAAGGAAATGCTTGCCCTCCAGTAGCAAAATTGGCTAATGAATCTACATTTGCCCCTAAGGCCAATAAATTACTTTTGAAAGTAGTTCCATCACTTCCTCTATTTGTAAATAATTCTTTAAAGTTACTTGAGCGATAGGTGTATAGCGCAATGTAATCGCTATCTTTGGCGGCAGCAAGCAAGTTGTTAATACCCTTAAAATAACCTCCTTTTGGCGCCACATCACTTTCACCTGTTTGAAACCAGTAGGTTACTTCACCATAAGGAACAGCATTTAAATATTGATTGCCAGGTTCGTTAACTTGTCCGTAGTCGGGTCTGTCATCTACCCTCCAAGGATTCAGGCTTGCGTGATCAATAACCGCTACTTGCAGCAAATGAGTTGTAGAACGAACATCTCCTGTATAAGGCCATTTCCAATAACCTTTTAGGGAACCATCAATTCTCCAAAGATTATCAACTTTTTCGGTGCTACCGCCATAACCCGAAGTTTGCACATATAACTCTCTCACATGCTCTGCGAATGAGAATTTGCGAGTGCTTGAGTTAGCAGTTAAAAAATCATAAGAATTTTCTTCCAATTGTTGAAAATGGGCTTGTCCCCATCCCGATTTGTTTTGCACATATTGAAAACTTGAGTTTTTCCAATTGAATGCATGTGTGTAAGAAGAATCTAAGCTCACTCTCCAAAAGAAAACCGTTGGAGATGCCAAAGTAGTTACGGTTGGGAAATTGTTGTAAAAAGAGTATAAGCCGGCATCTTTTAGTGGATCGAGTTCTATCACTCCGCCTGAGTTCGTTATGCTTGCGGTGTAAAGCGATGGAGAATTAAAATTTTTGCAGGTATCTATTTGAAAAACATATTTTCTAGAACCCGAAAGAGGGTCGCTGGTAGAAGCTTTTAGTGAACTTGTTTTGCTTGGTACAATGGCGTATTGATAAGGATAAATTGGCACTACATCGGCCGATCTAATGTTCCTCGTAAAAGTACAAGAATTGTTAGTCACATCATCTAACTCAGCGACTTTATAGAAACAATCTACATCAATTACAAACGTGTTTTCGCCAACGCCATTAATTAAATCAACTGGCAAGGTAAAAGTAACATCACTTTGAAAACGCACGCCTGCAATTCTAATGATGTAAATAGAATCTTGAATGCCGTTAGGGAATTTTCTGGTAAGACGAATATCTATTGAATCTCCAATTGCTTTTCCAATGTTAGAAATAGTAGCTGTGATAGTAAATTTTTCGTCTTGCGTACTAACTTCAATCGGATTGATTTTTACCATTTGTTGTGATAGTCCGTTGGGCCCGTAAATCGTATAGTCAGGTTTAGAATGCGTATTTAATTTAATAGCAGGGTCGGCATGCAAAGTCATGAGCATACAAACATCTTGCACATATGGCGTTTTATATTGATATGGCTCATCCAGTTTTTGCACATCAAGCACCGTGTACCTTAGCAAATCACCTAAACCTTTACCATAGTGCTTAACGCCAAGATTTTTGTAATAATATCCAGTGTAGCTATTCAACTGATCGGGTATACCCAAATAAACTGAAGCCAAGAAGCCTATAGCACCTTTATTTGGTTCAAAAACCCATGCCTCACTACCGCTGTTGTTGTCGGGAAGATGGATATTACCAATTAAACAAGAGTTGGCAATAATTAATGGATATTTTCCTTTGTTGTTGTAAGCGCTGGGCGCATCGATATTTTGGTCGAAACCTGTTCCATAGGCATGACCAAAAAAGGTCATTAAAGAACTTCCATCGTTAATGTTCGCACGAATTGAATCGGATAGATTCATTTGCAATGGGTCGGTTGTGTTTTTTAAATATGTATTTACTTTTCCGCCATACAATGTATCTTCAATAGTGGTTTTAAATGAATTTAGATAACCTGCAAAAACATCACCTTGTAATTTATCGTTACCACCGCCAAAGTGCAATATTCTTTTCATCCAAAAAGCATTGGTATTGGCCTCAAAATCTTTCACTTTGTTTAGGTAGTCGGTAATTTTAGCACCACTGCTGGCTGAAATTCTACCTAAAGGAATTTCTGGCTCATAATGAGAAGTATCTGTAATTTGAGAGGTCAAGTAACTATCTGATCCAGGGTACCCAAATGTGGGCACCTTGTTGTTTGCGTAATTGGTAGCATGTTGACGCGAGGAATTCGAAATACTTCTAGCATTTACATCATTATCGGGGTGACCAGGTTGAATAGATTTTCCAACTAAAAAGAAATATTTTGGTACAGGTAAATTCCAGTTATTTACCATGTCTTTCGCAAAATTTCTAATAGCCAGAGGATGTTTTCTAATACCATCTGAATATTGCATGTACAACTCTTCCATATCGGCTACGGTTGCGTTGTAGCCAGTGCTGTTTCTATATGTTTTGTAGGCTTGCGTTTCGTTTGCAAATTCTTTTACACTTAGAATGTAATAATCGTAAATGCTGTGTGTAGAAGATTCGGTTTTGAAATCGGTAAATCTGTTGCTGCCATTAAC
>JBMTCG010000128.1:0-2953 GCA_049430665.1 Flavobacteriales bacterium | reverse complement strand
TGACACCTCGATTTCTCTATTTTTTATTAGTCCGATTTAACGGGGGGAGGTCACTCTGCCCACATGATAAAAACCTTTGCTTAAACTGTATTGAACAATATCCCAAGTAATTAAAAAGTAGCTAGAGAAACCTAAATTATCAATGATATCCAATTCTTTTTTCACCCTTCTTTCGGCCTCTTCATTTCATTTTCCGTAGCGACGCAACATGCCCTCCATGGCCAATTGCGTGAGTTTCTCTTTGTCGTTGTAGGGACTATCGGTATAATGTTTTTTGTTTTTGTTGCTTTTAAAATCGTGGTTGAACGAACAAGAATCTAAGAGTCGCAAAGTATTTTCAGCAATGATGGGAAACTGTTCGTACTTCTTTAAAAGCAAATCGATGCTGGGCATGTGATCGCTAAGTTTACAATGCTGCTTACTTTGTAATTTATCTATAATGATATTTAAATCCATGGCGCGCAAGGCCAAGTGCAAGCCATAATCAAAACGTTTGGCAATGGTAACCGGGTGAAGCATTACACATTTAGAAAGCAAATGTTGGTACTTTTTACTGTGCAATTTATTTACTTCATCAATCTTAATTCCTATGAATTCATTGTCTTTCAATTTCGCCGGAAAACGATCTAAAGAATAAATAACATATACATGATTAAAATCGGGAGACCTTTGGGGAAGCGGCGTTTTATGTATGCGCGAAAAAGATAAAAACGCATTGAGTTCGCGAAAGCCAATTAAATTTTTGGCCAATGCTATAAATAAAAAGTCATCTTCATTTTTAACCTCAATGCCGGCAATAGCCTTTATATTTTCCTTTCGGGCAGCCTTCACAAAATCGTAAACACCCGTCATGCAATTGATATCGGTAAGCGCCAAACAATCTATACCATTTCTTTTAGCGCTAGAAATGAGCTCTTCGGGCGATAAAATGCCGTAACGCAAAGAATGATATGAATGAGTACTAATGAGCACTTCTTGTTGTTTTGATAAAATTTATGTCAATTACCCGACAGCAATTTAATCATTTAAAAATGATAAAAGCAACTTTATTTCGAAAAAAAAATGGAGAAATAATTTAAGTCGACTAAATTTTGAGTGCGCCTCAAATTGATGTACCTTTAACGCAGTTCTTTGGGGCCGACCGGTTTTGACAGGAAGTGCAAAAGGTTGGTAAGCATGTAGAGAGTTGAGACCCCTCTCTTAAATCAAGGATTTCAAAATTTTAATTGGCGAAAATAACTACGCTCTTGCTGCTTAATCTTTCTCAGAAAGTTTAGCTTAATTCCGGTTCTAGGAATCGGAACAAGATGTCTCTGAAAAAAGTGCACCTAATACTTTTTTCTTTTGAGGCACATACGAGTTTGGGTTAGTATTCACAAGGTTTCGGTGCGAATATGAAATAAAGAAACTAAGTTATAAATAGGGTGTTTGTATCCGGTTTATTTCCTACAATCAATTACAAAATAAACATGTAGAAAGCTTTCAGTTTCCTTTTTTGGACGAGGGTTCGACTCCCTCCGGCTCCACAAAAATCAGAGTGAGAGTGAGAAGCGAGAGCGATCACTAGCACTCTGATTTTTTTTCTAAACAGGCTGTCATCCGTTCACGGACTTACAGACTCTTAATCCTCCTAAGATTTAATTTTATCAAAAGCGCTTACCAAATTGAAATATATTGAATCGATTGAATAACTTTAGCGAGTTATGCGCGCAATTCAAAAACAAATTTTAATATTCCTCCTCCTCTCCCATTCCGCATTCTCTCAAGCTTATAACTTTCGCAACTATTCGGTAAAAGATGGCGTTGCGCAATCGCAGGTGTACAGCCTATTGCAAGATTCACGAGGTTTCTTGTGGATGGGTACTCGCGGCGGCGGTATCACCAAATTTGATGGCATAAACTTTAAAACTTATAGTGTTCGCGACGGACTCATCAACAACTACGTTTTTAATATCAAAGAAGATAGCGAGCACAATTTATGGGTAGGCACGAACGACGGACTCTCGAAATTCAACGGTAAAACTTTTCAAAATTTTAAGCCCAAAAGCAATGGAATGGTTTGGGTGCAAGAAATTGCTATCGACAAACAAGACAGAAAATGGCTGGCAACGAACATGGGCGTTATTTTATTCGACAAAGGAAAATTCACCAATATCTCTCAAAAACTTAATCTAAAGAAAGAAGTGATTAACGCCATTCATATTGATAAAAAAGGTGATGTGTGGTTTGGTACGTCGGGCGGACTCTTCAAATTTTCTATTGTAAATAATGAATACATTTTGCAAGGAAAAGGAAAGTGGAAAAGCATCATGATTAATTCCATTACCTCTATTAAAGAAGATAAAAATGGAAATATTTACGTGGGAACCTACGGTAATGGCGCTTACAAGTATGTGAATAAAGAATTTTCTAGAATCGACTCTAACAGCACTTTAAACAAACAAACAGTTTTAGATATCTATTTCGATCATCACCAAAATATTTGGCTGGCCACACTAAGTAAAGGATTGGCTGAATACAATCCCGAAGCTAAATCACTAACCTGGCTGGGTGAAAACGAAGGTTTAAGCAACAATCATGTGCGCACCATTACTCAAGACAATAGCGGTAATTTTTGGTTCGGCACTTCGGGCGGCGGTGAGTGAAACTACTTTGGAAAACAGTTTACCAACTACGATAAAACATCGGGGTTAGCAGGTAATTTCATCTACAGTATCTATAGAGATAGCAAAAACCGTTTGTGGATTGGCACATCTGATAAAGGTGTAAGTGTTCTCGATAGTTCAAAGTTCTATTCTTTTGGTAGTAACAATGGTTTCGCCGATGTTAAAGTAAAAGCAATCATCGAAGATGACTTTGGAAATGTGTATTTGGGCACCGACGGACAAGGACTCTACAAATACGATTCAACAGGTTTTCATATCGTAAATGGATTGGCAAAAAAATACATTCG
>JBMTCG010000127.1:0-3208 GCA_049430665.1 Flavobacteriales bacterium | reverse complement strand
GATTGTCCATTGCTTTCAAGCTCTCCGCAGAATATTTTTCGTTTTTCTTTACACGTACATCCCGCTCCTTCACTGTGATTTTATCGTAACTGTCTAAATCGTTGATGCAGGCTTGAATTTCAAGCAAACACGAATCGTAAATCTCGATTTTTTTAGCATTCGGAATCATCCTTACATAGGTGATTCTGAATACTTCAACCGCATGTTGTAATTTTCCTTGTGCTGGAGTTTGAAAATTTTTGGGATTGAATTGATGTGCTTTTTTCGATTTTTCGAGCACACGCATTGGTTCATCCATTTCCTCGAAATTGGCGATGTCTCTGTCGAATGACGAAAGCGGACCATTTCCTTCTTTGATGTATTTTTTTATTTCGGCAGAATCTTTTTCGAAGATTTGAACGGGCACGGTGTGTTGCATCAATTGCCACCAGTCGTTTACCGGTAAATGATCTACAATTAAAAAAGAGGGTTCGGCAAAGAGATATTTGTAATTTGGTTTTCTAACGTATTTGCGTTTCTCTTTAAAAGGAAATCCCAAATAAATAGATAAATATCGACGAAACATACGAGGTTTCAACTCTATATTCCCTGCAGCCCATGTTAAGTCAACCAAATACCATTGGCCTTTAATTTGTACCGCATTCCAAGCGTGGTCTTCGCGAACTAAAATATCACCAGGCTCATAATTGCCCGCTTTGCTATAGCCTGTTACCACATAACCGCGAATGCCTACTTGTTCGCACATGTCTTTAAAAAGATTGCTGTAGCCTTCGCAAATGGCTTTTTTCCGTTTTAAAACTTCATCGGGTTTTTGTTTTGTGAAATGCCCTTTCTCGTACATTTTAACATCGTAATCGATGTTTTTAATAATCCAAAGGGCAATGGCTTTAGCCTTTTCTTCTTCACCTTTCAAACTGTCGCAAAGCTTACGGGCCAAAACCTTATAAGAAGATTTGTACGTTTTAGGAACCGTATCAACAGCTTGTGCAACTTTAATGAAGGTGGAATCCTGACTAAAGCCTTTAAGAGAAAAAATCAATAAAAGTATCAGCCAAAATCCCCTCATTCTTACTTTGCTAAAGCCTCAATGATATCGTGTTTGGTAATCATGCGGTAATCGTTATTTCTAACTTTTACAAGCATTGCACTTGCCGATTTACCAATGGTTTTAAGAATAGCGTCGAGTTCTGTTGAAGCCTCAATGATTTGAAAAGGTTCTTTCATCAACTCGCTCACTTTTTTAGCTTGCGCTTTGGCATCTTTAATTACTTCACTAAAAATATCCGATTCGCTAATAGAGCCTACAAAATCACCTTTATCATTGATAACAGGCACTTGAGAGATATTGTGTTGCGTAATTTTTTTGATGGCATCGGTTACTTTATCGCTTTCTTTAACAGTGATTAAAGACGCCCTGTGATTTTTCACTAAATCGGCAGCAGTTACTTTCTCTTTGTCTAAGAAGCCACGTTCGCGCATCCAATCGTCGTTAAAGATTTTACCAATGTATCTGCTGCCGTGGTCGTGCATGATAAGCACCACTAAATCGGTAGGCTTTAACGAATCTTTCATTTGTATTAACCCTTGCACCACAGAACCAGCAGAGTTTCCTAAGAACATACCTTCTTCACGAGCGATACGGCGGCACATCAACATACCATCTTTATCGGTTACTTTTTCAAATCGGTCGATGATTTTAAAATCAACGTTAGCAGGTAAAATATCTTCACCAAAACCTTCGGTTAAGTAAGAGTATATTTCATTTTCATCAAAGATTCCTGTTTCATGATATTTCTTAAACACAGAACCGTAAGTATCGATACCCCAAATTTTAATGTTCGGGTTTTTCTCTTTCAAGAATTTAGCTGTACCAGAGATGGTTCCGCCAGTTCCCACACAAACCACCAAATGCGTGATTTTACCTTCTGTTTGCTCCCAAATTTCTGGTCCGGTAGATAGATAATGCGCCTTAGAATTCGATGGATTATCGTATTGATTAGGGTAAAAACTATTGGGTATATCCTGACTCAATTTATTAGCTACAGAGTAGTAAGAACGAGGGTCATCGGGAGTTACGTTGGTTGGTGTAACAACCACTTCAGCTCCCATAGCACGAAGGGTATCCATCTTTTCTTTCGATTGTTTGTCGGGCATGGTGCAAATCAATTTGTATCCTTTCACAACAGCTGCAATCGCCAATCCCATACCTGTATTTCCGCTAGTACATTCAATAATGGTTCCGCCTGGTTTTAATCGTCCGTCTTTCTCGGCATCTTCCACCATTTGTAGGGCCATTCTGTCTTTCACCGAGTTACCCGGATTGAAAGTTTCTACTTTAGCCAATATGGTTCCTGGCACGCCAGCCACCACTTTATTTAATTTAACCATTGGCGTATTACCAATAGTTTCGAGTATATTATTGTACCACATAGAAGATAGTTTGATGTAAAGATAAAAGATTTGCTTAATTAAACCTGATGGCTTTCACCGGATCAATCTTCGCCACAAAAAAAGAAGGAATTATTAACATTACAATACAAGTAATAATAGTTGCGATATTGATAGCGAGAACATGAAAAAGATTAAGGTTTACGGGCATTGTGTCAATATAGTATGCTGTTTTGTCGAGGGGAATGATGCCTGTGTACATTTGTAAGAGACACAATCCGATACCGAAAAAATTACCAAAAAATAATCCTCGTCCGATTAAAAACATACTCTGATACATAAACACTTTTCTGATTTTACCATTCACCATGCCGAAGCCTTTGAGTAAGCCAATCATTTGTGTTTTTTCTAAAATGAGGATAAGCAGAGAAGAAGACATGTTGATGATAGAGATAATGAGAATAATGATGATGATAATCACGATGTATGTGTTTAGGTAGTCGAGCCAATTCATCATAGAAGGAAAGCGCACATACAAACTTTCAACTTTAAGATCGGCATCAACAAAGAAATAATCATCGTAAATTTTATCGGCTTTTTGCTGCATTAAATCTCCATCGTGAGTAAGTAGGTTTTGTGTTTTGTTTTGCAAATTTTCATCGCTCACAAACACTTCAAATCCGCCCACTTTCTCGGGTCCCCAAGCATTAATTTTTTGAATGTGTCGAAGGTCAATCAACACAAATTTATCATCTACTTCGGCCATCATTCCTGTTTCGTAAATACCTTTAACAAAGAAGGGATAACGTTTGTGTTTGTA
>JBMTCG010000126.1:0-3307 GCA_049430665.1 Flavobacteriales bacterium | reverse complement strand
ATTGGTTTCTTTGGCATTGAAAACGTAATCGGCATCTTTTAAATTAAGGTTGAAAAAGAAATTCAAAACGATTTCCATCTGACTTCATGTTTCAACTCACAGAGGAAGAGTATGAACGTTTGAGGTTTCAATTTGAAACCTCAAAGAAAGAAGGTCGAGGTGGTTCTCGTTATCGTCCTTTTGCATTCACTGAGCATGGAATTACAATGTTATCAAGTGTTTTGCGCAGCGATACTGCAATCAATGTGAATATTTCAATCGTTAGAGCTTTTATTTTATTGAAGCAATACAACAATAATTTTAAGTTTTTGCAAAAGCGAATAGATGAATTGGAAAACAAATTCAATCGCAAAATTGAAAATATCAATGAAGTGATTGAGATGCTTTTGATGCAACCAGAGCACAAGGTTAAGAAAGAACCCAAAAGAAAAAAGATTGGCTTTAAATTGCCAAAGAAGAAATAATGTACATTCCTGATTTTTATCATATCTCTCCTTGACCCCCATCAAAACCTAATCAAGCTTATCCCTCTACTTTTACCGCAAAGTATAAGTATGAGTGTTTTATTTATTTTAATTCTGTTGAGTTTGGCTATCGCCGCGCTGTTTGTAGGGTTCTACTATTGGGCAGTAAAAACCGATCAGTTTGAAGATGATTATACCCCCTCTGTACGAATGCTGTTCGATGATGAATTAACCAATAAACAATCCGAGTAATGGAAATGCAATTAGAGAAATTTTCCTACGACAACAAGATTGTACGCAACTTCTTAGTGGCTACAGCAATCTTTGGGCTTGTCGGCTTTTTAGTTGGCCTTGTATTGGCCATTGAAATGTTTTGGCCCAGAATCTCTGGCGATTTGCCAATTTTATCTTTCGGCCGCTTGCGCCCACTGCATACCAATGCGGTGATTTTTGCTTTCGTGGGTAACGGTATTTTTGCCGGAGTGTACTACTCAGTACAACGCCTTTGTAAAGCGAGAATGTTTAACGACACCCTTAGTAAAATTCACTTCTGGGGATGGCAGTTAATCATTGTGGCTGCAGCGATCACTTTGCCTTTAGGTATTTCAACAGGTAAGGAGTATGCCGAGCTAGAATGGCCTATCGATATTTCTATCGCTTTAATATGGGTGGTTTTTGGTATCAATTTAATTGGTACAATTGTAAAAAGAAGAGTTAAACATATTTATGTTGCGATTTGGTTTTATATCGCTTCTTGGATTACAGTAACTATGCTTCACTTGGTAAACTCTTTTGAGATGCCGGTTACTTTCCTTAAATCTTATTCTTGGTACGCTGGTGTGCAAGATGCTTTGGTACAATGGTGGTACGGACACAACGCGGTGGCGTTTTTCCTTACAACGACGTACTTAGGTTTGATGTACTACTTCGTGCCTAAAGCTTCTGGTCGCCCTGTATTCTCTTACAGATTATCTATCATTCACTTTTGGGCTTTAATATTTATTTATATCTGGGCTGGTCCGCATCACTTGTTGTACACAGCATTGCCTGATTGGGCTCAGTCTCTGGGAACCGTATTCTCCATCATGTTGATTGCTCCATCTTGGGGTGGTATGTTGAACGGTTTATTAACGCTACGTGGAGCGTGGGATAAAGTGCGTGACGATGTTGTGTTGAAATTTATGGTGGTGGCTTTAACTGCCTATGGTATGGCTACTTTCGAGGGACCAATGTTGTCTTTGAAATCATTAAATGCATTAAGTCACTATACCGATTGGACTATCGCTCACGTGCACATTGGTGCGCTAGGATGGAATGGTTGTTTGACTTTCGGTATGTTCTATTTCTTAGTGCCAAGAATGTTCAACACTAAATTGTATTCTCAAAAATTAGCCAACTGGCATTTCTGGTTAACTACCATCTCTATTTTATTCTATGCTATTCCAATTTACTGGGCTGGTGTGGTTCAAAATCAAATGTGGAGAGAGTTCAATCCCGATGGAACTTTAACCAATCAGAATTTTTTAGATACCGTTACGCAATTGATTCCAATGTACATGTTGCGTGCTTTAGGTGGATTGATTTTCATTGCGGGTGTTGTGGTAATGTTCTACAACTTAATCAAAACTGTAAAAACTGGTAAGTTGGTTGCCAACGAAGAAGCTGAAGCTTACTCTATAGCAAAAGCAAATGTTAAACACGAGAAAGAACACTGGCACAGATGGATTGAAAGAAGACCAGTTCAAATGTTGATTTTGAGTTTGGTGATGGTAATGATTGGTGGTGCTTTAGAAATGGTTCCTACGTTCTTGGTGAAATCAAACGTGCCTACCATTACAAGTGTGAAACCATACACTCCGCTTGAGTTAGAAGGTCGTGACATTTACATTCGTGAAGGCTGTTACAATTGTCACTCACAAATGATTCGTCCGTTCCGCTGGGAAACCGAACGTTATGGCGAGTACTCTAAAGCTGGTGAGTTCGTGTACGATCATCCATTCCAGTGGGGTTCTAAAAGAACTGGTCCCGATTTAGCGCGTGAAGGTGTTAAAACAGGTAGATTGTACAAATCAAACGATTGGCATTTCAATCACATGTTGTTGCCCGATTCAGTATCGAATGGTTCTATCATGCCACGTTACCCTTGGTTGTTGGCTAAGTTAGATGTAACCGATACCGATAAAAAGATTCGTGCAATGCAGGCTCTTGGTGTTCCATATGCCGAAGGCTACGATAAAAAGGCTGTAGATGATTTGCATACACAAGCAAAAGAAGTGGCTAAACCATTGTACGATAACATCGATGCTTTATTGATTACCGATGAAACTTACGATAAAGTAAAATCGGGTGAAATGAAGTTTGAAGAAATGGAAGTGGTAGCATTAATCGCTTATTTGCAAAGATTAGGAACAGACATCTATCCTAAAAAAGAAGTGGCAAAAAACGATACTTTAAAATAATATCAATGTCCCTGAGGTCCTCACGGTCCTCAGGGTCTTAAAAACTAAATACTATGCTAAAGTTTATAAAAGGCCATTTAGACTCTATCTCGGGAATTGAAATTTATCCAATTATTTCTATTCTCATTTTCTTCACCTTCTTTACCATCATGGTAGTTTGGGTAATGAAAGCCGATAAAAAATACATGAAAGAAATGAGCGAAATGCCAATTGAAAATAACAACGAGAACTTATGATAACTACATTACTACAAGCAGAGACATCAGCTGCGGCAGTAACTTCTGCCGACTTGTTGAGTCACCCAATATTTAAAGATTCGCTTTTGTTAGCGCTTCTTTCGGTGATTGCGGTATTATTAATTTGTATGGTGATTTTGGCATCAAC
>JBMTCG010000125.1:0-3446 GCA_049430665.1 Flavobacteriales bacterium | reverse complement strand
CTGATTGAGCCCAAATATTAGCCGAGAAAACAAGAAAAATATAAAGTATTCTTTTTTCCATTCTATTAATTTTTATTGATGCCAATTCTTAATGAAAACACATTGGTGTATATCGCCGAACTTGAACCGCCTACATTGGTGAGGGCATAATCGAGTGCAATTCTTTTCACTTTAATACCTACCCCAATGTTGGGTTGTAAAGTAGTTACACGATTTCCATCAGAATTGGTTTCTTTTTGTATGTTGCCCACGCCTCCGCGTAAGAAAAGCATGTTTTTGTAATGAAGTTGTAAGCCAAGGTGAGGGTCTATGCTGGTAAAATTCGACGATACCAAAGTATTTCTTTTACCATCGAAAGTAAGGTCTAAATTGATTTCTGGATAAACACCAAAATCTTTTTTGATGGTGAATTGGTGTCCGGCTGCTAATATTAATCGTGGCAAAGCTACCTCAATACTGTTGGTAGGCATGGCATTTCCTGTTGCAGCAAACACATCTTTAAATTGATCAAGATTAAAACTCCAAGCGCTAAAAGTAGTGGTGATATCACGCGCCATTGCTCCAAAGTACCAATTGTCTTTTTTATACTGAGCGCTGGCATCTAAACCAAAACCCCAAGCGTGAGCAAAATCGCCCACTTTGCGGTAAATCACTTTGGCATTTCCACCAATACTTAATCCATCTACGGCGCCAATTTTTCTACCATAAGAAAAGATAAAAGCATTGTCGGCAGCAGAGAAAGAAGTGATTTTATCGTAGTTGATATTTCCGTTGGCATCAATCAATTCGGCGGTGTTGGGAATGTTGTCAACGCCAAAACGCAAGAAAGTAATTCCACCTGCCGATTCATCGTTGATTTTAAATGCGATACCACCGTATTCATATTGAGCAATACTTGCGAAGTAAGAAGCGTGCATTAATCCTACTTCTAATTTGTTTTCCAAACGGGTTAACCCCGCCGGATTCCAATAAGCAGCTGTAACATCATTTACCAATGCTACATTAGAATTCGACATGCCTAAGGCGGCAGCGCCAACACCAATGTTTAAGAATTCGTTACTGTATTTTCTAACCACTTGTGCTTGCATTTCATTTTGTGAAAGCACGCCGCAAAGGGCCAACAGATATAAGAAATATTTTTGCATAAAATTATTTAAAGCGACTAACGCGGCTAAAGTAAAGATATTTTATTTAATTTGTTCGCTGAAAGAACGCCAATGAAAAACTTGTTCAATTTACCGAATGTACTTACACTATGCAATTTAATTTGTGGGTGTTTGGGGATTGTGCTTCTTTTTGATGACAGCATGCATTATGGTGGAAACACCAGATTTTTGGTGGTTTTCGCCTTGATGTTGCTTGCGGCCATTTTCGATTTTTTTGATGGTTTTGCTGCAAGGCTTTTAAAGATAACATCGCCAGTAGGCAAGCAATTAGATTCTTTAGCTGATGTGGTGACTTTCGGCGTGTTGCCTGGTATGATTGTTTTTCATTTTCTGAAGATCAATTCTTTTCAATATTCTATCGTCGCTCTCTTAATTCCTCTTTTCTCAGCCCTTCGCCTTGCCAAATTCAATGTTGATGAAAGACAAAACTTAGGATTCATTGGCCTCCCAACTCCAGCCAACGCCTTGTTTTTTGCTTCATTAATTTTACTAGATGTTCCTTACTTAAAAGAGATAGTGCTGATAATGGTTCCTCTCTTCTGCTATTTCATGATCGCCGAAATCCCTCTCTTCGCCTTAAAATTCAAGAACTTCTCTTTCAAAGGAAATGAAATCAAATACATCTTTTTATTGCTGTGCTTGGTTTTGATTCTGGTACTTCAATTACAGGCTATGCCTTTTATTATTCTTTCGTACTTGCTGATGAGCGTGGTTAACAACAAAATTGCTAAAAGCTAAGCCACTCATTTTCAATAATTTCATCTTTTCGTCGATCACGAGATTCGCTCACCGATAAAAAATCAACCTTTATCGAATAAAGGAGGGCTTTTACATAATATAACTCACCATGACTTTACTTCAGTTCGTTATAAAGCTTACTTTGCATCGGGGTTAAAAATTGGGTTAAAATGAATTACAGAGGGTTAAAACATTCTTACGCAAGAATACTATTGCTTGTATTCTTGATTTCTATATCATCAAATTTATTTGCTGCATATACGATGGGCGCCGCTACTGCGGGTAGCACCACTTCTACCACTGTTACTGCTTATGCTACAATTTCTGCTAGTTCACCCAATGCGGTATTAACAGCCGGATTTGCCTATGGAACTTCTTCTAGCCCTACAACGCCAACTGTTACCGTATCTTCACCAACTGTTGGTGCTCAATTCTCTTATAATTTTACAGGTTTAACTGCCGGACAGCGATATTACATTCGTCCGTTCTTCACCCATTCAGGGGGAACTGTGTACGGCACTCAAGTAGTTGTCTATACCTTACATACTCCTGTTACTGGTTCTGCAAGCACAATTATGCAAAATTTCGCTACCGTTGGCGCAACCATAACAAGTACAACAGGAACCAATGCTGCTCCAACTGCTAGAGGAATTGTTTATGGCACGTCACCTAGTCCAACTGTAAATACAGTAGCGCATACCACCACCAATACCACTGCTGCATATTCAGTGGTATTACCAAACTTGGCAGCTGGAACTACTTATTACGCCAGAGCTTATGTTACCAATGCTGGAGGAACTGCTTATGGCAGCGACATGACATTTACAACTACTGCGGCTCCTTCTTTATCTTATGCTACGCTTCCATACACCGATAATTTTACTTCGTTAGGTAGCTCTTGGGCTACCACAGTAACCAACTCAAATAGCGTAGTTGCTTCCGTTGCAGCTCGCGGTGCATGGCCTCAGTTTAGCACTACAACCGATGCTAGTGGCTCTGCCACTGGAGGAAACGGCTTAGGTTTTTACAATACAGCCGTGGTGGGAGGTAATCAAAAATTGATGGCTCACTTGGGCTTGAATTTATTGAATAAAACTGGAGTTAGTTTGGCTTTTCCTATTGTGGATTATGGAACAGGTGGGGGTACCGGACAATATTGGGATTCTCTAATGGTTTATCTTTCAATAGATGGCGGAGTTACTTTTGGTGCCACAGGCACTTATGTAGCTTTAAATCAAGCTCCTCATAGTGATGGTGTTTGGAACAACATATCTATAGATGTGTCGGCTATTGCTACAGCAAATTCATTAACACCTTCAGCGACATCAGTAGTGAAGTTTGTAGTAAACCTTGCTAGAGCGGTGGATTTAGCGCAGATTAAGAACGGTACTTACCAAATGGTGTATATCGAGAATTTAAAAGCCACCAATACTGGAACACTTCCGGTTAACCTGCTTTCTTTTGAAGGCAATAAAGAACAAGATGGAAATTTACTCACATGGTCAACGGCTTCTGAAATCAATAACGATCATTTTGAATTGC
>JBMTCG010000124.1:0-3473 GCA_049430665.1 Flavobacteriales bacterium | reverse complement strand
TTTTGTCTTCCCTGAGAGAAGGCACTTTAAGCGATAATGAAGATGCTATTTGTTGTGCCGATTTGTATTCTTTTCAGCTCTCAAAGAAAAAGACTGTAGTGTTGCCAAAAGATACTTTGCCTTACAAGTTAATTGAGGCTTATCTTGAATTGCCTATGGTGCTGTATTTTCATAACGATGAGCCCAATCCGCGCACACGTGATACGCTTACCAAGTTCACTTACATGGAAACTTATGAAGCTTACAAAAAATTACAACCCGATTATTTAAAGAAATATCCAGAAGTTTTAGAGGGCGAAGAAAAGCAATTGGCCACCGATGAAGTACAACATTTCTTTGATGATTATGTTGATTTGGGCGTAGAGAATTTGCACAAATTTACTACCGAACTGATTGCATATTTAGAGCAAGGTTACTCGGCTGAAGTTTTAATTAAAGGCTTCGCTAGTCCGCTAACCACATCATCCTACAACGTAAATTTATCTTTGCGACGAATTTCTTCATTGATGAATTATTTAAAGGTATATCAAGGAGGCGTATATGTTCCATATTTCAAAGGAACAGCTGCCAACGGCGCTAAACTTACTTTTATCAAAAATCCGAATGGTGAGTACAAATCGGCGACGGGCGTGAGCGACAACTATTATGATGTTAGAAATTCAATTTACAATCCGCGCGCTGCCATAGAAAGAAGAATTGAAGTGGTGCGCGTTAATTTGATTCCAAAGGAGCCCAAGGAGATTGCTTATTTCGACAATTTTAGAAAGATGGAAGTAAATTTAGACACCATTTCGGGAGAGAAGGTGAGTCATAAAATTTATTTGAAAAATACGAGTGCTGCAGCGTGGACAGTAGAAAGTGTTGGTGCCGATTGCTCTTGTACACAATTGAAATGGGATAAACAGGTGGTAGAGCCTGGAGATTATTTGGTGTTAGATTTCAGTATTGATTTAACTGCTAAAAAAGGAGAGAAGCACAACATCATATCGTTTAAAAAATCGAACAACAAAGAGTATCAGGTCATAGAATTGAAGTACTTCGTGCAGTAAAAAGTTTTAGGTGCTTTCACAAAAAAAGCTGAAATTCACGGCGCTAAATTAATCAATATCAAAAATCGACATATGAAATTCAAATTATTTATAGCCGCCAACATTTTCTTATTAGCTTCTTGCGGCAAATGTGTAGAGAAGTGTTCGAAATCAAAAAAACAAGAGGCAGCAGCTCCTGCTCCAGCAACCCAACATCAAAAGGTGAGCTACGCTTTGGGAAGCATGATCGCCAATGATTTAAAAAGAAATGGTTTAGATTCATTAGATATTAACTCTTTTGCAAGAGCATTTAATGTGGTGTATGGCAAAGATACAGCGTTGTATAGCGAGGCAGAGATTAGAAATACAATGGAATTGTTTTCTCAGCAGATGAGAATGAAACAAGAAATTCAAAAACAAATAGAAATTGATTCGGCTACTGCTGAAGGCAAAAAGTTTTTGGCGCAAAACAAAATGAATACAGGTGTAATTACCACTCCGTCGGGTTTGCAATACAAAATCGTTAAACCGGGTTCAGGAAATTATCCTTTGGCTTCCGATCAAGTGACAGTTCATTACGAAGGTAAATTGTTGGATGGAAGAGTTTTCGATAGTTCGATTAACAGAGGTGAACCTGCAACATTTGGCTTGAATCAAGTTATTCGCGGTTGGACAGAAGGCTTGCAACACATCAATGAAGGTGGAGAAATAGAGTTGTATATTCCTTACGATTTGGCTTACGGCGAACAAGGGGCTGGTGGAATGATTCCTCCTTACGCTACCTTGATTTTTAAAGTGCAGTTGATTAAAATTGAGAAGGCACTAGAGCACGGTCCGGGCGATGGCCACAATCATTAGTTAAAGGAATAAAAAAGTAAAAAGCCAACAGTTAGTCGACTGTTGGCTTTTTATTTTTAAATATTCAGTAGTTTTTTTAAATCTTCAGTCGATTTTATTTTATTGCTTACATCTGTCATGGCTATGGTGTAAGCGCCAGAATGATTAAGGTTTAGCGCTCTAATATCTTCTGGATTGGCCATATAAATAGCTCCTTTCTCGGTAAACAGTAAAACAACATTTTTTCCTTTTGAACTACAGGTGAATTCCTCTGGAGAGAAGCTGAACGCAGCGTTGTAACTCATGTCCATTACATAAACCACATGCTGTTGAGTAATGGGTTGTTTGGTTTTTTTATCAATAAATTTTCCTTTAACAGCTACAGGATTTTGAATTTTAATGACTTGATCGCAATTGTAAACACCAAAAGAAGGAGAGGAAAGTCCCGAAACTAAATTAACATTTTCTTCCATTTTATTAGGATCAATTACATCTCTAAGAATACGCGCGTAGCCAAATCTAATTCCTTTGTTGGTAATGGTGAATAATCTTTTGCGATGATAAAGAATGGTTTCATTGTTTTTTAAAGTGTACACTCGTTTTTTATGTTTGCTTTCTAAGGCACGAGCAACATATCTTTTTCTTAATTTCTTTTTCGATTTAGTGGTAATTTTTTTGTTGAAATTCCAGTTGGCGTTTTGATTACTCAAATCGTAGAAATTCATTTTAGGCAACATGGCAGTGGCCATAAAATCAACTTTTACAGGAATAGATAATTTTAATTCAACACCATTTTGAAAACCTTTAAGTTCGTACATTCCACCCGAATTTAAATTGAATGACGTGCCGTTTTGCATACCCTTCATAGGTATGCCCGAGAACAATATTTCGGGTTGATTTCTAAATTCTCTGTACATAATGGTGATGTAGCCTTGAGCAATGTTTCCGTTAGAATGTTTAGCGCTATTGGCAGTAAAGTAAATTAGTGTTCCACTTTTTTCGTATTTAATGGTATCGTTTTGATTGTTGTGAACTGTGTATGACACAAAAGGATTTTGATAAGACTGAAAGGTGTTGGATAGTGTTTGGTAATCAATCTTTTTTCTGTGGTGAATTACAAAGCCATGATAGGCATAGGCTGCTTCTTCTTTGGTTATGGCTTTGGTTTGTTCAATAAGTTTCCAAGTTATTTTGCTTTCTTGAAGCGAGGGCAGCAATTGAAAAAGTTCGGCGATTCTCTTTTCGTTGAGTTCTCGTTGGTCGAACTGTTGCGATTCATGATAACGAGTGTACACCAAGTCAATTTCAATAATGTCTTGATCGTGAATTGTTTTCTTCGCTTGTGGATTTACGATTAATGATTTAGCATAAGGGGTGGGCAATCTCAGCAATTTAAACTGTTCGGAAGGTTGGTATTCACTTACAATGTTTGGTTTTTGAAGTGAAATCTCGCGTGGGGTGATGGCAAAAAGCACTATGCAATTTGTCATCAAGAAGGTGATGATTAATTTTTTCATACAAGCACTGTTTCTTGTACAATGCAAAAAAAATTAAAAAGTAACAGGAGGGAAAATAAAAAGCCTCGAAGAACTTCGAGGCTTAAGTATT
>JBMTCG010000123.1:0-3589 GCA_049430665.1 Flavobacteriales bacterium | reverse complement strand
GTTGTGCTTATGGCGGCTATGCTGATTACGCCTGCAACAACGGCGCGCTACTGGACCGACAACCTAAAAAAAATGTTGATCATTGCTTCAGTAATTGGCGCTGTTTCGGGCATCAGTGGCGTATTCATTTCCTATTCAGTGACCAATATGCCAACTGGTCCGTGCATCGTTTTGGTTTTTTCTGTCATCGCAGTACTATCCATTATTCTTTCTCCTAAAAAAGGAATATTGGCACAATGGCTTCGTCAGCAAAAAAACACCAGAAAAATGTTAGAAGACAATATTGTAAAAGCATTTTACAAACTGGGCGAAAAAGATGGCGACTTCTTTAAAAATAGAACATTGGAAGAATTAATCATTGCTAGAAAATTCAAGCGATCTCATTTACAAAAAGGATTAAGACATCTTCGAAAAAACAATATGCTGCATCGCATCAACGATACTTTTGTTTTAACCAACGACGGAAAAAACGCAGGCGCACGCATCACCAAAATTCACCGCTTGTGGGAAATTTACCTCACCAAATATATGCGTGTTGCCGATGATCATGTGCACGATGATGCAGAAACCATTGAGCACATCATCACACCCGAATTGGAAAAAAGATTAGAATCATTGTTAGATTTTCCGCAAGAAGATCCGCACAACAAACAAATACCTTATTAATACAACATGGAAATTTCTATCATCATAACTGCTATTTTAGTTGCTGTAGTAAGCAGCATCATTGGTTGTTTCTTGGTACTTAGAAAAATGGCCATGGTGGGCGATGCTATTTCTCACGCTGTTTTACCCGGTATTGTTATCGCTTTTATGTTGGGCGGAAAAATGGGCTCGTGGTATTTGTTTTTGGGCGCGGCGGCCTTCGGCTTAATCACTACTTTCCTCATTGAATTCTTCAACAAAAAAGGAAATGTTCAACAAGATGCAGCCATAGGCGTGGTATTTACTTCACTCTTCGCCGTTGGAATTATTTTGATTTCACTATACACCCGCGATGTAGATTTAGACCAAGATTGCGTGTTGTATGGCGAATTAGATCACGTAGCTTTTGAAAGCGGAACGAATATTTTTGGCGTGCTAATTCCCGAAACGATTCTTCGATTATCTGTTTTATTGCTGGTCGTTATCACGATGGTGATTGTTGGCTTTAGAGGATTGTTTCTTACCACCTTCGACCCAGCTTACGCTACTACAATTGGTGTTTCTGTAATGTTATGGCATTATGTTTTGATGGGCGCAGTTTCTATTTCCACCGTTTTATCTTTCAATTCTGTAGGCGCCATTTTAGTAGTCGGATTTTTAATCACTCCTGCTGCAACAGCGTATTTGATTAGCGATAAGATTGTACCCATGATATTGTGGGCGGTACTTTTTGGCATCATTGCTTCCGTAAGCGGATACTATTTGGCCGGTTGGGTAAACGGAGCAACATCGGCCGCCATGGCCACCATGTTGGGCGTTCAGTTTTTAGTGGTATTTATTTATAAACTCATTAAGGATAAAATTGTACCTTTAAAACCGCATGTCGGAGATAGTCAACATAAAAAATAAACGCGCCTTTTTCGAGTTCGAAGTCCTCAACAAATATGTTGCGGGCATTCAAATCACTGGTACCGAAATTAAATCTATTCGCGAAAGCAAAGCATCGGTTACCGAATCGTATTGCACATTTATTGAAGATGAATTGTATGTGCGCAACATGCATATAGCGCATTACAAAAACGGAGGAATTTATAATCACGAAGAAAAAAGAGATAGAAAATTATTGTTGCAACGAAGAGAGTTAGACAAGCTTTTCAAAAAAGTAAAAGAGAAAGGATTTTCTATTATTGTGCTTAGAATGTTCATCAATGACAAAGGATTGGCGAAGCTGGAAATTGCTTTGGCGCAAGGGAAGAAATTGTATGACAAGAGAGAAGATTTAAAATCGAAAGATGCGAAGAGAGAGATGGATAGAAGGATGAAGAAATAAAAACCAAAGAACACCGTTACCAAAAAATGCAAAAACAAAATCAAAATATCTTCCAATTCATCAAATTATCTTTGGTAGCTGTTTTCATTTTGTGCATCAACTGGTCTTGCGAAAAAGAGAAAGGAAGCAGTATTTACAAAGTATGGTATTTACTTGAAGTGCCCGACAAATTTGATGTAAACATCGCGTACTATTCTGATAAATACGCCGCAACTGGAAATTTAGAAACTATTCATTATACCGATACCACCTACTCTCCCTTCACAGCAACATTAAGTGAAACCTCATCAAAAATTAAATGCTGGGTAGGCAATCACGTTCAAAAAGACCGCAACACGCCTTATTATATAGATGTAGAATTTAACGACAGTACTAAGTTCGATTACAGCAACGGAAAGAAATATGTATTGATGGTTTTTGCGAATGACACTTCGTTGATTGATTCGATTCAGTTTACACCGACTTATAACAAATTGAAATTGACGGGAAATATTCCTGAGAAGTTTTAATTACTTAGTACGTCATTGAGAGGTACGCCCTATGGCGCTACTTGCCCTATCTCCCAAACGCCACTCTTATTCTCATACACAAATCTATCGTGCAACCTTCCTGCTCTACCCTGCCAAAATTCAAAACGAGTTGGAATCAATCTAAATCCGCCCCAAAAATCGGGACGAGGCACCTCTTTTCCCTCAAATTTTTTGGTAAATTCTTCTACTCTTTTCTCTAATTCTGCACGAGTGATAGTGGTACTTTGGGGCGATGCCCATGCGCCAATCTGACTTTCGCGCGGACGTGTTTTAAAATATTCATTTGAGTTTTCTGCAGACACCTTTTCCAGCACTCCTTCAATTCTTATTTGTCGTTCCAACTCTTTCCAGAAAAATAAAAGAGAAGCATTTTTATTGGCATCAATTTCTTTCGATTTTGCACTAGTGTAATTCGTAAAGAAAACAAAGCCTTTTTCATCCATCTCTTTCAACAACACCACACGCGAACTTGGTTTGTTATCGTGAACAGTAGATAGAGTCATTGCATTAGCATAAAACGCATCAACATCAACGGCAAAATCAAACCAATGTTGAAATTGTTCAAAAGGATTTTTAATTAGATTACTCAAATCTAAACCTTGGTTCTTTTGATAATCTAAACGTTCTGCCTTCAACATACTACAATAAATTTTTAATGATTCTTAAGCGATGGGTGTACTGATTCAACTCTTTGTTAAAGATACCCTGATGATCTAAATTGTCGATTCTTACTTTACCAGATGCATGTATAATTTTACCCGGTTCTACCACAATACCAACATGCACAATTTTACCTGCTTCGTTATCGAAAAAAGCCAAATCACCTGCTTCTGCTTCTTCCACAAAAGAGTGAGATGTACCCAATTCAAATTGCTGATAAGCATCGCGCGGCAAGTTGTAGCCACAAAGTTTATAGACCATTTGCGTGAAGCCAGAGCAATCGATACCGAAAGGAGATTTACCTCCCCACAAGTAGGGCGCGTTCAAATACATGAAGGCGTACTCTAATATTTTTCCTTTGTTGATATCGGCAGGTTCAATCGATTTACCATCGAACAAAAAAGTACGATTCTCAATTTTCATT
>JBMTCG010000122.1:0-3755 GCA_049430665.1 Flavobacteriales bacterium | reverse complement strand
TTGAAAAAACTATACGACTTAATACAAAATTTATCTCAGGCAGAGAAAAGACACATCAAACTTCGCCTTACCAATAATAAAGACTCATCTTTATTAGGTACGTACTATGATATTTTATGTAAGCAAAAAAAATACGACTTTGATCAACTGCTAAAAGAAGGCGCCAAACCGCTCAAACTTACCCAATCAAATCTTAGTTTACTTTACGAAATCATCTTAAAAGATCTTCGATATATTGTAGAAGAAGAAAATGTTGAAATAAGATTACGTAGTAACATTTCTGATATAAAAACCTTAATCTATAAAGGCTTTCTAGATGAAGCAGAAAGCAGATGCTTAAAACTAATCGCGAAAGCAGAAATGAAGGAAGAATTTGTGGTGCAGCGAGAGGCATATGAAGAACTATGGGACTTAAACCTTAAAAAAGGAACAATAAAAAAAGAGGATATTGAAAAAATTCAAAACAATATTGAAACAATTATTGTGAAGGTAAATACACTTACCCGCCTTAAAAATTTATACCGAACGGTAACTACACATTACTACAATTTCTTTTTTTACAATTCAACCGATAGGCTTACAGAAAATATTTTAAACATCTTTCAAGAGGTAGATCAAATTAAAATTGATTCTACAAAGGCAAAATTTATCTATTTCGAAATAAAGTCGATTGAATATATTTTAAAAACCGATGTAGCACGACATCATGAAATTAGGAAAGAGCAACTCTTACTAAATCTCTCTTCAAACTTAAACGAAGTAAGTAAACTTTCTATTTTATTGATTATTAGTCACCTTCTTACCAAACCAAAAATTGATGGCAACATCAAGGAATTGGATGCATACATGCAATTACTGGAAAATCCATTTTTTGATTTTACAGAAAATCAAAAAGATTTTGTCTTCTTAGAGAACTATTACGACATATACTTTTTGAATCAAACCTTTTTACAGGTTTTTCAACCAACAGAAAACCGAACAGAAAAATTAAACAAACTATTCCTATTCATAAACAAACACAAACTGGTAACCAACGAAATATTAATCAGCAGAATTCACGTAGGATTAATTGAACTAAAGGTACTTGAAGAAGATTATGTTGGCGCTCTACATCAATTAGAAGTTTACTTTGAAAGATTCAAAAAAAATAAAAAATCAACTCAATTTATTGAGGCACAATTACTAGAAGCCATTGCAATTTATCTACTCGATAATTTCGATATTTTCATAGATAAAATAGAACACATTGTTCGACAAGTAAAAACTAATAAATTACAGTTGAATAAAGACCTGCAAACGATGGTTGATTTTTTAAGTTCAGTTTCAAGCAGCCGCAAAATCACAAAAGAAGAAGAACTAGCAAAAATAAAACATCGACAAACCTATAAATTTCTTATTCACAAAATTTCCGACAAAATATCAATGAATGAGATTAGACAAAAATACTTCCAAATTAACGATGAAAATTATTATGCTAAGCAAGACAAATTTCTTCAGCAAGTGGAACAATTAATGAAAGAACAATAAAACAGAATCTTACTTCGGCCCTACCACCTCCACATTTTTTTCAATCAACATATGTTTTGGCACCGACGCCTTAATCGCTTCCTCTAATTTATCGATGATGTGAATTTTTTAATGCATAAGCCTTAGCAGCATCTTCCTTTCCTCCTCCTCATTTCAAACATCGAGCAGAAAGTAGAGTAGGAGCTTCATTTTATCTCAACGAAAAAGTATTCCTCTCAAAAAACAAAAATTAAAATTATTAAATAACTATATTTCATATTTATACAATTATTTATACCTCACTTAGTTCCTGATTTTATCTTTTTTTTGAATTGCGCAATGCATAAATTTCCCCATCCTTTGCAATATGAGGAAGTTACGCATAGATATTTTGAGTTGTTCTAAAAGTGATCTTTTAGTACAATTAGCTTTAATAACATTAACGCTTGTGCCAACTTTCCTCCATGCTCAAAATATTTACTCCATGGGCACATATGTTGGCAATGGTACAACTAAAACTATTAGCAACATAGGATTTCAACCCGATGTTATTTTGGTAAAGGCAGCGAGTAGTGAAGACGGCTGGGTAGCAACAAACACAATGAATACTGGATATTGCAAAAGTTTAGACGGAACTAATCTTCTTCAAACAGGCATTATCACAAGCACAAATGCTAATGGTTTTGTGTTAGGTAGTGATGCTCAGTCAAACAGCAATGGTATCACCTACCATTTTATTTGCTTTAAAGCTGGATCATTGTTGAGGACAGGAAGCTACACAGGCAATGGAGGTGCTACCAAAGGTATAACTGGACTTGGCTTTCAACCTGAAATGGTATGGATTCTTGGTGATGATAACAGCACAAATTCACAAGCATTCTTGGGAATAGCATCAAATGCTCAAAGAGGCGTAAGATGGAGTGATGGCGGATACACCGGCACTAATGGAATATGGTCTTACGACAGCGATGGCTTTACTGCCGGCTCTTACTACAATACTTCTTCTAAAACTTATCATTATGTGGCCTTTAATGAATCGGGGACAATATTTAGGGAAGATAACTACTCGGGAAGCGGATTCGACAATACCAACATAACATTAGCTGCAACTGCTTTTCGTCCCGATTTTTTGCTTATTACCAATAGTGCCAATTTAGGTAGCGTTAATATAAAATTCAAGCACAATTCTGGTGACATTACATTTCCAGCAGCAAATGCAGGTTCAACGTCTAATTTGATTCAATCATTTAATGCAGATGGATTTCAGGTCGGAAGCGCTACTCCCGTTAATTGGGGGGGAGTTACCTACACTTACGCTGCTTTCTCTGGAGGGAATACACTACCGGTAAATCTTTTGACTTTCGAAGCAGAGTTTAAAGCTGGCAAAGGCACCCAACTTTTATGGTCAACCGCATCGGAAATAAACAATGATTTTTTTACCGTTCAGAGATCTTACGATTTAATTAATTTTACTGATGTAGCATACTTGCAAGGCAATGGAAACTCCTATGTCATTCAGAATTACGAGTATCTAGACACAGTGCTTTCTGCGGAAAATATAGTTTACTACAGATTGAAGCAAACCGATTACAATGGAGAAAGTGAATTCTTCAAAGTAATCGCCATTAAGCATTCCAGCGAAACTTTCTTTAGTCTTAATATTTCACCTAACCCGGCTGAAGAAATGGTTCAAATAAATTTCATTTCAAAATTTCAGGGCATTTTCAATTTTTCAATTAGCACTGATCTGGGCCAAGAAATTTACAATACGTCCTTTGAGAAGACAGAATACAGCACTTCGTTTAGTGTGCCAGTCAACCATCTGTCACCTGGAATATATATTTTCATAATTAAAGATTCCAATGGAAATACGATTGCTAAAAAAGTTTTAAAAACATGAAATTACACCTCCTTTGCTTTGAATAAAATAATCTAAAACCCATATGATGTAGTTTTTTGTAATGGAAGTTTTTAATACATAAACCCTCCCTACCTCTTCCAGTCCTCATCCCGATTATAGCCCCTTAGTAGCAGGTAGGGGGGCTTTATTTTAACTAAGCCCTAGTACAAGAAGCCAAATAAATTCATTTCAAAATCATATTTAAACCACGAATAACTAAAATTTCATCTCTCTGACATTTAATTATTTAGATGTAAAATACTGATTTTCATTTCTTCAAATCTTACCATTTATTTGACCTCCCCCCGTTAAATCGGACTAATAAAAAATAGAGAAATCGAGGTGTCAA
>JBMTCG010000121.1:0-3772 GCA_049430665.1 Flavobacteriales bacterium | reverse complement strand
TCTACTATAAAGAATCTATCACAAGGAATGAAAAATGAAGAAGAAGTGATGGAAATATTTTATGGTAAAAGAGATGAGTGGTATGCTAATGTAGTACAGTTTTAATGTAGAGACGAATTGCATTCGTCTTCCAATATAATACCTTCACAAAATCTCTCAAAGACAAGTGTGTTGCCAGTTGCAAAAATGCAATGGCTTCTTTGAGAGATGATGTGGGGGGATTGTTTTATGTCTAGGACAATAGTTCCTTCGGGGTACCTCAGGATGACAACCACAGTAAGGACGAGCGTTGTATGTCATCCTGAGGTACCCCGAAGGAACTATTGTCCTACTTGTAAATTATGATATGCGAGATTCTTTTACGAATTCCCCACCGCAATCCTTAAAAAATCCTCCACGCTCAACTGCTCCGCTCTCTCACCTTTAAACTCCTCTGGTATATTTTTTAAGTCCAAACTTTTCAATGCATTACTCAATGTTTTTCTTCTTTGGTTGAATGCAGTTTTTACAATTTTAATGAAGAGTGCTTCATCGCATGGTAATTTTTCGCGCTGATTTCTTTTTAAACGAATCACTCCCGATTTTACTTTCGGCGGCGGATTAAATACATGCGGTTCTACTGTAAATAAATATTCTATGTCGTAAAATGCTTGCATCAAAACACTAATGATACCATAGGTTTTGCTTCCCGGAGGTGCCGCTACACGTTCGGCCATTTCTTTTTGAAACATGCCCACGATCTCTGGAACCTGATTGCGATAATCTAATGCTTTAAATAAAATTTGAGAGGAAATATTGTAAGGAAAATTTCCTATTACTGCGAATTTATCTTTGAATAATTCTCCTAAATCTAAACGCAAGAAATCGGCTTCAATCACTTTTAAATCGGGATAATTTTGTTTTAAATACGTTACCGAATCCCAGTCTAATTCTACTACGCGCAAGTCGGTAATTTTTGGTTCTTGCATAAGGTATTTAGTAAGTACGCCCATGCCCGGACCAACCTCTATCACACTGCTATAACCTTGATGAAAAGTAAGCGCTTTGGTGAGATTTTGCGTTACTGTTTCATCCTTCAAGAAATGTTGTCCGAGATGTTTTTTCGCACGAACTTCTTCTCTCGGATTTTTCTTTGGGTCGTTATATTTCCAATCGTATTTCATATTACACCTCCTCCAACACCATTCTAAATGAACCAAATTTTCCTTTGTATTTCTCTACCATCTTTTCGTCTATTTCAACAGCATGTTGTTTTTCAAACAGCTCTAAATGTGTTAACGATTCGCAACGAAATTGAACGTTGTACGCTGTGTCTACATCTGAAACAGGATGTGTTTTTGCAAAACGAAAATCGTTGAATAAGCCTATTTCCATGATGTTTGCGATGTATTCTTCTTTCATGTAAGAAATCCATTCTTGTTCTATTCCGTCTTCAATAGCGAAGGTGATGCTGTAAATAATCATAGCTAAAATTTTTCGTCTCCTCTTAAAGTTCTAAATCTTTTTCGTGCTTCTTCCACGTAGATACTACCTGGAAATTTGAAAATTATTTCCTGGTATTTTTCTTGCGCTTTGGCTTTGTCGTTCAACACTGTTTCATACAGTTCGGCCAATTTAAATAGAGCATCGTCGGCCAATAAATCTTTGTATTCGTAAGTCTTTTGTAGGTATTTTGCAGCTTCTGTAAAGTTGTGTTTTTTGATATAGATTTCAGCACGTTTGTATTGCACTTCATCCATTAAATTGTAACGCGATTTAAACTCACTTTCCAAAGAATCTAAAGTGAGTAAACACAAAGAATCTTTGTTTTGAAATTCCAGCAAATCGGCGCGGGCATACATTTCTAGTGGAGTGGTGATGGTGTCCATTAAAGTGTTATCGGTAATTAAAATAGATAAATACATGGCATCGTTGGCGATGAGTCGGTCGGTTGCCGATTTCAAAACATCTAACTGCGCTTTCGCCCATTTAAAGTCACCAGTGTAATAAGAAATTTTTGCATTTCTAAATCGTGCATCCTGACCGATAATTTCATTTTTAAAATCCAAATCTACTTGAGAATAAAGTAAAGAAGCTTCCCAAATACTATCTGAAATTAAATACACATCACCTAGCTCTAATTTGCTGTCGGCCAATTGTCGGGGAGTTGCATCTCCAATAGCTAGCGCCTCATTTAAAGTAGCAATTGCCTTGTTGTTTTGGTGCAAGTAGAAAGCTTGTAGATGCGCGTAATCTTTCAATAAATCGATGGTGTATCGGTTTTTACCCAACTCTTTTAATGTGTTTTTATAAGCGCTTTCTAGTTGCTGTAAATCTTGCAGTGAGTAGTCGGGACGCGTAGTTATTTTTTGTGTGAGTACGCTCAACAATTCTGTTTTTGCATTGCGGTAATACATGCTTGATGTGCCTAAATCAATTACATATTGCAAAGCTTTAGCTGCAGTTTCGTAATCGTTGTTTTTAGCTGCTAAATCGGCTAAAGTCATTAAGCGATATCCTTCTTCTTTTTTTCTTTTGTCGAGCGCTTTCATTTGTGTAAACGCCGCACCAAATGCTTTTTCTTGCAGATATTCCCAAATTAAAACTTCTAGGTACAAATCGTTGCTCGGATTTTCCTGAATTTTTTTCAATAAGATTTCTTTCAGTATTTGTTTTTTCTTTCCGTTGATATCGTCACCAATGGCCGTAGATAAAGCAGTTTCAACATCATCTAAGTAGTGATGACCATATTCTAAAACGAAAAGATATTCGTTTATCATTTCGTTGAATTTGTTCTGACTCCTATAAATATCTGCCAACTCAAAAGAGAAAGGATAATCGTTGTTGATGAGTTTTCTTCCTTTCAAATAAGTTTCAATCGCCCAATTGTCTTGTTTTCTTTTTTGAAATCGTCGCGCTACAAAAATGATTTCTTGATTGTCAGCAGGCAAAAGTGAAAGCGCTTTTTCAAATGATTTTGTTGCTTTTTTTTCATCTTCTTGTAAGAAAAATAGATAACCTAAATCGATGTGATAAGCAGCTTGTTGAGGGAAATCTTTGATTTTTTTATCGACTAATTTTTCGCCGTCTTTATAGTTTTTAAGCTGAATGTAGCATTGGTACAAATACTCGTAATATTCTTCGCTTCTGCTTTTTTTGTAGAGCGATTCAAAAACTTCAACCGCTTTGTCGTACTCTCCGTTGTTGAAGAATTGAATGGCTAAGCTGTGTTGAACCTGTTGTTTATCTTGAGCAAGAGAGAAGTTAAAAGTTAAAAGGCAAAAGCCAAAAAGGAGAAGTAATATTTTGCTTTTAACTTTTTTCAAAATCAAGAAATTTTATTGAAGCCTGCAAATGGTTGGAGTACTTCTGGAATAGTAACGCCATCTGCCGTTTGATTATTCTCTAACAAGGCCGCTAAAATTCGTGGCAAGGCCAATGCGCTACCATTTAAAGTGTGCGCTAGTTGAGGTTTATCTTGTCCGCTACGGTAACGTATTTTAGAACGATTCGCTTGAAAAGTTTCGAAGTTAGAAACTGAACTTACTTCCAACCATTTTTGTTGTGCAGCAGAATATACTTCGAAATCGTAAGTAAGGGCAGAGGTGAAGCCCATGTCGCCACCACACAAACGTAAGATGCGGTAAGGCAAGCCCAATTTATTCAACAAGCCTTTCACATGTTCTACCATGTTGTCTAAGGTCTCGTAAGATTTATCAGGATGTTGAATTTGTACGATCTCTACTTTATCGAATTGATGCAAACGATTTAAGCCGCGCACATCCTTACCGTA
>JBMTCG010000120.1:0-3882 GCA_049430665.1 Flavobacteriales bacterium | reverse complement strand
ACGAATTAGTTAACATCTACAATCCTGAGGTACTCCGAAGGAACTATTGTCCTACTCATAAATTTCTTTTCCTACTCTAAGCAACTATTCCCCCTTCCCCTTCGTTTTCACATGTAGATAATTGTTCTTTTATTGTCATGTGTTATCCCCAAAAATTTTCATTATAATTTGGTGCCGTTTGCTTTTGGGGATTTCATTTTGGAATGCTTTTTGTTTTTAAACTAGCAAAACAGATCATTTATGAAAACTTCAAGAATCTTTTTACTTGCGGCTATTGTAGCCGGAATTTCATTTTCATTTACTTTTCAACCTGCTCAAACAGCATCAACAGCTGCGCCAGTCGCTAAGCTGCGCGAAATAAAGAATCAAGCTTTCAAGCGTGGAGAAAAATTAAAATACAGAGTTCATTACGGAGTGATTGATGCAGGAGTAGCCTCTTTAGAAGTGGCTAACGATACGATGATGATTGCTAAGCGTCCGACTTTACATGTTATCGCTCGCGGTTTCACCAATTCGGTTTGGGATAAAGTGTATATGGTGAGAGATAAATACGAAAGTTATATTGACGAGCAAGCCATTTTACCTTGGTACCACATTCGTCGCGTTAACGAGGGTGGTTATAAAATAGAACACGATATTGCCTTCAATCATTTTAAGAAAGAAGCTATCATCAATAAGAGCAGATATAAAACCGATACCAATACACAAGACATGATTTCGGCTTTGTATTATGCGCGTACATTGGATTTTGCTTCGGCTAAAAAAGGTGATTTGTTTACGATTAATACTTTCTTCGATTTTGAAAATTACCCTTTAAAATTGAAATATATGGGCACTCAAGTGATTTCAACTTCTGTTGGTAAAATCAACTGTTACAAGTTTCACCCTGTGATGCAAAAGGGTAGAGTTTTTAAAACAGAAGAGGATATGACAGTGTGGATTTCTGCCGATGCCAATAAAATTCCTGTGCGTTTGCAAACCAACATTTTGGTGGGTTCTGTTAAGATGGATTTGATTGAGTGCTCGGGACTTGTAGCCACTTTGAACAAAGTAAAATAATAACTTTTTAAAAAAAGCATCAAGCCTTCTTTTCTTTTTTTTGTATTTTCCCTTCCTGTTTAATTCAGGAAGGGATTTTTTTTTCTTTCTCAAAGAAATCGGTTGATGAAAAAATATTTGCTTACAGTTATTGGTATACTTTCCGTTTTTTCAATTGTATATTTTGCTTTCATTAAAGATGGTGGAATTTTTGGTGGTGATGACGAGTTAGGTAAATTAAGAGAAGATTCGGCTTCGGCAATAAAATACGGACTCACCGTTGATTCTTTCCATGTGGTAGAAGATAAAGTAGATAAGAATCAGTTGATTTCAGATATCTTTTTAAAACATCATGTGCCCTATGATGATATTCAAGAAGTATTGAAAAGAGGTAAAGATGTTTTTGATGTGCGTAAGTTTCGTGCCGATCAACCATACACCGTTTTTTGTTCTAAAGATTCTACCAATCGCGCCCAATGTTTTGTTTACGAAATTAATGCTTACGAATATGTAGTGTATGATTTTCGCGATAGTTTGTATGTGTACATGGGCAAAAAACCTGTGGTAACAGTAGAGCAAAAAGCATCGGGCGTCATCAACAGTTCTTTGTATGAAGCGATGACCAGCAATGGTTTAACGGCGGCTTTGGCGAATGAGTTGGCGGCGGTTTACGCTTGGACCATCGATTTCTACCGCATTCAAAAAGGAGATAAATTCAAGGTTATTTTCGATGAAATTCAGGTAGAGGGAGAATCGGTAGGCATTAAAAAAATTAAGGCTGCTGTTTTCGAGCACGATGGAAAAGAATATTATGCCATTAACTTCGAACAAGATGGATTAACGGGTTATTACGATGAAGAGAGTAGGGGATTAAAACGCGCATTTCTAAAAGCTCCTGTGAAATTTTCTCATATATCTTCACGTTTTACCATGAAGCGTTTTCACCCTGTTCAACATCGCTGGAAAGCCCATTTAGGTACCGATTATGCAGCACCAACGGGCACACCAATCATGAGTACTGCTGCAGGAACGGTGATTGCCGCAACCTATAATCCTGGTAACGGAAACTACGTGAAAGTGCAACACAACAAAACCTACACTACACAATATTTACACATGTCGAAAATTGCAAGTGGTATGCGTCCGGGTACACGCGTTTCACAAGGACAAGTAATAGGATACGTTGGTTCTACGGGCTTATCTAGCGGTCCGCACGTTTGCTATCGTTTTTGGAAAAACGGTGTGCAAGTAGATGCTTTGCGTGAAAAATTACCAATGAGTGAACCTATAAGAAAAGCCAATCGCGCAGCTTTCGATAAAGTAGCTGAGGAGATGGTTAAGTTGTTGAAAGAGATAGAATATAAGGGGTAATTTCTGTTTCATGGCGCCAGTCTCTCGACTGGTGACGAATTTACTCCAGCAATTTCATTGCTTTTTTTATAGTAAATCGACAATACAATTGTCGGAGTAGACAAGTCACACGTCCGGAGACGTGCGCCATAAAAAAACAAAACTTTCAAAAATATTTGAAAGTTTAAAAACAAATCATATATTTGAAATATGGAACTGCAAGAAGCAAAAAATGAATTTATACAAGCATGGGGTACCTTCGGCAGCGAATGGGGGATTAATAGAACCATGGCGCAAATTCATGCGTTGTTGTTGGTGAGTGCCGAACCTTTGAGTACAGAAGATATTATGGAGCAGTTGGAAGTGTCGCGTGGAAATGTAAACATGAACACACGTGATTTAATAGCTTGGGGTATTGTGTATCGCGTAACGAAAAAAGGAGAGCGCAAGGAATTTTTTGAAGCCGATAAAGACATCTATAAAGTCGCCATCAAAATCATGAATGAGCGAAGAAAAAGAGAATTGGGTCCGGTGTTGGAAACCCTTCGCGAACTCAAGCAAGTAAAGGGAAATGATGCAGAAGCAAAAGAATTCAAAAAAGTAATAGCCGACATCTCATCCTTTGGAGAAAATACTGATAAAATGATTGAAAGAATGGTGAAAGCCGATGAAAATTGGTTTACTGGTTCGTTGATGAAATTCTTGGTGAAATAGTTTTTTTTGAATAGAAGTTTCAAAAAAAATTGAAAATATTGAAATTTTAATTTCTAGTAGATTGACGTTTAAGATGAAAGATTTAAATAAAATATTGAATTACTTAATCGCTAGCGTTTGGTTGATTAACGGACTCTTTTGCAAAGTGATGAATTTGGTGCCCCGACATGAACAAATTGTAGCAGAAATATTGGGTCACGATTTTTCACGCACGTTCACCGTGCTCATAGGATTATCGGAAGTTGTGATGGCAATTTGGATAATAAGTACTTATAAATCAAGATTGAATTGCATCTTTCAAATGGTGGTTATTGCAACGATGAATACCCTTGAGTTTATCATTGTTCCCGATTTACTATTGTGGGGAAAATTCAATGCTTTTTTTGCTTTTATTTTTATTGCGCTCATTTACTTCAATGAATTTCATATTAATAAAGTAAACTAGGTACTATGCTCAATTTTTTAGAGAATCATCCCTTTGCAGTTGAAGCACATTTCGATAGTTCGTTGGTGTTTACTTTTGCTGTGGAAAAGGAGGAACTGCAAAAATTTATTCCCGAGTGCTTGGCGCTAGATACATTTCAAGACAAATGGGCTTTTATTGCTATTGCGATGGTTCAAACCAAAGATTTGCGTCCGAAAGGTTTTCCTAAATTGCTGGGCAATGATTTCTTTTTGATTGGCTATCGCGTATATGTTCGATACACTACTAATGCCGGTAAAAACTTGCGCGGATTGTATATTTTAAAGTCGGAAACCGATCAAATGAAAATGCAATTT
>JBMTCG010000119.1:0-3898 GCA_049430665.1 Flavobacteriales bacterium | reverse complement strand
ATAGGCCTTCTAGCCACAAACCCTCCAAATTTCCGACAAAGTGTTTGTTAAGTGGTTTGTAATTTTTTCTTTAAGTTTCTCTTGTTAATATAAGTATTAAGTGCAATGTGATTGGTATATTCAAGCACACTAGAAATTTTACGGACGGAAAGACCATAGTCCAATAATTCTTTGATTTTTTCTGCATGTTTATCAAATTTACTTTTTTGAATTGTTCCTTTCGGTTTTCCTAAAATTTGTCCTTGTCTTTTCTTGGAAGCTAATGCTTCTTTTGTTCTCAGGCTGATTAAGTCTCGTTCTAACTCAGAAAACAATGAGAAAAGCGTCAATGTAACCTTTGAATTTATGTCTTGTTGGCTGATATCTAAGTTTTGTTTCAAAACGATAACGCGAATATTACGCTTCGCCAAAGAGTTCACTATGGTAATAACCTCTGTAGTGCTCCTTCCGAGTCGGCTGAGTTCGGTAACAAGCAATATATCACCGTCATTTAACATACCCAGCAATTCATCAATACGCCTTTGTTTACTGCTCTTTCTTGATGAAATGGTGATTTCGACAAATTCATCAATAGACAGGGATTTCTTTCTGGCAAATTCAAGCAATTCTAGTTTTTGATGATTTAAATCTTGCTTGTCTGTAGATGCTCGCAAATAAGCGACAATTTTACTCATTAAAACACCTTGTTAAGTTATAACCAAATTACAGTAAAAAATAATACATCTTGTTTATAGTTTTTAATGTGTATTATATATTCATTTCGCACGTGTGACAACGCCCATTATGAACAATACAAAAAACAACACTCTTATGTCATCACCAGACAAAAGACTTTCCATTATGTCGGATCTGGAAGAATTTGCATTTTATGGATTTCCAGATTTTGATGACCAGCAGCGTTTGAATTACTTTGTGTTTACTCCTGATGAATGGGAAGTCATATTACAGGGCTCTTCAATGGAGGCTCAAGTTTACGCTGCTATACAAATGGGATACTTCAAAGCAAAACATATCTTTTTTCGTTTTTCCTTTCATAAGATTCCACAAGATGATTTACGCTTCATTTTAACCCACTGTTTTACTAATCAAACACTTCAAGCTTTCAAGATCACCAAATATGAGCACTACCGTGTCTGTGGCTCAATTATGAAATTATTTAGCTACAAGCCTTGGTCAAAAGAGTTTTTGCCAAAGCTCTATGACCGAGCAAGGCTCAGCGTTAAACGGGATATCTCACCAAACTTTATTGCACATGAATTATTAGCATTTTTACAATCTGCAAAGATTATTCGCCCAGGTTACTCAACTTTACAAAAAATTATTAGCCATATTCTTGTCGAAGAACGCAAGCGCCTAAAATATTGTTTGTATTCAGTACTTACAGAGGAACACAAACAAAGTCTCAAACAACTTATTAAAAATGAAAACACTCTTTCAGAGTTAGCGGCTCTCAAACAAGATCCTAAAAGTTTTGGTTCGACAATGATGAGCATTGAATGCAGAAAGCATAACCTATTGAAACCACTGCATAATTTTGCCAAAACTATTTTACCAGTCCTAGGAATTTCTGCGCAAAATATTGCCACTTACGCAAGCCTTGCCAATTATTACACAATCTATGATTTAGAACGATTTGACGATGAACGAACCTATCTCTATCTGTTGTGCTACGCGTTTAAACGTTATCAACAAATCAGCGATAATTTGATTGATGCCTTTAGTTTTCAAGTTAATAAACTAGAAAAAGAAACCAAAGCCAAAGCAGATGCCCATAGCGATGAGGAACCAGATAACAAGGAGAAACAGGTGGGGCAACTCATCTTGTTATATGTAGATGATGAATTAAGCGATTCTATGGAGTTGGGAGAGGCGCGTAAAAAAGCTTTCAAGATTTTACCAAAAGAATCCATTCGCACTATTGGCGAAAAAATGATCAAAAAACACAAACCAAAACGCAAACAGCTGATTATGTGGCAAGAAAGAGATAGGGCTGTAGCACGCTATAAACATCACTTGCGTCCCCTTTTGCTCGCCACAGATTTTAAAAGCCAGCATGCCGATAACCCTTTATTAAAAGCTATTCAGTGGATGAAAGAAGTTTTTTCTAAACAGCAATCGCTTACTCAACAACACAGCAAACATTTCCCGCGGGACTTCATATCAAAACGATTGGAGTCTTATTTGTTAACAGATGACAAAAATGGCGAGCCGACTATTCAAGCAAATCGCTATGAAATAGCCGTGTATTGCCAAATTACCAAACAAATAGAAACAGGCGCACTCTATATTGAGGACAGTGTGCGTCATCGTCCTTTCGCGCATGATCTGGTATCTCTTGAGGAGAAGAAGCATGTCTTAGACGCGCTTGCAATTCCGTGGATCAAAACACCATGTGACTCACAACTTGATTTACTTTTTAAAGAGCTTGATACCCTGTGGACCGAGGTTAATCATAACTTAAAACAAGGCGCATTGAAACATCTAAAATATAGCCACATAAAAAAGGAAGTGCTGTGGGTTAAGCCAAGGACTGTCAATGAAGAAGAAACCTTAGAAAAACAGACTTTTTATGGTAAACTACCAGTTTGTGACTTGAGCGATGTCTTGCGATTCGTTAATGATAAGTGCCACTTCTTATCAGCACTCACCCCTTTACAGCCCCTTTATATCAAACAGAAGGTAGATTTTAATAACTTAATTGCGGTCATGATTTCCCAAGCCACCAATATTGGTAATCATAAAATGGCACAAACCAGTGATTGTGCTTATCATATCCTTGAATCTACCTATAAACAGTATATGAGGCTTGTTACCCTAAAAAAAGCCAATTCAATTATTGCCAATCATATCGCCCATTTAAGCATTTTTCCTCATTATACCTTTGATCTTAATGTGCTTTATGGTGCTGTCGACGGACAAAAGTTTGAAGCCCTAACACCAACAACTAAAGCACGGTATTCGCGGAAATATTTTAAAAAAGGTCGTGGGGTAGTTGCATATACAATGCTATCCAATTACGTGCCAATTAACTCGGATGTGATTGGCGCCCACGAGCACGAAAGTAATTTTGTGTTTGATATTTGGTATAACAATACATCTCCGATTAACCCAACGGTTATTACTGGTGACATGCACAGCGTGAATAAAGCTAACTTTGCGCTTTTTCATATGTTTGGTGGTGAATTAAGACCAAGATTTGCAAATCTAAAAAGTGAACTAAACAATGTATATGGGACAAAGGATCCAGCTTCCTATGAAAATTTTCTAGTTCAGCCAATTGGTGTAATTGATCGTCAGTTGATCATAGATGAAAAAGATAATATAGACCGCATTATTGCTACTCTAGCTTTAAAAGAAATGAGCCAAAGCACGCTGATTAAAAAGCTTTGCGCGCTTTCTACGAACAACAAAACAAGAAAAGCTCTTTTTGAGTACAACAAGTTAATCAGAAGTATTTATACATTGAAATGCATTTTAGATCCTAAAATCCTTGAGAATGCGCATAGATCACAAAATAGGCTTGAATCCTACCATACATTACGTGGAGCTATTGCCAAGGTTAGCGGTAGAAAAGCTTTGCTGGGACGCACTGATCTTGAAATAGAAATTAGCAATCAGTGTGGTTTATTAATTGCAAGCGCCATTATTTATTACAACGCTTCAATTCATTCCCACCTGCTCAACAAAAATCCAAAGAACAAAAAGGTACTAAAATTTCTTAGAAAATTATCCCCCGCTGCTTGGCAGCATATCCACTTTACCGGTTATTTTAGTTTTTATGACAACAGAAGAAAAATAGACATCGATAAAATGCTAGAAGACATATTGCTTAATTGAACACTGACTTATACGCCTAAACACTTTGTCGGAAATTTGGAGGGTTTGTGGCTAGAAGGCC
>JBMTCG010000118.1:0-4047 GCA_049430665.1 Flavobacteriales bacterium | reverse complement strand
TAAGTTCAAGGATAGCTATTTTGCCTTTACTCAAAAATGTCCACATGCCAGTGGTAGGATGGCACAGGGTTATATCAACCCATTAGGTCAAGTAGTTTGTCCTTTACACCGATATGCTTTTGACATGAAAAATGGACGAAACACCACTGGGGAGGGTTATTTCCTAAAAACCTACCCAATAGAACTGCGCCCCGAGGGAATTTTTATTGGTTTTAAGCCTAATTCTTTCTTTTAAACTTTTGTACTTAGCTAAATTTCATTATTTTTGCAACCCGTTAATGGGAACACTCCTCCTTAGCTCAGTTGGTTAGAGCATCTGACTGTTAATCAGAGGGTCTCAGGTTCAAGTCCTGAAGGGGGAGCAGTAATGATAAAAAGGTTATACTTTTATAGTGTAACCTTTTTTGCATTAAAAGAGACCGTATGAAAATACACACAACAATGCCTGATAGGCTAACCCCTTTTTTTATTAAAGAGTTAGAAATTGCGGGTATATATTTCAAAGTGAACGATTTCAGGTCAAGCTGGTATCATCTTGAGAGAGCCCATATCCTTGGACAACCCTATCCATATCATCACACACTAGTCCATTGGAAAATGTTACTATTCGGAATTAAGATTAAAGACTTTAAAGAGATTGTCGGGCAAATACCGCGTTTACTTGTAGGTGGTGTAAAATCGTTTGTTGGAGAAATTCCTATTGGCAACACCGGCGGAGCAAATGTACCACCACTTAGGCGCATGGAGATACCGAATGATTTAAAATTAATCATTGACCAGAGTAAATAAAGATGAACTCGTTAAGCCAAAGAAAGAAAAAATCACTTGCTGCCTTGATTATTGTGATTATTGTTCATTTAGGACTAGATTTTTTATACCGACCATTTGCCTATAGTCAGTCGATTCAAGATATTGGTTTTAAAGACTCATTTACGCAAATAACCTCTGTGATTGGAATTTCCTTATTGATGATTTTATTTGAAAAGGAAGAGACTTGGAAAAACAGGTTAGGAAAAATATTATTAGTTACAATTCCAGTAGCCTCAATGGTTATTTACGAATTCATTCAAAAGTTTATTTATACTTCAAAATTTGATATCCAAGACATACTCTACACATTTTTTGGGGGTGCTGTTATTGCTATCATTCAAACTAAGATCATTCGATAGTGCTTTTTTGACGTGATTATGTATAGAACAAAACACCTCATAATAGTCGGCACGAAGTTCAACCCTTCAATTTCCTAATCGTCACATACTCAATTATCGCATTATAGCTGCATCTTTCGTCGAAAAGGGGAGCAGATATAAAAGTAAAAGGGTTATACTTGTAGAGTGTAACCCTTTTTGATTTTATGAATACATTTTCAACTTGCCTTCTAGTATTATTCTCTTTAAACTTGTATGGACAGTCAGTTCAAAATAAGAATTGGGAGTATTCTAAAGTTGTCTATAATTCTTCAGCAAATAATAAAATAATCATTACCAATAGCTTACCTAAAGGAGGGGGAATCATTTCCTATGAAGGAAAAGAGTACAACTATTTTATTTTTTGGACTAATATACGTAATGAAGCATCATTACCTCTGGATTTAAAAATTAAATTTCCGACAATCATTACTTTTAAATCTAAAGAATCGTACGGTAAAGTTGCCTTTACAAAGTCAAATATGACAATTGACAAAGTGCAAGAGTTCGACTATGGTCTTACGGGCATACCATCTCTTATAAATAATGAATCAAATGAATTAAAGGATTTGAATAATAGAATTTCGCCTTTCGAGAATTATTTATTTTACAGTGTAATTTTCATCCATAAAACAAAATGGCCTGTTAGGGCAGAATATGTCATAAAAGATAAAAACCTATTTTACAAGATTACAGCCGGTACAGATGTTGTAATGGTTCCCTGCGGTAGTCTTGATTTTAAAAATTGATTATTGCTAACAGGAAATAAAGAAATGAACCTCCTTCAAAATTGCAGGAAGTTCAACTCTTCAATTTCCTGATAGTCACATACTCAATCATCGCATTATAGCTGCATCTTTGGTCGAAAAGGGGAGCTGATATAAAAGTAAAAGGGTTATACTTGTATAGTGTAACCCTTTTTTCTTTTTTTATAAATGAGTAGCAAAACAATTTTATATACCGCTATGTCCAGCGACGGATTTCTTGCAGGGGAAAATGACAATATTGATTTTTTGAACCCTTATCAAGTTGAAGGAGAGGATTATGGATACAAAGAATTTATCAACTCTGTAGGAGCGATTATAGTAGGAAGAATAACATATGAAATAGTTATTGGAATGGGTTACCCATATCACCCAGATAAAAATGTTTATGTAGCAACACGAAGTTCGTTAAAGTCTGATAGAGAGAACCTTTTATTTTATAATGGTGATTTGAAAGCACTTGTAACCCAAATAAAATTATCTCATCATAAAAATATTTATTGTGACGGTGGAGCTACCTTAGCAAAATCATTATTAGATGAAAGATTAATAGATGAAATAATTCTATCTGTAATACCAGTTAAACTTGAAAAAGGGAAATTGCTTTTTGATAATGGTATCATACCAAATGATTTTAAACAAAAGAGCAGAAGAGAGTATAAAACAGGATTAATTCAGTACTATTATGAACTTCAAAAATAGATTAAAGTAGTTTTTTAAACTTCTTGCAATTTGACAAGAAGTTCAACCCTTAAATTTTTTAATCGTCACAAACTCAATCATTGCATTATAGTTGCATCTTTCGTCGAAAAGGGGAGCCACACTGGAAAAGCCATCAGAAATGATGGCTTTTTCTTTGTCTATCACCTAGCTTTGAATTTGAATAAAGTACATATGAAACTGAAAAATCAACTGATATGAAAACCCCATTTAACAAGTTTCTCTACATTGGCTTTCTACTAGTTGGCTTATATCAAGCATTTTATTCTAAAGACTACATGCAATCAGCTGCTTCGCTTGGTATTGCACTAGCATTTGATCCGTTTGATGCAGAACAAAAGTTGAATGACAGGCCAACATGGCAAAAAGCCCTCTTAATTTTTCATTTAGTTCTTGTAGCAGGCATGTTTGGATTTGGAGTTGGCTTAAATGATAAAATCAATTAAAATGAAAAATGGTTTTGATTTTGTAACGAAGTACAAAAAGGAAATAACAATCGGCGCTATTGTATTTCTGTTTTATTTACTAAAAGATGTCATAAAATCATTAACCCAAGCTCACTAATTAAGTTTAAAAACTTATCAATTGATGAATACTTATTTTCAAAACTCTGATCAATGAAGCCAAAAGAAATTATAGAAAAATGGGTAGCGCTTTTTAATGCGTTAGACTATGAAGGCATTAGTGATTTATACGAAGTAAATAGCATCAATCATCAAACTCCAATTGGATTTATAAAAGGAAGAGAAAATATCAAACAAGTATTCAAAAACGAATTTGAGCAGTATGAAATGGTATGTATTATTGATAACATTTTTGAAGATGGAAATGTTGGTATTTTAGAATGGAAAGATCCGAAAGGGCTACGAGGTTGTACACTTTTTTGGTTTGAGAATGACAAAATTATTTATCAAAGAGGCTATTGGGATAGACTTACATTTATGGAGCAACAAAATGTTCAATAAAATTGAAGGAGAAAAATATAAAAAAGTTACATTGCACTAAATAATTCTAACATGCTTAGCTGCCGTATAATTCTCGTCCTACTATTTTTTGGACTTTCTCAATTCCATGTAGATGCACAAATAAAAAAAGATACGATCATTCATTTTCAGAGTGGAGACTATAGCCCGAAAAAAAATGTAGATCAATTAGCTATAAATGCTACGTCCTTAAATGAGGTACTCTTCAAAGAGTATTACTATGCAGTTATTCAGTTTGAAACAATTCCAAATCCAGACATTCGAAAATCGTTAACACAACTATCCATTGAGCTTTTTGACTACATCCCTTCGAATGCATATACGGCTCGTATTCCCCGCTCTATAAATTGGAAAAAACTTAATGAACTGGCGGTCCGAGCAATATTTCCCTTA
>JBMTCG010000117.1:0-4096 GCA_049430665.1 Flavobacteriales bacterium | reverse complement strand
AGGAACTGAATAAGCTGTATTTTTCTTGCTTGTAAATCCATACCACTAATGTACGAAAATCTAATTAATTTGGTTTAAAGAGCTAAGAGTGCAGAGTTATTGTTATTTAAAAAGTAGGTAAATCAAGTATCTAAATATGGCGCCAGTCTAAAGACAGGTGACGTTCCTACTCCAACAATTGCATTGTCTGTTTTAAACAAGTACTTCCTGCGCGACCAATTTTTCTCCCTCAGATTTCGCAGATTTTCGCAGATTTTCTTTCATTTTATTTATCTTCGATTCAATGCAAAACACAGCACAAAATATTTTTTCTTTTTCCCTTTTCTTCATCGCGAAAAAAGGATGTGATAGTTCTTTGATAAAATAGTAATATACCTACCCTCCGCATTATCATGAATTTGGTATGGAGATGAATGGAAGAGGTTTCCATGGTGATTATCGATTCGGATATCAAGGTTCTGAAAAGGATAATGAAGTTTCTGGTGATGGAAATTCTTATACTACTGAATTTAGACAACTCGACCCTAGATTGGGAAGATGGTTTAGTGTTGACCCAGTTTTCCAACCTTGGCAGAGTCCCTATACTAGTATGGATAATAATCCGATTGGGTTGAATGACCCGATGGGATTAAGAGCAGGTGATGAACTTGTTGGTCAATGGAAATCCGAGAATGGGCAGCAGATAAACAATTTGTATAAGGCTAAAGATGGTACTTATTATGTTGAGACGAGTGACCTAGCAGGAAAAATATTATATACTACTCTAAATGTTAGCTACACGCCAAATCCACAGAAAGGATTTTCTCAGAATGATGTAACTTATGTTGGTGGAGCATCAGTTGTCCTATATTCAGAGATAAAGTACGTCAAGAAGCGAGAGGTTATAGAACACGTAACCTTTTGGGGGTCGTTATGGAAAAGTGCAAAAGGTGCAGCTAGAACAAGTTTTGACATTGCAAAAGGAGTAGTGAAAGGGGTTATTCATTTAGCTGTAAATACAGCATATGTCGTCACGCATATTCCGCAAACATGCCTTAAGGTTCAGAATGCGTTAAGCAATATTAATTCAAAAACGCCAAAAAAAATAGCACAAGCAATGGATGCTTCAGTAAGCACTCCAGAAGGGGCAGGTGAGCACGCTGTTTTACCAGCTGTACTTTTTGTAACGGCACCACTCTTAGCTCCCGAGGGAGTCGCCACGGAGGAAACGGTAATAACTGTTACTGATGAAGTTATCGTGGAAGAACAGGTAACTGAAGTTGTAGTTGAAGACATGGGTGCAGAAGCGGCGGCAGGAGCTGAAGAGATTAGTATGGAAGCACCAGTAACAGATGAAATTTATAAGCGACCATCCAATGCAACTACCCCACTTCAAAGAAAATCTGTGCAAGATCAGGCATGTGTGGACTGCGGCAGTGTGGGCCAGCAAAATGTGGCAGATCATAAATATCCCTTAGTAAAAGAGCATTACGAAACGGGCAGAATTGATAAAAAAAGAATGAGGTCTTTGGATGCAGTTCAGCCACAATGTCCCACATGTTCGTCTAAGCAAGGCGCTCAAATGAGTGCCTACTCTAGAAAAATGAAAAATATAATTTTAAATCGATTAAGAAATTAATAAATTACGGTCATGATAAATGAACAAAAAACCGTTTGTGCAAAATTTAAAGCAGAATACTTGGATTGTCCATTAAATTTAAAGGTAGGGATTTCAATTTCAGTAAGACAAGGTGTGTTGCCTGTTCATGGATTGAGACATAAACCAGACGGGGATACGACAGGCTGGTATATTTGGGCTGGCGAGTATTCTGATGCACCAGATTTTTTCCAGCCATTGCACGTGTCACATATTAAGGATTGGTGTCCCTGGATAGAACAGTATTTGGGTTTAGCTGCAGGTTGGAGATTCTTAGCTACTCCAACTTACGAAGATGTGTGGTTTGACAATGCACTTCTGGAAATAAATGATAATTAAAGACAGCTATGCTCGCTTTTCACAGAAATTTCGCAATAAAATAGTTCGAATATTTGCGCCCATTTCACAAAACAGTTCGCGTAATTGGTAGTGTTACAATCGCTTTCCACGGAAATCCGAAATAGGAAATAATTAGAAATAATCAGGGACGGAGGGTATTTGTTTGAAAAATCTCCGAAAACTTCTTCTGTTTCGAAGCCAATTCAATCATTCTAAAGATGGCTGTTTTGTCTTCATCGGGAAGTTCATCAACCATTTTCATTTTTTCGAAAAGCGATTTATCTTTAATATTGGTGTTGTCAATAGGATTTATATTTCCATTGGGTAATTAGGGACAGCGCCCAAGTTTTAAAATTTCTCTCAAGTAATTGAATAACAAAAATAGGGACGGACAGTAATTTACTTCTTAAAATCATTAAAAATTTCCGAAAATTTCTTTTGTTTCGCGGCTAGTTCGATAATGCGAAAAATGGCTTTTCTGTCTTCGTCGCCAAGCTCTTCTAGCATCTTAGCTTTTTCGAGAATGGTTTTATCTTTTATGTCTTGGTCGGCGATTTCAAGCGGACCAATAAAAGTGCGAATATTTACTTTAAGTGCCTTCGATACTTTAAAAAGAGAAGCAATGGTGGGTGTTGTTTTTCCGTTTTCTATTCTTCCGTACTGAGTGGTGGCTACACCCATTAAGTCGGCCACTTCTTTTTGCGACAAACCCTTTTGTATTCTCAGTTTTCTGAGATTATCTCCAATATTAATTATTAGCTTATTGAGTTCTGTCATAAACCAAAAGTAACAAATATGTTAGCGGAGTTTATTCTAATGTATCATGATATCACAAATGAATTTTTAATTACATATAATATATTACATATATGATTTATTTGTATATTTGAAATACATTATTGTGTTTATTACAATCATATATGTTTTATGAATGACATTAAAACTATAGTCCGTCGCCCCAAAGCGCCCAAACAAAACACTTCGGCGACACCTTCATCTACTGCTTTTTCATTAAACACCACCAACCCCGAAGCCTTAGAACTCGCCCACGCCAACATTCGCCTCACTGTGTTAGGCGGCGTTGCCATAAGTGGCTTAGAACGTTTAAAAGTGACCTTAAAAATTAGCAATGCCGATAATCACTATCATCCCGTTCGGCAGCATTTAGATTTGTATCATGCCGAGCAAGTGCAACGCCTGGTGCAATGGTGTGGCAATCGCTTGGATATAGGCAGCACTTTAATGGAACAAGCGCTGCAACAACTCACCAGCGAATTAGAGAATTACCGCTTTCAACGCTTGGGAAATTTGAGTCCGGCAGTGAAAGAATCTCCGCTACTTACATCAGCCGAAAAAGAAGAAGCGCTAAATTATTTGCGCGATGAAAACCTAATGCAAAACACCTTTGATGATTTAGGCAAGACAGGCATTGTGGGCGAGGAAGAAAACAGAATGATTATGTTTTTGGTGTTCTTAAGCAGGATATTGCCCGAGCCGCTGCACATCATTAGTTTTGGCGCCAGCGGCAGCGGTAAAACCTATTTGCAAGAAAAGATAGCGCAGCTTATTCCTACAGAACACAAAATAGAAATAACGGCTTTTAGCGCCAACGCCTTGTATTATTTTAAGAGCGAAGAACTACAACACAAAATATTGCTCATTGAAGATATGGATGGCGCACAAGAAGTGTTGTATCCGCTGCGCGAGCTGCAAAGCAAACAAAAACTAAACAAGGTAATAAGTATTAAAGACAGTAAAGGAGAAATTAAAAAACAAAGCTACACCGCCCAGGGCGCAGTATGTGTAGCGGGCTGCACCACCAAAGAAAGTATTTACGAAGACAACGCCAACAGAAGTTTGCTCATTCATATAGACGGCAGCGAAGAACAAGACCAACGCATTATTGAATATCAGCAAAAGCTATCGGCACAACTCATCAACTTTGCAGAAGAAGAGAAATGGCAAAAGTTGTTTTTGCATATTCAGCGCATGATAGTGGCCAAAACAGTGCGCAACCCTTACGCCACATATTTGCAATTGCCTTCATCGGTTTTTAAACAAAGAAGAACAAATGCTTTGTATTTAAAATTTATTGAAGTGATTACTATTTACAATCAGCAT
>JBMTCG010000116.1:0-4121 GCA_049430665.1 Flavobacteriales bacterium | reverse complement strand
GGTATTTCAAACACACAATGGAACGATGCCAACAAAGATATTTTATTAACTGATGGCTTTGCTATCGCGCCAGCTCAATTACTTTTCAGTAAAATTGAAGACGATGTGATTGCTGCTCAACTAGAGAAATTAAATGCTTCGCGTGCACAAGCGCAACAAGCCAAAACAGCCGCTGCGCCTCAAAAAGAAAATGTTTCTTTCGATGAATTTTCTAAAATGGATATTCGTGTTGGAACCATCATTGAAGCAGAAAAAGTAGCAAAAACAGCGAAATTGTTGAAGCTTAAAATTGATACTGGTATCGACCAAAGAACTGTAGTTTCAGGCATCGCAGAGCATTACAAACCAGAAGATATCATTGGCAAACAAGTAACGATACTTGTAAATCTTGCACCAAGAAACATCAAAGGAATTGAATCTCAAGGAATGATTTTGATGGCGGAAAATAGCAAGGGAGAGTTGGCATTTGTGTCGCCAGTGAAGGAGATGGATAATGGCGGTGGAGTGAAGTAGAATAACAAACAATTTTTCCAAACATTTACTTTCTATCTTTGCCACATGCCTGTAGTACATTTTCAAAATCTTGCACTCATTGATTACAAAGCCGCTTGGGACTTCCAGGAAAAGCTGTTCAATGAATCTACAGAACTGAAATTGTACAACCGCAAAAATCCAGAGGACCAAAAAGAAATTAAAAATCATTTGCTCTTTTGCGAGCATCCTCACGTTTATACTTTAGGTAAAAGTGGAGATTCATCGCATTTGTTGGTGAATGACACCGAACTAAAAGACAATCAAGCTACCTTTTACAAAATCAATCGCGGGGGCGATATAACGTATCATGGTCCGGGACAACTAGTAGGCTACCCCATTCTCGACCTCGACCAATTCTTCACCGACATACACAAATACCTTCGCTATTTAGAGGAAGCAGTAATTCTTACTTTAAAAGAATACGGCATTGAAAGCGGAAGAATAGAAGGACTCACCGGTGTTTGGATAGATTACCAAGACCCATTTAAAGCAAGAAAAATTTGCGCCATGGGCGTACGCTGCAGCAGATGGGTAACCATGCATGGCTTCGCACTCAATGTAAATGCCGACTTGAATTACTTCAACAATATTGTGCCTTGTGGCATTAGCGACAAGAAAGTAACATCCATGGATAAAGAATTGGGCAAGAAAATCTCTTTAGATGAAGTGGGCGAAAAAATGAAAAAACACCTATCGGCATTGTTCAACATGGAAATAGTAGAAGAAAGCAACCTATCAGCAAGTAAAGCGTAAAGAAGAAAATTCATTTTACCATGCGGAAGTATCAAAAAGTTTTACTCATCATTGCTTGTGTCTTTATTGTTCTTCATATTGCACTTTTAGTTAGCGGAAACACGCATCTTTACAAGGGAATTGCCAATACTTATTTGAAAGGAAAGAAAGGTCCGCAAATAGATGAATACGACATTTTTTACAGCAGCACCATCACAGCAACAAACCCTCAACCTTGGCCTTTCTCCAAAAATTATAATACAGCAAAATATCCTCAAGACCTCTTAAAATCGGCAGAAGAACTAGAAAGCAGAGCTTTTCTAATTATCAAAAACGACTCAATTTGTTTCGAAAAATATTGGGATGATTACGATGAGAAAACCATTTCTAACTCTTTCTCGATGGGAAAAACAGTGGTGAGTATTTTAACAGGAATCGCCATTAAAGAAGGTAAAATAAAATCGGTTGACCAAGCTGTTGGCGATTTTTTACCCGAATATAAAGACGGCATGGCGGCCAATCTTAAAGTGAAAAACTTAATCTCCATGACTAGCGGTGTAAACTTCGATGAGCCTTATAGCGATCCTTTTGGTTTTCCAGCAAAAGCCTATTATGGAGAAAATCAGCGAGAATTGGTGAGCGAATATCAAGTAACCAAAGAACCAGGTAAAGCATTTGAATACAGAAGTGGCACAACACTCATACTTTCTTTCCTTTTAGAAAAAGCATGTGGAAAGAAAATCAGTCCGTACTGCCAAGAAAAATTATGGAACAAAATAGGCGCTGAAAATGATGCGCTGTGGAGCTTAGACAGAGAAGGCGGCGATGAAAAATCGTTTAGCGCCTTTTACGCCACTGCTCGCGATTTTGCCCGCATTGGAAAATTGTATCTCGACAGTGGAAGAGTAAACCACGAACAAATAGTACCCGAAGATTACGTGTTGGCTTCCATTCAACCCTTCAACGCCATTGATGAAGATTTTAATAAACCCAACGACCGCTATGGTTATAGCTGGTGGTTGTGCGATTACAAAAATCATAAGGTGTTTTATGCGAGAGGAATAAACGGACAATACATCATTTGCATGCCAGATTACGATGTGATTGTAGTGCGACTTGGAAAACAACGAATAGATTCTCCTGGACAAAAGCATCCAAAAGATTTCTTTCAATATTTAGATGCAACATTCACCATGCTTAAGCTTAAATAACAATGAACTTTTTTAAAATATTTCTTTTCGCTTCCTCTGTTTTATTCTTTTCATGCGCTAATGAAAATACCCCTGTTGTAAATAAAACAAACACGCCAAAAGCGAGATACATCAATAAAAGCGGACCCATATTTTACAACCTCATCAGCAATTTGCGCGATCGCGGAAGTGACAGAACAATGAGAGGCTTCGATATTGGCGACCACAAAGACAGTGTGTATATAGGAGAAAAAGGAGAACGCGAAACAGCAGGAACATTTTTCGATTCATACAAACAAACCTTAGGCTCCAACAATTTCATTTATTGCGATTACAGATTCAACAAACAAAATGAACTCACCTTTGCAGAAATGAATGTTTACGGCATAAACGACAGCATCACCAAAAACATTTTCGACGATTTAGAAAACAGATTCAATACCATGTACGGCGAAAAATTTACTGGTTTAGATCAATGGTCGACTTGGAATTCGGTGAACAAAAAGAAGAAACATTTTGTAGTGGCCATAAAATATGTTCCTACTTTTCTTTCAGGAAGTGACGACATGAAAACCGCACTCAGCAAGGTAATGGTGAAGATGGAAGAAATTTTAAAATAATTTTTCAATAAAAACGAAACCTTTATTTTCTCCACAGCGTTCAATCGGTATAGTTAGTTAGTAAAGTTAGTTTTTCATAGTTTAAGTTTTAGGTGATAAAATGCTCTCCTCCCCGGGGAGCATTTTTGTTTTGGTTACTCTTCTTGCCTCTTCATAATAAAATTTATTATAGATTTGATTTTCATCTTAATGAACAAATAATGCGTTTAGAGCAATTAACCTTTACAAGATTTTTGGCAGCAATTGCAGTAGTAACCTTTCATTTTGGGTGTATTTTTTCATCAAGCCTTGTACGGAGTAAGTTACTTTTTCATCTTATCGGGCTTTGTTATGATTATCGCTTATTCAGGTAAAGAAGTAATTGCAAAAAAATATTTCATTGCTAGATTTGCAAGAATATATCCGCTGTATCTGTGCTGTTTATTAGCCGTTTTGGTTTTTAGTATTGTACTAAATCTTCCCTATAATGCAATAGATATTTCGACTCATATTTTCGCAATTCAATCTTGGGTTCCTTTGCATGCGCAGTCGTTAAATTTCCCCGACTGGTCATTATCGGTCGAGTTTTTCTTTTAAGCTATTTTTCCTTTATTAATCAACGTTTTGTACAAGAAATTTTGTTTTAAGCAAATTTCGTTAGGAACAATTATATTTTGGATAAGCAGTCAGCTCTTACTAAGCTATGCCGCAGATAATTGGTACAAACCCGAACCATCGGTGAATCACGATTTGATTTATTTTTTTCCCCTCAGCCATTTGAATGAATTTCTAATAGGCACGCTGGCGGGTATCTTCTTTCTTAAATATAAAGAACGCTTCATCACACACAAATGGAACGGAGTGCTGGTTATCGCAAGCTTCTGCCTTTTGCTTCTGCTTTTAAAATTCCCTCTTCCTATCATTTATCACAATGGATTCTTAGCTGTAGCATTTGTTCCACTAATTATTTTTATATCTGCAGATAAAGGAAGAATTGCCAAAGTATTTACTTGGAAACCATTGGTGTTTTTAGGAGAAATAAGTTTTGGTATTTACTTATTGCAAT
>JBMTCG010000115.1:0-4179 GCA_049430665.1 Flavobacteriales bacterium | reverse complement strand
TGGAAGTGCCTGTTGGTTTCAAGTGGTTTGTTGACGGACTCATTGATGGATCGCTTTGTTTGAGATGTTCATTTGTACGTTTTAAAGAACTTGATGTAACAAAGAAACACAAAGAATTATCATAATTGATTACGCTAACAACAACACGTCATTACGAAATTGTTAAGAGCTGAATTGTAAATTTAGTTAGACCAATACAGGCTCATTAGCCCAATATCTTTTTGCCTTTTCTGTAAAACTCACGTTTCGATTTACCTTTGTCGTCAACGTACTTCCACCAACCTTTTTTTATGCCGTCTTTATATTTTCCTTTTGTTTTTAAAAATCCTGTAGCGTAGTACTCTAAATATTTACCTTCTAAATTTCCATTTTCATTGTAGCCTTCTTGCAGTTGAATTCGTCCGTCTTCATACCATAAATTATGATCCCCAAAAGGCTTTCCGTTGTTGTAATACAGATATTCTTTAGGTTGATAATTGTCGTACCACTTTTGATACAAACCATGCAATACGCCATTGCTGTAGTTTATTTCTGAAACAAGTTTATCGTTAGAAGTCCATTCTCTTTGCAAGCCATCCAACAAATCATTGGTGTAATAAAACTCCGATTGTTTTATGCCGTTTGGATGCCATGATACAACGCTGCCCTCTTTTACATCGTGAATAGTAGTATCGCTTAGCGGCTCTCTATAAAAAGAGATATTCAAATTGCTGTCTATTTTACTTACAAAGAAATCACTTTGTCTCATGATGATTTCACGCGAAAGATTATTGTCGAGTTTTTGATGCACATCACTTACATTTTTAACTTCCATGTTAGAAAGCTGACTGCTACTCACCATTTTTTTAATGAAATTGTAGAAAATGGAATTCCATAAACCTTGAGTGCTTTGTAAGTTTTTGTTGCCGTTGAAATAGGTGAAGTTGGGTACGTAGTATTCTGTGTTTTCGGGACATTCAGATAAAACTTCATCTTTCTCATTGTATCTTTTATAGGTGTAAGAGCATCCTTCAGATAAGCCATTTCTGCTAATGGTGTTGCCAGTTAGAATAAGTTTTTCGGTGCTTTCAAAACCAAGGTCTAGAGATTTTTCCTGACTGTACCACTCCATACTTATAAAAGTGTTGAAGTTTTTTAAGAAAGAGGCATCTAAAGGATATTTAAGTTTAATCACACATTCGCCTGTTTTCAAAATACTTTTTTCAACCACTTGAATGATGCTGTCGTTGATATTCGATTTTGAAAAAAGTTGATAGTACTGTGTGTAAGCATCATTCTTTTCCAAATTAATGTCATCTGTGCGCGTGTAGAATTCATTCATTCCGTTGATGGCAGTAAACATTTGAATCGACAGTAAGAAAACAGCTCTATTGTATGCTTGTTTGTAAGCCTTGTCTAAATCTAAAAAGGGGTCGGAAACTCCTATGCTGTAAACGTTGCTGTTAGCCACCGAATTCCAGTTAAAGAGCCATAAAGGAAGGGTGTCGTGACTAAAATACTGATCGGGAATTTTTTGCAGCGAGCCACTCAAAGGATCATCTAAATTCTTTTCGAAGTTCCATATTAAGTCGGGATAATTTTTTTGCCACTCAACGAAATCGCTTGTTTGCGCAGACACAACTTGAGAGAAAAACAAAACGATTGCCAAATGTGTAATGCTAAATTTTATGTGTCTGTTTTGCTTCATTTAGCCAAAATACATACCAATTCAATATTATTTTTAAAGGCTAGTAACTTTTAATTAACAAGTTTGTTTTAGCTATTGTCCAGACAATTAAGGTTAAATGTTAAGTTTTGAGCACCTGCACTTCCCGGCAGGTGCTTTTTTATGTTGTCAATTGTATTAAACACGATTGGTGTGAAGGTGTAAAATTCTGCTATTAGCAACGATTGAAAACTGTTATACAAAAGAATTCTTTTTATATTTCTCGTTCAAATACAAGTAATAGTAATTAAAAAATGGCAAAGACAGTTTTATATATCGCCACCAGCCTTGATGGCTATATCGCCCGACCCGATGGAAATTTAGATTGGCTAACATCTATTCCTAGTCCGCAAACAGGCGACTACGGCTATGCCGACCTATTAAATAGAATTGGTGCAATCATTATGGGCCGACTCACCTACGATGAAGTAATAGGTTTTGGGGGAGAATGGCCTTACAAAGGATTCGATACTTATGTGGTAAGCAACAACAAAAACTTAGAAATTAAAAGTGATGATACTTATTTGTTGCACGGAAATATTAAAGACTTTGTAACAAAACTGAAAGCCAAAGCAGAGAAAGATATTTGGCTTGTAGGTGGTTCTCAACTTCTCACCACATTTATCAACGATGAAATTCTAGATGAAATGATCATCACGATTATTCCAAAGATTATTGGTGATGGAATTCCTTTGTTTACTAACAAAACCAAAGAAACGAATTGGAAATTAGTAGATACTAAGTCGTTTGATACGGGGGTGGTGAATCTTACTTACGTGAAGTGATTAGGTTTGAACTTGCATAAAGATTTTTAACCGCAGAGGCACAGAGCTTTTTCACAGAGTTCGCAAAGTTTTTTTAAAATTAAGCACACTTGTTTTTGTTCGCCGAGGCGCTTTGCTTAACAGAGTTCACAGAGTGTAGCACTTTAAAAATCTTTTCAGTAACGCCACCACTACCTTCTCCCTCTTAGAGAAGAGGGCGCGTGTAAATGCTTGTGAAGTGGGAGGGAGATGGATTTTTAACCAGAGAGGCACGGAGTTCACAGAGCTTACATAGCTTTTTGAAAATTAAGCACAACAATTTTTGCCCACAGAGGCGCTGTGCTTGACAGAGTTCACGGAGGGTAGCACTTAAAAATTCTTTCCAGTAAGCCAGTACTAACTTCTCCCTCTTAGAGAAGAGGGCGTGTGTAAATGCCTGTGAATTGGGAGGGAGATGGATTTTTAACCACAGCTCTATCTAGTTAAAACCTCTACAAAATCGGAGTGTCGATTTTTACCACCTAAGTTAATTAACTTGTCTCCGAAATGAATATATTAGCAAAAGCAGTTTCTTAAATAAATTTTTGTGCTAAAGAGTCCGCCCGTCGAAAGACTGCAAATAGTTGTGTTTTATAATATCAAATACAATGACTGAATGGAAGCCAATATCAATAAGTGAACTTCATGACCTAATTCAAAAGTCCGAAAATGCATTAGATAGAGAACTTTGGAGCTTTTGGCATTTGATTAATATTGAACCTACTAAATGGATTGAGAAGGCCCATGGTATTGAGGGAGGCGGTTTTTGGGTTGTAGCAATATGTGGAACAAAAATTATTTGGTATAACGACATTGAAGAAGGTTTCAATATTTCAAGTTACAAAACATACGGACAGATTGAGGGATATTATTGCAATCAAGACGAACTTAATTGGGTTGTTTCCCAACTATTTGATATGATGAAAATTGGTGGAGAAGTAATCGGTCAGGAAGGTCAACAAGCAAAATAAAATGAAAAAATGGAAATAAGACTTATTGTAATTCGGACAAATGACCAAAAAAGACTTGCTGACTTTTACGGTTTGCTTGGTTTCACATTCGAATACCATAAGCACGGTAATTCGCCAATGCATTACTCAGCGAAAATAGGAACTATGGTGTTAGAAATTTATCCTTTGACAAAAAGTCAAACAGAGATAGACAAAAGCCTTAGACTAGGTTTTGCAATCGACAACTTCGAATAAATGTTGAAATTATTAAGTAATCAGGCCATCCCTTTTTCAGAACCAACCTTCACCGACTTCGGTTTCTTGACCATTGTTTCAGACCCTGACGGAAGGAAAGTAGAACTTTATAAAAAATAATTTCAAAATTAGTATAGCAACCAGGTTTACTTTATTCAAAACTCTTTGCAGTCCCTATTTATCATAGCAATAACAATATGAGAAATCAAATATCAACTGTATTAATTTGTCTTGTATTGACAATTGAAAAATAAGGTACAGCACCAAGTTTATTCTATTTATCTGATTGCATCCCTCATTTAATCTTTAATGTATAGGCATTACAAATGCCATTACAATGGGCACGCGCTTGGAAGCGCGCGCCTGGGGAGTAGAGAGGGGTGAAACTTCGCCAAAAAAAATATTCTCAAACCACAACCATTCTGCAAAACCTCAGTATAAAGACGAAATCTATTAACCATGAGTA
>JBMTCG010000114.1:0-4289 GCA_049430665.1 Flavobacteriales bacterium | reverse complement strand
ATACAATGGTGGCAGACAGTTTTGTGCTTCGAAATCGCCAACTTCTTGTAGCTGCGAAACGTTATGTAATATAATAAAAAGACGACTAGCAAAATATGATAGACCTTATTGGAGACATTCACGGACACGCAGACAAACTAGAAGAGTTGCTTCTAAAGTTGGGTTATGCAAAAATTAATGGAGCATACTCGCACCCAGATAGAAAAGTATTGTTTGTTGGTGACTATATAGACAGGGGACCAAAAATTAGAGAAACACTCCAAATAGTCAGAGCAATGGTGGCCAGTGAAAATGCCATTGCATTAATGGGAAATCACGAATACAACGCACTATGTTTCCATTTCCAAGAAACCGAAGGCGGACACCTTAGAAAACATTTAATTAAAAATATTATTCAGCACTACGAGACACTGAAACAATTTCAAAATAGACAGAAAGAGTATGAAGATTATTTAGATTGGTTTAAGACGTTACCACTATACTACGAAACAGACAAATTCAGAGCAGTTCACGCTTGTTGGGACAATAACAATATTGAATATTTGAGAAAGACTTTGGTTAACGACAGATTGACTGATGAACTTATTTACCAATCGGTTAAAAAAGGAACAGAATTAAACGAAGCAATAGACCAAACTCTAAAAGGCAAAGAAATGAAAATGCCAAATGGACTTTACTTCACTGACAAAGACGGCACAAAAAGAACAGAGATAAGAATAAAATGGTGGGAAGACCCGTCCACTATGACATACAAATCTATAAGTGTAGAACCAATTGATAATTTGCCCGAACAATCAATTGAATTATCCGAATTAAGGTCGCTTGACTTCTACCCAGACAATGACAAAAAAGTATTCTTTGGACACTATTGGCTTAAAGGTGAACCATCTCTTTACAAGGAAAATATTTGTTGCTTAGATTACAGCATTGCAAAAGGTGGTAAACTCGTAGCTTATCGACTAAACGGAGAAACAATTTTAGACAGTAAAAACCTAATCAATGTCTGACAGAATTACATCACATAACACGGGTTTGGCAAAAGTGGCGGTTCAGTGCTCCGCAGACACAATTCTGGTTAATCAAAGTTTGGTTCTCCGCATCCACATTTGTGGTGAAAATCGCCACCTTCGCCAAGCCCGAAACCTTTAGCGTCACTTTAAAGACCGACACCAGACACAATGATAAATTGGCTTAAGAAAGAAAAACACACAGAAGCTACCTACACAAAATACTGAAACAAACTAGGGTCGTCATTAATCACCGTGTAGTTAATTCCATATTGTTTCATTCTCTCTAACAAACCTAAGTAATCTTCTTTGTGTTTTAGCTCTACACCTATCATAGCCGGACCACTTTCTCTCGCGTTTTTCTTCACGTATTCGAAGCGGGTAATATCGTCATCGGGACCTAAAACTTTAGATACAAAATCTTTTAAGGCACCTGGTCGCTGCGGAAAACGAATGATGAAGAAGTGTTTCAATCCTTCGTAAATCATGGAACGCTCCTTTATTTCTTGCATTCTATCGATGTCGTTGTTGCTTCCGCTCACCACACAGACCACACGTTTTCCTTTAATTTCTTCTTTGTAAAAATCTAAAGCAGCTACCGATAAAGAACCTGCTGGCTCCACCACGATCGCTTCTTCATTGTACAAACTCAAAATAGTACTGCACACTTTTCCTTCGGGAACCAATACCAAATCGTCGATTACTTCTTTGATGATTTCAAATGTTTTATCACCTACTCTCTGCACTGCTGCACCATCAACGAATTTGTCGATTTCTTTCAATTCAACAACATGTCCGGCTTCTAACGATTTCTTAAGAGATGGCGCGCCTGCGGGTTCTACACCTACCAACTTCGTTTTCGGACTCAAAGTTTTGAAATACGAACCTAATCCACTCATCAATCCACCGCCACCAACAGGAACAAAAATGATATCGATATTTTTTAAATCTTCATATATTTCTTTCGCCACGGTGCCCTGTCCTTCAATCACTTTCACATCATCAAAAGGATGAATGAAAATGAGTCCTTCTGCTTTTGAAACCGCCAATGCTTGTTTGTAGCTATCATCGTAAGTATCACCCGCCAACACCACTTCTACCTTGTCTTTACCAAACATTTTCACTTTTTCCACTTTCTGTTTTGGGGTGGTAGAAGGCATATACACCTTACCATGAATACCCAACAAATTGCATGAAAAAGCAAAGCCTTGTGCATGATTTCCAGCACTGGCGCAAATCACTCCTTTGTCTAAAACATCTTGAGGTAATGATTGAATTTTGTTGTAAGCACCACGAATTTTGTATGAACGCACCAACTGCAAATCTTCTCTCTTCAAATAGACTTCACAGCCGTACTTATCCGACAAAGCCAAATTCTTTTGCAAAGGCGTACGCATGGCAACACCCTTCAAATTTTCTGCGGCCTTGTCTATATTTTCTATACTTACTAGCACTTCTTTTAACTCCATTAGCTAACATTGAACTTTAAACCCGCCGAAAGTCGGACAGGCATTTGAACTTTGAACCAATCTACGCTTCCCCTATCTCCTCTAAGTAAGAATTTAAATTTCTCATTGGCTTAGACACAGCGACTCTACCCGAGCGCACGAACTCTAATATTCCAAAGGGTTTTAATGCATTAAACAAAGCACGAGTATCTTCCTTGTGTCCGGTTTTTTCAATTACACAAAATTCAGGTTCTACATGTAAAAATTTAGCGTTATGCGATTGTACTATAGCGTTGAAATCGTGTCCCGATTTCATTTTGTACAATGCAATTTCATGCGCCACCACTTCATCATCGGCGAAATAAGAAGCCATTAATACTTCTACCAACTTCTCAATTTGAAGCGTAACATTTTGCGCTGTTTTTTCAGTAGTCATCACCATAATGGTAAAACGATGTACTCCTTCTTTTTCAGATTCAGAAGTAGTTAAACTTTCGATATTGATTTTTCTTCTCACGAAGATTTGTGTGATTCTATAAAGTATCCCTGCGTAATTTTCAGAGAAAACTGTTATCGTATATTTTTTTATCTCAGTAGACATTGTTGTTCAATTAAAAATTAAAAAATTAGCATTAAGAATTTATCACTCCAATCGCACTTCATTAACTGCTGCACCTTGAGGTATCATAGGAAATACGTTACCTTCTTGCTCTACCATTACTTCTAACAAGTACGGTCCGTTATGCGCCAACATCGTTTTCAAAGCTGTTTCTAAATCAGAACGCTGTTCTATCTTTTTAGCTTCAATACCATAACCTTGAGCAATCATGCAGAAGTTAGGGTTTATCAATTCGGTTTGCGCATATCTTCTGTCGAAGAACAACTCTTGCCACTGACGAACCATTCCTAAGAAATTGTTGTTCAAAATGATGATTTTCACCGCTGCATTGGTTTGGAAAATAGTACCCAATTCTTGAATATTCATTTGAAAACCACCATCACCAATAATAGCAACAACTTCTCTTTCGGGCTGAGCCATTTTAGCACCAAAAGCCGCCGGCAAACCGAAGCCCATCGTGCCTAATCCGCCAGAAGAAACATTCGCGTTAGTTGACTTAAACTCGTAATATCTTGTAGCAATCATTTGGTGCTGACCAACATCGGTAACCACTACTGCCTGACCTTTGGTTAAATCGCTCAATTTACGAATAACCTCAGCCATTTTGATAGCTTTAGTCGTTGGCGTTAAATCCAATTTGAATACTTTTTCATGTTCGATTTTATCGCACTCTTTAAATTCTTGCAACCACTCCTTATGTTCTTTTCTATCTAATAAAGGAAGCAGGGCATGCAAAGCTTCATTGGCATCAGCATGCACAGGGATATGAGCATGTACATTCTTACCAATTTCCGATTTATCCAATTCAATATGAATCACCTTAGCTTGTTTAGCATAAGCATTTAACCTACCTGTAACGCGGTCGTCGAAACGCATACCTACTGCGATTAATACGTCGCATTCGTTGGTTTTAACATTCGGACCGTAGTTACCATGCATACCCAAATAACCTACATACAAAGGATGATCGGTTGGTAAGGCAGATAAACCAAGCAAAGTAGATGCAGCAGGAATTCCAGCTTTCTCAATCACTGCCTTCAATATCTCTTGTGCGTGTGATAACAATACGCCGTGTCCAACCAACAAATATGGTTTTTTAGCAGCGTTAATCGCAGCAGCAGCTTCCTTAATTGAATCCATGTTCAACTCAGGTTTAGGCTGATAAGAGCGAATATGTGTGCATTTTTTGTATTCAAAATCAAATGAATCAAATTG
>JBMTCG010000113.1:0-4324 GCA_049430665.1 Flavobacteriales bacterium | reverse complement strand
TTAAATTCTGGGTCGGTATTTAAATTTGGGTAGAATTTTTGTTTAGAAGAAATAGGAGTGCTTTCGTAAGAAAAATCTCCTTCGTCGGAAGAAATTACGATATCTGAACTAAAAGCAGATATCTTGTTTTTTACTTCTTTTTGAAAACCTGTAGTAACGGCAAAAGTTAAAATCATTACCGCAACACCAATGGATATGCCGATAATGGCTATATTCGCTATCGATTTGGTAAGCGATGACTGATGCTTTTTGCCCAGTATTATTCGTTTTGCTATGAAAAATTCGAGATTCACTATCAACAAATGTAAGAATTCATGCTAAGGAAAATATCTCTTTTTATTTTAAGTGCTCTTATTTTTAATTCATGCTCGGCTCAAAACGTGCATAAGGTTAAGTGTGCATCAACATATTTGGATGAAGAACTAAATCATTTGAAATTAGGTATAGAAAGGACTCAAGAATATATTCCATTGTTAGAAGGAAAAAGAGTGGGTGTAGTGAGCAATCAAACTGGAGAAATACATCGCAAACATTTGCTCGATACCTTATTGGGTATGAAAGTGAATGTAGTTTGTGTATTGGCTCCCGAGCACGGATTTCGTGGCAATGCCGATGCTGGAGCTCACGTGAATGACGGCGTTGATGGTAAAACAGGAGTGAAAATTTTATCTATTTATGGAAAAAAGAAAAAGCCTTCTAAAGAAATTATGCAAAGTATAGATGTGGTAGTTTTCGATATGCAAGATGTTGGTGCTCGATTTTATACTTACATATCTACTTTGCACTTTGTAATGCAGGCTTGTGCAGAGAATGATAAACAGTTAATTGTATTGGATAGACCCAATCCTAACGGACATTATGTAGACGGCCCGATGAACGATACAACTTCTTTTATTGGTATGCATCCAATTCCTGTGGTTCATGGAATGACCATTGGCGAATATGCGCAAATGATTAATGGTGAAGGTTGGTTGGGCAACAATTTAAGATGCAATTTAAAAGTGATTGCCATGCAAAATTACAATCATCAGATGAAGTACAATTTACCTGTACATCCATCGCCCAATTTGGCATCGATGAAGTCCATTTATTTGTATCCATCTATTTGTTTTTTTGAAGGAACAGTGATGAGCGTAGGTAGAGGAACCGACTTTGCCTTTGAAGTTTACGGTAACCCGAATTACAGCGACACCTCTTTTTCATTTACTCCGCGCCCCCTCAAAGGAAAAAGCATGGACCCGCCTTTGAAAGGTGAGAAATGTTATGGCAAAGATTTACGCGTGTTGAATGAAGATAGCATTCGTGCAAAAGGCTTAGATTTATCGTATTTGATAGATGCTTACAAAAACACCAAAGTGAAAGATTTCTTTAGTTTAAAAACGCATTTCGATTTGTGTGCGGGTTCTTCGTTATTGAGAAAACAAATTATGTCGGGCATGACTGAGTCTGAGATTAAAGCCAAATGGCAACCAGGATTGAAGAAGTTTAAAGAGACGAGAGCGAAGTATTTGATTTACGAATAAATCAAGGATAATTGATAGCTTCTAACAGAGTAAACTTAGTGATTACCAACTTCTTCTTTTTGCCATTTACATGGTAAATAATTAACGCTTCACCTTTAAAAGTTCTTAGAGGTTTTTCTTCTGTCTTGGGCTTATTGCTTTCAGCGCTGAAATCGGGAATGGTGCAAGGAAGAACACTTTCTTTGAAAAAGAATTTAATTACTTTTTTGTTGTTCTCTTTCGATTTGTACCAATGCGGTTGGCCCATATCGTTATTCGATAGCATTACTGTGTAGCCCATTCCGTTAAGATACAAGCTATCAATAGTGATAGAATCTTTTGTTTTGTATTTAAACTGAGCGTTGTAATAAGCTCCATAATAGCCTTGCATACCTCCAACCCATGCTTGTTTGGTGGCTTGAATTAATTTTATTTGCGCAAAACAAATTGCGTTAAGCAGCAATAAGAATACAAAAATTAACTTTTTCATTTTGCTGAAGTTATGAGTTTTTTCTTACTTTACTAACATACTTTTTTACTATGAGTGATAAAAGCAACAGAAGAAGTTTTTTACGCCGCTTGGCTGTCGTCTCAGGCACAGCCGCGGCAGCACCTTTTTTGGGTTTTGCCAATATGTTCAAAGAAGATACCAATTCAACCAATAACGATATGAATCCGATAAAAAATATTAAACCATTGGGCTTTCAATGGGAAACTGCCGACCCTTTTCTTTTTTGTGTACACCACGAAGACGCATTTCCAAAAGGAAATGAATTGATGGGTCCGAGCAACGAGCATTTTAAAGGCCGACACATGGGCGATGATTTCATCATTAAAGATGGTTTTAGAATGTATCATGGTAAAACGGTGCCTGGTTTTCCGGGGCATCCGCATCGCGGATTTGAAACCATTACGGTGGTAAGAAAAGGAATTGTTGATCATGCCGATTCATTAGGCGCTGCCGGAAGATACGGCGATGGAGATGTGCAATGGATGACTGCCGGCAAAGGTGTTCAGCATTCTGAGATGTTTCCTTTGTTGAAATCAGATGCAGAAAATCCCATGGAGCTTTTTCAAATATGGCTCAATTTACCAAAGGCTAAAAAGATGGTAGAGCCTCATTTTAAAATGTTATGGAGAGATGTTATTCCCAATCATCAGCATGTAGATATCAATAATAAAAAGACCAATGTAGAAGTGATTGCAGGCGCTTTATTCGATAAAAAAGCTGCAACTCCACCGCCCAATTCATGGGCTGCCGATGAGAAAAATGAAGTGGCCGTTTGGAATATCAAGATGGAAGCTGGAGCAACTTTTACTTTGCCCAAAGCATCGGAAGGAGTAAATAGAAATCTATATTTTTATGAAGGAAGTGCATTGAAATTGGCTTCACAAGATATTCCTAAATACAGCGCTGTAGAGCTTGTTTCCAATCAAGATGTTGTTTTACAAGCGGGTGCAGAAGAGGTGAGTATTTTGATTTTACAGGGAAAACCTATTGGCGAACAAGTAATGCAATACGGTCCGTTTGTTATGAACACCAAACAAGAAATTCAACAAGCTTTTGAAGATTATCATGCAACGCAGTTTGGTGGATGGCCATGGCCTCGCTACGATCAGGTTCATGATAGAAATAAAACTCGATTTGCTAAACATGCAGATGGAGTGTTGGAGGTGAAGGAAGGGTGAGATGATTTGTTAGATGCTATTCAGAAGTCTTGTCTCCATTGGGATTTGCAGTGTTGTGCAGTTTTTGAAAATTTGCTTTACAACAGTAAATTAAATACTTTTGGATTGCACAGCAATAATTATTTTTATGTCGGTATTAAGCAATTTGAAAAACTCTTCTCTTTGGAAATTCGCAGTTAAAGTTAGGTACATGAACTTTCGTTTGCCTAGCAAGGAAGTGCTTGCGTATAAGTTTAAAACCAGTTCTGTATGGATGTCGCTTATGCGACTAAAGTATTACTCGCCTAAAAAAGAGTACGCTGAAATTCCATTGTCGCCTAGAGCTGAAAAATGGCTTAAGGAATTTGCAGAAACCGGTGTGCTCGTTGTAGATGAATTTGCTGATATTGCAAAGTACATCAATGAGGAATATATTAATAACCCCGACAATAAATATTTTGTTGAAGACTGGTTCAACCAAAGATGTATAGATACAGGTGTGTCTTTTAGTAAAATCATTTCACTTAGAGATCCTAAATTAGATAAGCTATTGTTTCACGAGGATATGCTTGCAATGTTGAATAAACACTGCAAGCGACAAGCTTATTATAGAGATTTTCCGGAAATAAGAATAAATCAATTTGTTGAAGGGAAAAATACTCCAGATATCTCTACTCTAATGCACATTGATACAGGTTTAGATCAGGTCACTTTTATGCTGTTATTAAGTGATCTAACGGAAGACGACACGCATATGGAGGTGGCCTTAAAATCTTGCCAAGTAAAACATAGAAATGCCGATAGATTTCAGATTGAAAAGGAAGAAGTTGAAAAGAATTTTGAGATGATGAAATGTGTTGGTAAAGCAGGGACTTTGTTTTTATTCAGAGGTGGATTAACATACCATAGAGCCGTAGTTAAATCGGGATCCACACGTAAAATTATGCACTGTAATTTCACAACTGGTCACCATATTAATCCGAAGAAAAGTGAAGATTACAGTAATGAGGCTGTGATACAAAGTAAACCCTTCTATCTTCGCCATATGGTTGATAAATTACAAACTACTAAATAGTTTTTGCAACAAGGAAGAGCAATTAAGCACTCACCATCTTCGATTTCAGCATTTGCTCTACTTGTTTAAGCAAAGTAAT
>JBMTCG010000112.1:0-4408 GCA_049430665.1 Flavobacteriales bacterium | reverse complement strand
GTGTTTTTAAAAGTGAGCTGATAAATATCTAAGTTTCCAAATCCGCCAGTTTTTCTTCTACCTATATATGCATTTCTTCCCGATTTGTTGTAAGAAATTGAATAGTCATTATCGGTAGTGTTTATTGGGTATCCTAGGTTAACAGGGTTGCCAAAAGCATGACTCTCTAAGGAGAAAGTAGTTTTAAAAATATCTAAACCGCCCATGTTCGTATGGCCTGCAGATGCGAAATACAACACGTTTTCTTCTACTCCAAAATTAGGGTAGGTCTCATCATATTTGGTGTTGATTTTACTACCTAAGTTTAAAGGTTCACCCCAAGTTCCGTTTGGTCTTTTAACGGATATGTATAAGTCAAATCCTCCATAACCACCTTCCCTATTAGAGGAGAATATGCAAGTTTGTCCATCATTCGATATGCAACCAGCAGTTTGTGCACTTTTACTATCGTTTATCAAATCGCCAAAATCTATTGCTTTACCAAATGCTCTTGCCTTTCCTACTTTTTCGCAGTACTTAATTCGCTGAATGTAGAAGTCGTCAATCATTGTAAACACTAAATACGAGCCATTGCTAGAAAGTGAGGTGATTTCTTCTAAAGAAAAAGTATTTATGGTTGCTCCAACATTTTTAGCTTTCGACCATTTGTCGTTGTTTTTTAAATCTATACTGTATACATCAGAGGTAAAGCCATCATCTCCTTTTTCACCACCAGTTGTTCCTTTTCTTTTCGTTGTGAAATAAATTGCAGATTCGTTTTCAGTCGCAAAAGGATGACCTTCAAAATATTCTGTATTCACATCTTTACCCAAGTTGCTAAAAGAAACATTAATAGGAATTTTCATCAATTCTTTTGCTGTTTGCGCGCATTCGATTTCGTGGTCAACCTCATCAATGTCTTCAGGTTTAAGTTTTCCTTCTTTTTTATAGCGGTTGAAATACTCTAATGCTTTATCAAGTTCTTCATTATAAGCGTATGCTTTTCCTAAGTCGAAAAGCACTATTGCATCGTATTTACCTCCTTTTAGTACTTTTTCTAAATGAGCTATAGCTTTGGTTTTGTCTTCGTTGGTATTGAGGTAACATTCTGCAATGAGAGCATGAAGCTTTAAATCTTCGGGGTCTTTTTTAATTGCTAATAATAACTCGTCGAGCGCTTGACTGTAAGAACCAAGGCTCATATATGATTTTGCAAGGGAAACATTTCCCGAAGGAGGTACTGCGCCTTCTTGCGCTGAAAGGGCAATACAAATGAGAGCAAACAGAAAAGTAGTAACTGACTTCATCCTAAAATTTTTTACGATTGTAAGATAAGCATAGCCAATAATATGCCCAAGTATCTTTTGCGTTTAGTTTGATTAATTTTTAACAAGTAATCACCAATAAAAAAGCCTTCGCGGTTAAACGAAGGCTTCTTTATTCGCGATAATTAAGAAATCACTTATTTCTTTTTACCTTTTGTGGTGGTTTTTTTTGCCCCATTCTTCAAGTGATCAGGAACAGCAATTGGATTAACAAAGTTGGTTTCTCCATTCAAAGAGATCACTTTTAATACAGTTCTTCTGTTTAGTTTTCTTCCGTCAGGATTGTCACTACCATCTGCATTTTCGTTTTTAGCAATTGGTTGTGTTTCACCATATCCTTTTGCTTTCATTTGAACTGGGTTAATTCCTTTAGACAATAAGTATTTCACAACGGCTTCAGCTCTTTTTTGAGAAAGGTTTAAGTTGTATGCATCAGCACCTTTAGAGTCGGTGTGACCTTGCAACTCAACTTTTAAACCAGGGTTGTTCATCAACAATCTAGTTAATTTTTCTAGCTCAACTTTTGATTCTGGAGTTAAAACATCTTTGTCGAATTCGTAGAAAATATTGTTCAATACAATGTTTTCACCCGCTTTAATTGCAGGAAGTTTAATGTCATTTTGAATAGTAGAGAACTGAGAGTTTTCAGGAACAATTAAGTTTTCTGATCTAAACAATACGCCTTCAGCTTCATACGTAATGTTGTAGTTTTTACCTGGAGGCAAGATAAATAAGTATTTACCAGTTTTACTGTTTGGTTTGTAAATACCAACAATTTCATTGGTTTCATTGTCGGTAACTACAATTTGAGCTCCATTGGGAACAATTGAGTTTTCACCTTCTAAGGTTAAGTTACCAGAGAAAACCGTCAATTGTTTTTCAGGAGGTGTTGGCAAGCTAATCATGTAAATGTCCAACGAGCCATATCCTTCTTCTCTGTAAGAAGCATAGTACGCTCTTTTGCCATCAGGAGAAGTCATGTAGCATACGTCGTTACCTGTAGTGTTAATAGGGTAGCCGATGTTTTCAACATCACCCCAAGTGCCATCTTCATTTTGCATTACTTGAAAAATATCGAATCCGCCCATGCTTTGGTGTCCTTCAGAAGAGAAGAATAAAGTCACGCCATCTGGATGCATGAATGGCGCTCTGTCGTCGTAGGCAGAATTGATTTTCGGACCAAGATTTTCTGGTAAGCTCCACTCACCATTGGGAAGTCTTTTTACATAATAGATATCGAAACCTCCGTAGCCACCTGGACGGTCACTCACAAAGAACATTACAGAACCATCCACATTGAAACAAGCATCGGGCTCTTGATATTTGGTGTTGATTGGAGAAGGAAACATTTCAGGTGTTGACCATTGGTCGCCGTTTAATTTACTTAAGTAGATGTCTCCATTTCCTCTTCCCGGACCTTCTTTTTCTCTATCAGAAGTGAATAAAACTTGTTGTCCGTCGACAGATAATGCAATTGTTGCTTCGTTGAATGGAGAATTGATGGTAGTTAAGTTTTTAGGCGTTGACCAATTTCCCTTCACATCTTTGGTGCTCATGTAAATGTCTTCGTAGTAGTTGCCGTCGCTCATCAAAGTGTCTTTGTTGACAGCGGCATTTTGAGTAGAACCAAATCTTCTAGAAGTGTACAACAATGTTTTTTCATCTGCAGAAAGAACAGGAGCAAAATCTTTGTATTTACCATTAATGGTTGGGCCAAAATTTGAAACTATTAACTCTACAGGGTTGGCAATTAGTAATTTAGCATAAACGCATTGTGCTAAGTAGTGATCCATTAATTTGTTGTCTTCGTCGTCTTTAGCCAAGTAGCTTTTGAATTTTTCGTACATCAATGCTGCCTCATCAAATTGATAATTGAGGTGGTAAGCTTTTGCTAATTCTAAATAAGCATCAACAGGTGCTTTTTTCTCTTTGATCGATACGATATCGTAACTACCATCGGTAGTACTTTGAGCCGCTAATTCAAATGCGGCTATGGCAGCCGGTAAATCTGTTTTAAGATTCACATAACATATTCCAATTTTGTATTGAATGTTGGCATTTAGAGAATCCAGCTTATAGGCTTCTTTAAATTCACCAAGCGCAACAGCATATTCCTGGTTGTTGAAATGACTTTGTGCTTTTTTTAACGCTGCATCATTTTGTGCTAACAAACCCGTAACAGGAATAAGTAATAATAAGGCTAATAAAATTCTCATAGGATAGTGATTATGTATTTCAATTGTATTTTTCAAAATCTGTGCTAAAAATAAAATAAATTAATTCTTTTATCAATTGTGGGCTAATTTACCATATAACCCGGTTAAAGTCAAAGTTTTCCAAATAATCTCCAATTTTTCTTAAAAAAGAACCTCCTAACATTCCGTCAACTACCCGGTGGTCGTAAGAAAGCGAAAGAAACATCATTTGGCGTATCGCTATGGTGTCTCCCACAGGTGTTTCTACCACCACGGGTTTCTTTTTAATTATTCCTGTGGATAGAATAGCTACTTGAGGTTGGTTGATAATAGGCGTCCCCATTATGTTTCCAAAGGTTCCTACGTTGGTAATGGTAAAGGTTCCCCCCTGGATTTCGTCGGGTTTCAATTTATTTTCTCTTGCCCTTTTCGCGAGGTCATTTACTTGCTCGGTCAATCCGATAATATTCAATCTATCCGCATTTTTAATAACAGGAACAATTAAATTTCCGCTAGGAAGAGCGGCTGCCATACCAATATTGATGGCTTTTTTCTTGATGATATTATTGCCATCTACCTGAATATTTACCATAGGGAAATCTTTCAGAGCTTTGGCTACAGCTTCAATAAATATGGGGGTGAAGGTGATTTTAAAACCTTCTCTTTTTTCAAATTCATTTTTAATTCTGTCTCTCCACATTACCAAAGCAGTTACATCAACTTCAATAAATGAAGTCACGTGAGGAGCAATTTGTTTGCTTTTCACCATGTGCTCAGCAATGATTTTGCGCATGCGATCCATCTCTATTATTTCGTCATCGCCAGAAATTGAAGCCGCACTGATTGTTGGAGTAGAAGTGGATGGTGGAGAGCTGAAGGTGGCGGCTGTGACAGCAGCTGGGGCGCTAG
>JBMTCG010000111.1:0-4439 GCA_049430665.1 Flavobacteriales bacterium | reverse complement strand
CCATAACTATCTAGTTTTGCCTTGTCTCCAGCGCCATTTAAAATTACAGAAATATTTTTCACTTTGTTTTCTTCTTTCAAATGATTGATATTTTGTAAGAATATTTTTTTGGAAACATTGGTTCTTAGAATGTAGATTGGGAAATCGGCTTTGGTAATAATTGGCAAGGCGTCAGTTACAATACCAATTGGAGGGTTGTCAATAACGATAAAGTCGTATAATCCTTTAAGGTAGTTGATTACGTCGGTCATTTTCGGACTTATAACCAACTCCGAAGGGTTAGGTGGAATTGGACCTGCAGTGATAAAATGTAAATTTTCTAAAGTGCTTCTCTGAATTGCATCATCGATTTTAACTCTGTCTATCAAAATGGTACTCATACCCACCGTGTTTTGTGCGTTAAAACCAATGTGTGTTTTAGGTTTTCTCATGTCTAAGTCGAGAATAATCACCTTCTTACCTGAAAAGGCAATAATACCTCCTAAGTTAATGGCAACAAATGTTTTACCTTCACCACTGATGGTAGAAGTTACCGCAATAACTTTTGAGCCCTCATTTTGAACTAAAAATTGCAAATTTGATCTAACAGATCTAAATGCTTCTGTCATCAATGATTTAGGGTTTTTATCTACCAGTAATTGAGAAACAGGAATTGTTTCTTTATACTCTGGAATCATTCCTAAAATTGTGATGTCATTAGTGTATTTAACGATATCTGAAATAGTTGATATTGTATTGTGCATTAGATATCTTGTTACAATAATTGCCAAGCTAATGAGAAAACCAATTGAGATAAAAGTTAGGTATATTACTCTAGTTTGTGGTTCAATTGGAATAGAATTCGGATAGGCACTTTCTAAAATGTCTGTATTTGATACAAACCCCGCTTTTACCATTTCATATTCTGACTTTTTTTGCAAAAGTTTAGAATAGTAATCTTGACTAATCTCATACATCCTTTGAACTTGCAAAATTTCGCTATTGTTTAAAGGTTTTTTCTTTTCATCACTCGCTATATTTACAGTTGTTGTTTTCTGAGATAGCAAGGAATTATACTCGTCTTCCAATTTTTCAATTGCAATATCAATGTTGGCGTAAATTTCTTTCTTTTGTAATTCTATTTGGTAATCTAACTCTTTTATTGGTCCGCTATTCTCTTTAAACTGATACTGTAATTCTAGTCGTTTAGAAAGGTTAAGCTGCAATTGCTGAATGCTTTGGATTAATGGAGCAGTATAAGGAGAGGAAAGCATAGGAGCATAAATCTGATTTCTTTTTTCTTGCACAATTTTCTTTCTATAGTCTTTTAGTGCTTCTTTTTCAAAACGCAGTAGTTGAATTTTTTCGTCTATTTCAGAATTTCTAGAATCTTGCATGCTTTGATACATAAATGGATTCGACTGTGCAGGTTTTGTTTCGTCGTCGATTCCATAGGGCTCTAAAATTTTTGAATATTCATTTAACTTTTCATTGATAAGTGCAATTTGACTGTTTGTAAAGTTTATGATTTGGTTTGCGCTTTCACCCTTCTTCTCAACGTTGTATTTTAAGAATTCTAACGCGACACTATTCGCTAAATCAGCGCATTTTAGTGGATGATTGGTAACAAAAGTGATGTCAAGAGTTTTAGCTTCTTCGTTGATAACTGTAGCGTTAAAATTAGCCATAGCATTGGCTAATATTTTGTCCTCACTATTTATTGTGAAATACAGTGATTGAGGATTCTCTACTAACTTTCCATAGCCAAATTGCGAGCAAGATATTTTCAATTCTACTCCAGGTAAACTTGCCCAAGAATTGATAGGGAAAATATACTCATAAGGTATTTCAGCTAACACATAATTAACCAACACTTTTTCATCTGGAAGGAATTTTATGTGAAAATCAATGCCGTGTACTTGCTGATTTTTAACTTGTGATAATACCTCATAATATGAACTTCGATACTGTTCTGTGTTTAAAAATGATCCTTCAGAATAGTAGCTTATTTTTAAGGGAAGATTTTTAAGTGCACGTTTAAATAATGTTTTTGATTTAATTAGTTCAATCTCACCAGCAATAGGCATTTCGTAAATATTTTCAAATTGCATTATCTTATTTACGTTATTGTTTTCCCCAATCTTCACAATGGTGTTAGATTGATAAATTGGCACTGTATATCTGTTGTTGAGTGCTGCAGCAACGTAGCTGGAGATCAAAAGAAAAATAGCCCAAGGCAAAGACCTTTTAACTATTTTAAGAACTAAACTTAAATCAAAATCGTCGTTTAATAATGATATTTTTTTCTTTGCTGCCATTATTATTGTATCAATTTGTATATCAAAAACACACTTAAGAAACTCCCTACTAATCCTGTAATTGAGCCAATGTCTTGGGCAATTGTGTAACCATAATTAATCACTGGATCAATGTAAACTATGTCGCCTGCTTGCATAATTAAGTCGGCGTCTTTTAATCCTTCAATTTTTGATAAGTCAACCAAATAGATGGTTGGATTTTTTAGGTCGCCGCGAATAACCTTTATTTTACTTGCATAATTCTGTCCGCTATTCGCGCCTACATTTCCTGCGTTATTTCCAGCACCTCCACTAACGCCTCCTGATTTAGCTAAAACTTCAAATAGTGTCGAATTTTCGTTGTCTAATGTTATTTCAGATGCATAGCTTCCTCCTTTAAACATAAAAATTCTTTTGTTTGTAATTTCTACTATAACAAAAGGGTTTACATAGTACTGTTGGAATTTAGTCTCAAGCATTTCTTCGGTTTCCTTAACCGTCAAGTTAAGTACATTTACTTCCCCTAAAACTGGCATTTTTATATTGCCGTTGGGCCTAACTTTAAATTCAATAAAGTTTTGGTTGCCTGCATTGTTTGCCGATCCAACAGTATTATCGCCAAGTAAGCTAGCTAATTTAAATCCTTCGTTGGTGTACAAACTAAATCTTACAACGTCATTAACTGCAATTCTATATGGTTCAATTTTTACAGAATCTGGAAATTTTGCAAATTGATAATCCTTTGGAGTTTTCAACATTCTGCTAGGATTCAGCGTGATGCAAGACGACAAACATGCCGCTGCACACATCACAACAATGAACTGTTTTAAAAATTTCATTTTCACTTCAATAAGGAGCTATAAAGTTTATCAATATCTTTTACCAAGCGGGTATAATGAAATTTCTCTCTCACACTTTCCCAGCCGGCTTGCTGCATTTTTGTTCTCAATTCTTCGTTTTCCAAAAGCTCTAAGAGCTGAGCACTGTACTTTTCTAAATCTCCCACTTCGCATAGCAAACCGGTTTTACCTTCCATCACAATGTTTTCAACTCCACCGACTTTAGTGCTCAAAACTGGATTGTTGGCCGCCTGCGCTTCAATCAAACTCACCGGCGTGCCTTCATTTAAAGAACATAAGGCAACAATGTCGAGTCCGGCATTCACCACATCAATTTCTTTAATCCATGATGTAAACGTAAGACTACAATCGGACTTTTCAAAATTTTGGGTACACACACTAATTCCCAGCTCTTTAGCTAGGTTTTCTGCTTTCGTCCTGTCTTCACCATCACCCACAATAAATGCTCTGATTTTTTTGCTTGTTTTCTCGCTAGCCGATTTCCATGCGCGAATAAACATTTCGTGGTTTTTAATCGGCACAATTCTACCAATTATACCCACCGCTATTTCGTCATCTGCAATATTGTATTTTGTTCTAAAGCTTTTTCTTTTGGCTTCGTAGTTCTCCTGAAAACGGCTCAAATCAAATCCTAAAGGAACTACTTCTATTTTTTCGGGCGCACAAATTCTATGAATGGTTCCTAACTCATATTTCTGACGCTCACTGATAGCAATGATTTTGGTGCTCTTTGCTGCCAAATTTCGTTCAATATTCTTGAAAACCGATGTTTTAGCTTTGTTGAAATAAGAGTGAAATACATGTCCGTGAAAAGTATGTAAAATCACCGGTACCTTTGCGTTGTAAGCGGCTAATCTGCCAATCGTACCAGCTTTAGCAGCGTGGGTGTGAACTATATCTGGCTTAAATTCTTCAATGATGTTTTTAAGCTTGCGGTACACGAAATAATCGTTCAAAGGATTGATAGAACGTCGCATTTCGGGAATAATCAATGGCTTCAAACCTAGTTCGTGCAATACGTGCAAAGAGCTTTCTTCGTGGTCTTCTTTCTCTCCGCCAATCAACAAGGTCTCGTAGTTCGAAGGTAGGTATTTGCTGAGGTACGCCGCGTTAAAGGTAGGTCCACCTATGTTGAATCTGTTGATTATCCTTAAAACTTTTGGCATTTCGCGGTAAATTAATTGTTACGCGAAAGTAATCAAATTATCCACTTCTTCCACCAATATTGAAAGACAATTAATCCCCAAATGTGGGCGGTGGCGTCTTGCGGACTAGAACTGTTGAGTTTCGCTTTCAGTTGTTC
>JBMTCG010000110.1:0-4453 GCA_049430665.1 Flavobacteriales bacterium | reverse complement strand
TGTGATTACCGCCTACTTCTCACAAGGGTTTTATCAATTCGACGAGCACACACAAGTAATGGAATTTGGTGCTTACAAACTAGGGATGACTGAAGAAAAGAATCTATCATGGGAGTTTGCAAGCAGAATGCGGCCAGCTATTCAACCAGCTATGGTTTATGCTGCTCATAAGTTCATGGGCTTCTTTGGCGTGGAGAGTCCATTTATCATTGCATTTTTATTGAGACTCTTTAGTGCTGCACTATCCTTTTTAAGTATTCATCTATTAATTCATGCTTTTTACGATAAAATACAAGGAGAAAAGTTAAGGCTTGCCTTTGTAGCCTTATCTTTTCTTCTCTGGTTTTTAGTGTTTAATAGTGTTCGCTTTTCTTCGGAGAATATGGCAGGACGAATATTTACTATTGCGTTTGCATTGTTTTTCATTTGGAAAAACCTGAATGGTAAGCACTATTTTTTAATGGGCGTAATCTTAGGTTTGTCGTTCCTTTTTCGATACCAAAACGCATTTTTAATGGTGGGTTGGTTGGCTTGGTTGCTGTTTATCCATAAGTCGAAATTTAGTCATTTATTGCTTACTGCTTCCGGTATTTTATTGATGTTTGCTATGGGTGTCGTTATCGACAAATGGTTTTATGGAGAGTGGGTTTTAAGCACGTGGAAGTATTTTGAAGAGAACATATTGCTAGATAAGATGTCGGGATTTGGCGTAGACCCTTGGTATTACTACATTGTTCAAATTTTCAATATTGGAATTCCTCCTTTTAGTTTGTTGTATATTTTACCATTTGTGCTTTTAATGGTGTATCGCCCGAAAGATTCCTTGGTATGGACAATACTTCCGTTTCTTCTTATTCATTTTTATATTGCACACAAAGAGCTGCGTTTTCTATATCCTGCCATCGGACTCTTGCCACTTGTTATTGTGAAGGCTGGGGAAATCATCAATGAAAAGTGGCCCACATTTTTTCAGAATAAAATAATTAAGCTTTTAACAATTTTGTTTTGGATTCAAAATGGAATCTTCACGTTGATTGTTGCACTAAAATCGGCCGATGCTCAAGTAGATTTATATAATGAAATTTACAGTAAATACGAAACTCCAGTGGTTGTGTATTACACGAAAGACAATCCTTACACAAGAGCGATGGATGTATATTATTATAAGCGCACCAATTTAAGTACGCGAAAGATTGATAAAATAGAAGATGTTAAAATGCTATCAGACACAATAATTCTGGTTGCCACAGTGCAAAAGGAAGAAGATGAAAAATTACAAAGAAACAATGATAAAATTTACTCAGCAATGCCCGATTGGCTGAAAATGTTTAACGTTTTCAATTGGGTAGAAAGAACGCGTTTTTGGAAGGTTTACGAAATCAAGAATCCCATTGTACAATGACACTTCAAAAATACAAAAGCACTATACTGTATGTATCGATATTGCTTCTGGCCTTTGTTTTACGCTTAATTCATTTATCTGACGAAAGCATTTGGCTCGACGAAGGTATTTCTATCGCTATGGGCAAGTTAAATTTTGCTCAATTACTCAATAAATCTGCAGTTGATACCTTTCCTCCCTTATACTATTTGATGCTGCATTATTGGATGTTGTTGTTTGGCGACAGTGAGTTCTCTGCTCGCTTTTTATCACTTCTCTTCAGCATGGCTACAATCATCGTCACTTACCAACTATGCAAACATTTATGGCAAGAAAAAGTGGCTACAATAGCTGCCTTTTTACTTGCTATTTCAGTGTTTCATATTGAGCACGCACAAGAAGTTAGAATGTATTCTTTGGTATCATTTTTAAGTGTTTCTTCTTGTTACTTATTTTTAAAATGGAAGGAAAAACAAAGTACTATTTGGGTTGTTCTGTTATTCATTTTCAATTTACTGTTTTTGTACTCGCATATCCTTGCTATCTTTTTTATTGCAGCACAAAACATATACTACTTGAGTTTAATAGATAAAGGTGCTATTAAACTTAAATCATGGATAATCTTTAACTTTCTTTTATTGTTGTGCTTTGCACCTTGGATACAAATGTTTCTTTACCAAGCGTCGGCCTGGCAAAGCACTACCTGGATGCCAACTCCATCGGCGAGAGATATTATAGGTACATTCACCACCTACTCGGGATCTGTTTTACTTACATTAATTTTTGCAATCTTAATTTCTAAGGCCTTATTCAAGTATAAAATTGAAAAGCAAAATTTCTATTTTTTAATTTATTGGTTATTCTTGCCTAGTTTCTTATTACTTGCGTTCTGCTTCATTTTTCATTCCATTTATTTGCAAAAGTATACCATTGCCTCATCAATACCATTTTTCATTTTGGTGGCTTATTCTATTCAATCATTTAAACAAAAAAAACATAAAGCTTGGTTACTTTCGGCTATAACAATTTTGGCTGGCATTAAGCTGGCAGTGTATTATGTTGAAGATTATAAGGAGCAGTGGCGAGATGCAGTTGCTTTGGTAGAAAGTAAGGCAGATAAAGATGATGTAGTGCTTTTTGATGCGGCATATTGCAAGCACAACGCCTTTGATTATTATGCGAGACGTGCCGACTTAATTAAGCTGCCTCTCGTTGATGTTCGTGAAGAAGTGAACGAAAGGAACGTGCTGAGATTGGATACGCTTTCTAATGGCGTCAAAAGCACTTGGTTAGTGCTGTCGCATTCGAGAGATGCGAAGGGTTTGGTGAAGAAGAAAATTACTCATGATTATGAGGTGCTTTATCATGAAGAATTTATTGGGGTTGAGGTTTACAGATTAAAAAGACGAGCAGGACAATAGTTCCTTCGGGGTACCTCAGGAGGACAGTAAGTGACCCACACCTTGAAGTACTAAATTGAGTAATGGTTTTCAGGGCATGGAACGCTAACTGTCCTCCTGAGGTACCCCGAAGGAACTATTATCCTACACTTCAAGTCGTAAAAAAGCCTCGAGTAAATTTTACCCGAGGCTTTTCTCTGTGTTTGATTTTCTTAGTTTTTCAAAGCTTCTGCTCCACCAACAATCTCCAAAATTTCATTCGTAATAGCAGCTTGACGAGCCTTATTGTATTGTAAAGTAAGGTCACGAGCCATTGTTTTCGCATTATCAGTTGCTTTGTGCATTGCCGTCATACGTGCACCATGCTCACCTGCATTTGAATCTAATAAAGCTTTGTAGAATTGAGTCTTTAAAGATTTAGGAATCAGATTGATAATGATTTCTTCTTTATTTGGATCGAAAATATATTCGTTGTTGTTGCTCACTCCAGCAGCATTGGCGCTTGGCAAAATTGGCAAAAACAATTCGTTGTTCACGATTTGTGTTGCCGCATTTTTAAAGCTATTGTATATTAAACGAACCTCATCGTATTTTCCTTCAGCAAAATAATTCATTACTTCTTCAGCAATTAAAGCTGAGTTATCGAAGTTTAATGAGTTGAAAATTTCGGTGTGGGCTGCAGCTACTTTAGCACGAGTCTTAAAATATTCTGCTGCTTTTTTTCCAATAGCCAAAACTTCAACGTTGCCTTGCGCATTTAACTCAGCATACTCATTTTTCAATAAATTGGTAGTAAGTTTCAAAATGTTTGAATTGAAACCGCCACACAATCCTCTATTTGAAGTAACTGGAATTAACAAAACCTTCTTTACAGTGCGAGCTTTAGAAAAAACGCCGCCTTCAATTTCTTCAACATTTGAAGTAACATTCGCCAAAATCTCTTGAAGCTTTTCAGCATAAGGTCTCATTTGCGTAATCGCATCTTGAGCTCTTTTCAATTTTGCAGCAGAAACCATTTTCATGGCACTAGTGATCTGCATCGTTGATTTTACTGATGTAATCCTGCTTCTTGTTTCTTTTAAGTTAGCCATATAATTGGTTCAAGTCTAAAGTCTAAAAGTTCAAGGTTTAGTGCAGAGCATTAAACCTCGAACATTAGATTTTTCAATTAATATTTATCAGCCAATTGTTTAGCAACTGTAGTCATTGTTTCAACTGCCTCATCAGTTAATTTACCTGCTTTGATTGAGTTTAAAACATCTTTATGTGTTGCCTCTAAGATTCCTAAGTATTCTACTTCAAATTCTTTCACTTTATTTACTGGCACTTTAGACAATAAACCATTGGTTCCAGCAAAAATGATAGCAGCTTGTTTTTCTACTGTCATTGGAGAGTTTTGAGCTTGTTTCAAAATTTCCACGTTACGAGCACCTTTGTCGATAACTCCTTTAGTAGTAGCATCTAAGTCAGATCCAAATTTTGCAAAAGCCTCTAATTCACGGTATTGAGCTTGGTCTAATTTTAATGTACCAGAAATTTTCTTCATCGATTTAATTTGCGCGTTACCACCTACACGAGATACAGAGATACCTACGTTGATAGCTGGTCTAACACCCGCGTTGAATAAGTTAGATTCCAAGAATATCTGTCCGTCGGTAATAGAAATTACGTT
>JBMTCG010000109.1:0-4498 GCA_049430665.1 Flavobacteriales bacterium | reverse complement strand
CGTTTTGAAAATATTATGGCGAGGTAGCTCAGTTGGTTAGAGCGCAGGATTCATAACCCTGAGGTCGGGAGTTCAAATCTCCCTCTCGCTACTAAAGTCCCGAAGCAATTCGGGACTTTTACTAACTAAACTTTTTGATCGGCAGCTTGCCAAATAAACGCTATCAATAGCCCAACAACTCCTTAGCATTATCCAACGATTTCTTCGTTAGCTTATCACCACTCAGCATTTGAGCGATTTCTTCGACACGTTGTTCATTGTTTAGTAGATAAACTTTCGATTCGGTTTTACCCTCTACCACCGATTTTTCTACGCGGTAATGTTGTTTTGCTTTAGATGCTATTTGAGGCAAATGCGTGATGGAAATCACCTGCATACTCTCTCCCATTTCTTTTAAAACCAAGCCCATTTTATTGGCTACTTCACCCGAAACACCTGTGTCAATCTCATCGAAAATAATGGCTGGCAAGGTAAAATGCTTAGCCATACAGCTTTTAACTGCCAACATCACGCGAGATAATTCACCACCCGATGCTGCATTCTCAATGGCTTGTAAATCGTCGCCTTGGTTCGCTGAGAAAAGTAAAACAGGTTTATCTTGTCCGAACTCACTAAATGTATTCTCTGCCGAAAAACGCAAATCCACTTCCATTCTAGCTTTGTCCATTTTTAGCTGACTCAACAACTCTGTTATTTGTTTGGTGATTAGCGGCGCAGCTTTTTTTCTGGCTTTGCTTAACGAGGCAGAACTATCTAACAATACTTTATGCAAACTGTTTTTCTTCGCTTTCAACTCATCTAATCTTTCTTCAGAAAACTGAGCGCTATTTATTTTAGCTTTTAAATCGGCTGCTTCAGCAATTAAATCGACCGACGAAACGGCATTGTATTTTTTCAATAAAGCATACAACACACTTTGTCTTTCTTGTAATTCTTGCAATCTATTTCCATCGAAATTCAGGTCGTCGGCTTGTCTTTCCAACTCCTGTGAAATGTCTTCCGCTTCTATTCTCAAAGATTTTACTCTTTCTAAAAAAGAAGAAAATCCGCCCGTTAATCTTTCTAATTTTTCCAACTCCACTTCAACACTCATCAAATTATCGGTGATGCCTTTGTCGTTATTCAAATAGCTTAATGCTTTCGCAGTTCTCTCTTTAACTTCACCTGCATTCTCAGAAATTTTCAACTCACTTTCCAACTCACTCTCCTCACCTTCTTTCAATGCTGCTGCATCAATTTCATTGAATTTGAATTTCCAATAATCTAAATTCTCTTTGATTTGTTTTACTTGCTTTTCTTCTGTCTCTAAATCTTTTAGCACCTCTTTGTATTCTTGCAAAGAAGTTTTGTAGCCTGTCAATAATTTATCATTGTTAGCTAATGCATCTAATATATTCAATAAGAATCCCGATGATTTAAGCGACAAAAAAGCATGTTGCGAATGAATATCCACAATGCTTTGCGCTAGTTCTTTTAAGAAAGGAAGTGTAACAGGAGTATCGTTAGCGAAGGATCTACTCTTACCATTATCGGCAATTTCTCTGCGCAAAATGGTGTCTTCTTCAAAATCTACATCGTATTGTTTGAACAAGTTTTTCAATTCTTTGTTCACCTTGAAAGTCCCTTCTATAACACATTTTTTTTCACCCTTTCGAATCACTGCCGAGTCGGCACGCGCTCCCAACAACAACTGAAGTGCATCCAACATAATTGATTTACCTGCACCAGTTTCCCCAGTTATAACAGACAAGCCTTTATTGAACTCTAACTTGAGTTCTTTAATCAGCACAAAATTCTTTATGGTTAGTTGTTTCAACATTTGAATTAAAAATAGAAAAAGTTTATTAGGCTATTAAACCCTAACACCAAAGATACAAACATCGTCTAATTGTTCATAGCTTCCTTTCCAATCGGAAAACTTTTTTTCCAACATTTTATTTTGAACATCAAGCTCTTCTTGGGCTATTGAAACCAAGAATTCGCGAAAAGCTTTACTCTTCATTTTTTTACCTTGCGCCCCACCAAACTGATCGGCATAACCATCGGTTGCCAAATAAATCATATCACCTTTTTGAAGTTGAATGGTGTGAGAGCTGAAAGATTGTCGGAAATCATTTAAACCTACCGACTGCTTGTTACCTTCATACACCAAGGCCTCACTATTTCTTACTACGATTAAGGGCATGCTCGCCGATGCGTATTCTAACTCTAAAGTATATTCATCTAAACTACACAACACCAAATCCATTCCGTCTTTCACATCGGTACCATTGTCTTGAAAACGCTGCATAATCAACACTGTAGTCATGTCTAAAACTTCACCTGGGTGCGTGATACGCATATCTTTAATGGTTTTCGATAGCATGTTACTACACAACACACTCATCAATGCGCCAGGCACGCCGTGTCCGGTACAATCGGCAGCAGCAAAAATCACCTTTCCATTTCTATGTTCGGCAAAATAAAAATCGCCGCTCACCACATCTTTGGGTTGAAATAGCACAAAATAATTGGGAAATATTTCTTCTAAATGAGTTTGTTTAGGCAACATGGCCTTTTGAATTCTTTTGGCGTAATTGATACTGGCTTTTATCTCTGAGTGCGATTCTTCAAGCAATTTAAATTGTTTTTGAAAATCATTATTTCTTGCATTGAGTTGACTTTTAACCCTTAGATAAGCGAATAGAGAAAGTACAATACCAATCGCTAAAAAAACATATGTGAGATAAATAAAAATCATGCTAACAAGGTTGTAATACGCAAGTACCAAGCTCTAGTTACAAAAGCGCGGCTGTGTAATTTTTGTTTTATATTTAGCCCATGACAAACTCCATCGCTTTTACAGCCAAGCAAAATAAACTCAAAAAGAAAATGCTCAACCCATTTGTCTTCTTTGTGTTTACTCTTTTTAAAGTTCCCGCTGTTGCTATTGCGGGAGTGAGAGTGAGAAAATTAGAGGAAAACATTTGCGAGGCCACAGTACCTTTTAAGTTCCTAAATAAGAATCCGTTTAAATCGATGTACTTTGCGGTACAAGCTATGGCGGCAGAAATATCAACTGCGGTACCTGCCATGATAGCCATAGAAAAATACCATGAATCGGTAGCGATGTTGGTGGTAGAAACAAAAGCAGAATTTTTCAAAAAAGGAATTTCAAAAGTAACGTTCACTTGTGAGAGCGGACCCGATTTCGCCGCTGCATTAGAAAAAAGTATAGAAACCAAAGAAGCTATAACTGTGCTGGCAAAAACCACAGGAACAATGGCCGACGGCACAGTGGTTTCTGTTTTTTATTTCACTTGGTCATTTAAAGTGAGAGAGAAGAAATAAAAAATGCCTTGCTTTTCTGCAAGGCACTTTTATCAAATTTAATAGATCAACTATTTACACAACGTTGCAGTAAATTTTCCGTTGAAATAGTACTTTGAGTCTATTTTCGCATCAATGGAACCGCTAATAGTTGAACCTGTGATTTCTGTAATTTTAATTGCACCACAAGTAGCAACCTCAGCATTGGTATAATTCATTTGTGCATAGTTAAAAGTCACTGAATTAGTACTTCCTAATTTATATTCGCCCACAGCCTTAGGTATCGAGAAAATAATAGAATGCTGCGGTTTTGAGAAATTGAAATGATCACACATGTCGCCTGAAACTGCTTCTCCATACAAATTGAATCTGTATTTACTTGCGTCGGCAAAATCCTCTTCAGCATACCCCATGCTATAAACAAAAGAGGTGTCGTTAAACAAACCTGCAGCTGTTTGACTTTTATAGACAGCATCGCACGTAGTACTTTCTGTTGTCTCTTCTTTCTTTTTGCAGGCAAAAATAGTAGTCACAACAATCAATAGTGATAGCAAAGAAATCTTCTTTACTTCAAAAGAATTTAGTAAAATCATAATTATTTTATTTTATTTAGTTGCGGTAAATATAAATATGAGCAACAACAAAGTCAATAAAAAACTACTACAGCAATTGAAAAAGAAGAACCATCGCGAGGTGGATAAACTTTTTCATGAAGCGCACGATGAAGTTTTTGCTAAAACAGATTGTTTGGATTGCGCGATTTGTTGTAAAACAACCGGTCCGCTTTTCACCGACAAAGACATAGTTAGAATTGCCAAGCATCTTCGCTTGCCACCTCAACAATTCATTGAAAAATATTTGCGTATCGACGAAGACAAAGACTACGTTTTACAATCGGTTCCTTGCAACTTTTTAGATTCAGAAAACTACTGCACCATCTACGAAGAAAGACCAAAAGCTTGTAGAGAATATCCGCATACCGACAGAGTAAATCAACAACAAATTTTTAGATTGACCGAGAAGAATGCAGATATTTGTCCGGCTGTGGATGAGATATTGAGAAAGATTGAAGCGAGGATGAAGTAACCTTATGTTTAGGACAATAGTTCCTTCGGAGTACCAGAGGATGACATCCACTCTCACTCTCACTCTCACTCTCACTCTCACTCTCACTCTCACTCTCACTCTC
>JBMTCG010000108.1:0-4690 GCA_049430665.1 Flavobacteriales bacterium | reverse complement strand
CATTAATTTTGAGGCCAAAGCCCTCTTTTTTCTCGTAAAGATTTATATTTTTGCTACTCTTACAACACATTATGGCAACGAGCAAAACCATGGCGAAAAAAGAAACAAAAGAAAAGTACGGTAAAGAAACTTACCTTAAGTGGTACGAGCTAATGACCTTGATTAGAAAATTTGAGGAAAGAGCCGGCCACCTATACATTCAACAAAAAATTAGAGGATTTTGTCACTTGTATATCGGACAAGAGGCTATTGTAGCCGGTTGCGAGGCTGTACTAAGACCCGAAGACAAAATGATTACCACCTACCGCGACCATGCGCATCCAATAGGAAGGGGAACTGAACCTAAATATATTATGGCTGAGTTGTTTGGTAAAATAACTGGCGTATCTAAAGGAAAAGGTGGTTCAATGCACATGTTCGATAAAGAACATAATTTCTTTGGCGGACACGGTATTGTTGGAGCTCATATTCCCATGGGAGCAGGTATTGCATTTGCCGATAAATACAATGGCAACAAAGCAGTAACGCTTTGTTTCATGGGCGATGGCGCCATTCGTCAGGGTGCATTTCACGAGGCATTAAACATGGCTATGACCTGGAAATTGCCTGTAATCTTCGTTATCGAGAACAACCAATACGCTATGGGAACTTCGGTAGAAAGAACCTCTAACGTTACCGAATTGTGGAAATTAGGATTGGCTTACGACATGCCATCTTTCCCTGTAAATGGAATGAAATGCGAAGATGTAGCCGATGCTGTTGAAGAAGCTGCTGCTCGAGCAAGAAAAGGTGATGGTCCGACTTTACTAGAAATTAGAACCTACCGCTACAAAGGACACTCAATGAGTGACCCTGCTAAGTACAGAACAAAAGAGGAATTGGAATGCTACAAAGACCAAGACCCAATCAATGATGTTTTATCTACCATCAAAACGAAGAAATTTGCAACGGATAAAGAGATAGAAGCCATTGATGAAAAAAATAAGGCAATTGTAGAAGAGGCAGTTAAATTTGCTGAAGAATCTCCAATACCTACTCTCGACGAATTATACAAAGACGTTTATTACCAAAAAGACTATCCATACATAATGGATTAATAAAATATTTAGAACATGGCGGAAATAGTTAGAATGCCCAAATTAAGTGATACCATGACCGACGGTGTGGTAGCAGTATGGCACAAAAAAGTTGGCGATACAGTTAAAACTGGCGACTTGTTAGCAGAAATTGAATCGGATAAAGCAACAATGGAATTTGAATCATTCCAAGAAGGTGTTTTATTACATATAGGTATTGAAGCAGGAACAAAAGCTCCTGTTGACTCTATCTTAGCCATCCTAGGTAAAGCAGGTGAAGATGTTAAAGCAATTATTGAAGCAGATAAAGCAGCTAAACCGGAGGCAGCGGCTCCTGCCCCTACGCCCTCAGCAGCACCAGTTGCAGCTGCGCCAGCGCCAGTTGCTTCAGCAGCACCAGCAAAATCTGCTACTCCTGCTCCTGCTAAAAAAGCCGCTCCTGCTCCATTAGAAAGCAACGGAAGAATGGTTATCTCTCCTTTAGCAAAAAGATTAGCCGAAGAAAGAAACTTACCTCTTGGAAAAATTAGAGGAAGTGGTGATGGTGGAAGAATTGTAAAAAGAGATATCGATAATTTCTTACCTGGTTCATCTGTAGCGCAAATTGAAGGTTACTCAGAACTTGCAGTTAGCAGCATGAGAGGAATCATCGCAAAACGTTTGAGCGAATCATTGTTTACTGCTCCTCACTTCTACTTAACGATGGATATCGATATGGACGAGGCAATGAGAACACGTAAGGCCATCATCGAAGAAACAGGAGACAAAGTATCATTCAACGATATTGTATTAAAAGCAGTTGCTGCAGCGCTTCCTAAGCATCCAGCCATTAACTCTTCTTGGTTGGGCGACAGAATTCGTTATAACGAGCACGTTCATATTGGTGTGGCGATGGCTATTGAAGACGGATTAATTGTACCAGTAGTGAAATTCGCGAACACTAAATCTATACAAGATATTTCTGCAGAAGTAAAAGATTTCGCAGCACGTTCTAAAGCTAAAAAATTAACGCCTGCCGATTGGGCTGGAAACACATTTACCATTTCAAATTTGGGAATGTATGGTATTGAGGAATTCACAGCAATTATCAATCCGCCAGATGCTTGTATCTTGGCGGTTGGCGGAATTCGTCAGGTACCAGTAGTGAAAAACGGAGCAGTAGTTCCAGGCAACATGATGAAAGTAACTTTAAGTTGTGATCACAGAGTTGTTGATGGCGCAACTGGTGCCGCTTTCTTACAAACTTTGAAAAAATATATTGAGAATCCAGTATTGATTTTCATGCAATAATTATGATAAGAAATTTTCATACAAAAAGGAGAGTAATTGTTGCTCTCCTTTTTTGTTGTTTCATTTTTGCTTGTAAAAACGCTCAAAAACAAAAATCAAATTCTTTCTCTTGCACTCAAGGTTTTGAGAAAGTAATCGTAGTCAATAAAACAGGATTAGATGGTTGTGGATTTATGCTACAGCGCGCCGACAGTTCTGCCTTTGAAGTAAATAATTTTCCTGATAGTTTGAAAGTAGAAGGAAAAACATTTTGTATAAAATATCATGTAGCTAAACAGCAAATGTCGATTTGCATGGGCGGACAACGAATTGATATTTTGGAGGTTAAACTACCATAGCATACAATTCGTTTCCCAATACTTTTATCTTACTATCTTTGCGCATGCTTCCATATCTAAAAAAAATCATTGCTACCATCAAGCAATCACTGAATGGAGAACAAATGGATTATACGCAAGGAAGCATTCCTAAAGCGGTTTTTTTGCTTGCTATTCCCATGATTTTAGAGTTGAGCTTAGAAAGTGTTTTTGCAGTGGTTGACATTTTCTTTGTGGGCAAACTAGGCGCAAATGCCATTGCTGCTGTTGGTTTAACCGAATCGGTGATAATGATTATTTATTCTTTAGGTATAGGCGTTAGCACAGCAGCAACAGCCATTGTAGCCCGAAGAATTGGAGAAAAAAACCCCGATGCTGCTGCACATGCTGGAGCACAAGCCATGTTGGTTACACTTATAGCTACTGTAATTATTAGCGTTGTGGGAATTGTTTTCGCAGAAGATATTTTATGCATGATGGGCGCCAGTGATGACGTGGTGAAAGAAGGAAGCATCTTCACGCGTATTATGTTGGGCGGCAGCGGCGCAATAATGTTTTTGTTCTTAATCAATGGTATTTATCGCGGTGCAGGCGATGCAATGATGGCCATGAAAAGTTTGTGGTTGGCCAGTTTAATTAATATTGTGTTGTGCCCGATATTGATTCATTTCTTCGGTTTAAAAGGAGCTGCGATAGCCACCGTAATAGGAAGGAGCACAGGTGTTATTTACCAATGTTATCATTTATTTAAAGGCAGTGGAATTTTAACCATTTACAAACATCATTTTAAAGCAAATAAGGAGCTCATCACTTCCGTGATAAAAATTGCTTGGCCTGCTACTTTTCAATTTATTATCATGAGTGGCAGCTGGATTTTCTTAGCAAAACTTGTTGCCGAAACAGGTGGTACAGAAGCATCGGCAGGTTATCAAATTGCCTTTAGAAACTTAATATTTTTCATTTTACCTGCATATGGTATGAGTAATGCAGCGGCAACTTTAGTGGGACAAAACCTTGGCGCAAAACATATCGATCGTGCTGAAAAAAGCGTAATGCTCATCATGAAATACAATGTTATTTTTATGGCTTTTGTCACGCTTCTATTTTTCTTTTTTGCCAACAATATCATTCGCATATTTACGCAAGATGAAAAGGTAATTGAGTTTGCTGTTTTATCAATGCAATACATGAGTGCCGGCTATGTTTTCTATGGAATTTCTATGGTAATGATACAAGCCTTGAATGGTGCCGGCGATACCAAAACGCCCACTATAATCAGCATCATTTGTTTTTGGTGCATTCAAATACCACTAGCCTACATCTTAGCGATAACTCTCGATTTTAAAGCCACAGGCGTATTCGTTGCTGTTCCAATCGCCGAAACATTAATTGCTTTATTGGCTTGGTACTATTTCAAAAAAGGCGGGTGGAAAAAAATTGAAATATGAGTTATCACAAAGAATTAGAATATAAAGCAATAGATTATTCTGTTGAACAATTCACCAAAGGCGAATACGAAAATTGTACTTTTCACAATTGCAATTTCACGGGCGTAGATTTATCGAACATCAACTTCATAGAATGCACTTTCGATGCTTGCAATTTCTCTTTGGCCAAAGTAATCAATACCGGATTTAGAGAAGTTACTTTTAAAGGCTGCAAGCTTTTGGGAATGCGTTTTGAGGACTGTAACGACTTTTTATTCTTCGTGAATTTTAGCGATTGTTTGCTTAATCTTTCCTCCTTCTTTAAAAAGAAATTGAAGAACACTTCCTTCAAAAATTGCAGTATGCATGAAGTGGATTTTTCTAACTGCGATTTAAGTTCAGCACTCTTTCAAAATTGCGATTTACGAGGTGCTGTTTTCGATAAAACCATTTTAGAAAAAGCCGATTTTCGATCAGCGTTCAATTATTCAATCGCTCCCGACAATAACAAAATTAAAAAAGCAAAATTTTCGAGAGAAGGAGTGTTGGGATTGTTGGATAGATACAACATTGAGATTGA
>JBMTCG010000107.1:0-4809 GCA_049430665.1 Flavobacteriales bacterium | reverse complement strand
CTTGCAAGTAAGCCAATAAATCATCTTTGGTTACTCTTCCTTCTTTGCCGGTTCCTTTAATTTTATCTAATTCTTCTTTGTTGATGTTTTCTTTAGAGGCAATGCTCTTCACGAGTGGAGAATAAAAACGATCGCTTTTTTGGTATTCTGCGGCAGCAGTTTTTTCAACAATAACTGGTGTTTTTTGCGTGGCTGGATTAGACTGCGGAGAATGTAGTTCAATCGATTCGTTTTCGCTATCATCTCCTTCTCCTTCTGTTTCAAGAATCGCAAAAGCTTGTCCCACTTTTACTATCTCCCCAACTTTAAACAATTGCTTTTTTAAGATTCCTGCGTGTGTTGCAGGTATTTCCGAATCTACTTTGTCGGTAGCAATTTCAGCCACGGCTTCGTCTAATTCAATGCGGTCTCCTTCTTTTTTAAGCCATGAGGTTAGTGTAGCTTCAGCTACGCTTTCGCCCATTTTAGGAAGGATTAACTTTACTTCGCCCATTGTTGATATTACTTATGCGTGCGTCAAAAGTAACAAAATATGTTAAATATTTTTCATTTTTCCCAGCTTAATTTGCGGGAACTCTGCCCAGTTGCTTAAAGCTTTTGAGGATGATGTCTAAATCCTCATAGATACTGTAGTTTTTGGCGTACATTAAATTTATTTTTTCAAGCGACTGAGCTGATGCTGGTTTTACTTTTAAGGTGTCGCTAGGATTTAATACACCTGTTTTAATGGTGGGCAATTCTTCTACTTGTTTCTTGCATTGAGCATTGCAATACCCCACCCAAGTATGTTTTCCCAGTAAAACCAGCAGTACATTTCTAAATAAACCGAATGGTTTTTCAATATTGAAAACTAATAGCGGAGAAAGTAATAGTAAAATTAGGGAGCTGAGAATATCGAAAATTCTTTTGTTTTGTTTGTTTTCAATTTTATTAATCGAATTCATATCGATAACATACATTTCGCCGGGTTGGTTGGTAGAATGACTACCAATAATGAATAAACTTTTTGGAGGAGCAATTTTAAAATGAACTTTGTTGCTTCGTATTTTGGTCATGCTGTCGATGATGGTGTTAAAGTCCATACTCTCAGCACAAAATATCAATTCATCAATTTTATTCTTTTCAATCAAAGTGTTTATTTCATTTAAGCTACCTGAATAATCCTCATCTGTTTTGTTTTCTTTGTTAGGCGCAATAAGTTCAATAGTAATTGGCTTTAGGTAAGATAAGGTAAGAATTCTAGTAACTCTTTTGGCTTCAGTTTTCGAGCCAACAATGGCAATTCTCTTTTTCTGAATAAAGCCTAGATCGAAATTTTTAAATTCCAAGTAATGTAAAATCAGGCGGTTAATTAAAATAACGCTCAAACTCACGAATGTTCCTATCAAGATAAGTGCGCGAGAGAATCTGTATTCTTGAGGAACTAAAAAGTAAAACAGTAAGATGGTAGCCGAGCCTAAGGCAATGCCCTTGGTGATGTTCGATGGTTTCGGATTTTTTTGAAAGCCTTTGAAAAGAAAAACAGATAGAAGCCAAACACCAATAAAAGCAGGAATTTCCCAGTTAAAGAAGATTTCGGGAAAGTGGTTGGCATGGCCCTTAACATTCACCTCGTAGAACTTCATAATAAAATGAAGGGCGGTATAAATGATGGTAGCATCGAAAACGGGCAGCAATATTACAATCAAAGCCCTACTGAATATGGCCATTGCTGCACGGGCGTAAATAGCAATGTTAATTAAGAAAGAAAACAAAGAAGCGTTTTTTTGCGAAAAGTGTTTTTTAGCAAAAATGATCATGGCTCGGTAAAACACAAACACATAATTAACGCTGCTTTTTTTGGTGCTTTCGCCTTTGTAGTGTATGATTCGGGTATCTGAGAAATAATAGTTTTTATAACCAGCCTTAACAATTCTATAAGATAAGTCGATATCTTCTCCATACATAAAGAAGGTTTCGTCTAACAAACCAATTTTATCCAACACCGATTTTCGCAAGAGCATAAACGCTCCCGACAAGATTTCAACTTCATGGGTTTCTTCTTTGCTTAAATAGCCCAAATGATATTTTCCAAAGGTTTTCGATTTAGGAAAGAGATGTGCCAATCCAAAAATTTTATAAAAAGCCACCGAAGGCGTAGGCAAACCTCTTTTCGATTCGGGAAGAAATTTACCTTGTCCGTCTACCATGTTCACCCCCAATCCGCCTGCATCGGGGTGGGCATCCATAAAATCAACAATTTTTTTAAAGGTATCTTCTTCTACAATGGTATCGGGATTGAGCAATAAGATGTATTCGCCTTCGGCCTGAGTCATAGCCAAGTTGTTTCCTTTAGAGAATCCTAAGTTCTTTTTGCTTTCAATGAGTTTTACCCATGGAAATTTTTCTTTCACCATGGCCACCGAGCCATCTACAGAATTGTTGTCGACTACCCAAACATCGCCACTGGTTAGTTTCATCGCCTTCTCTACAGAATAAAGGCATTGCTCTAAAAAGTGCTCAACATTGTAATTTACTATGACAACAGATAACTTCAATTCTTCTTTTTATTTAAGCGCTCCTCCTTTGTAAGGTATTCTATTTAAAATAGAACGCCCAAGAGTGAGTTCATCGGTGTACTCAATTTCGTCTCCAAAGCCCATTCCTCTGGCAATGGTTGTAATATTAACAGGTAAGTTGCCCAGTTTTCTGTAAATGTAAAAATTGGTGGTGTCGCCTTCCATGGTGGTGCTTAAAGCCAAAATAATTTCTTTTACTTCTTCATTAACAACACGTTGGGCAAGGCTTTCAATGTTCAAATCGGATGGGCCAATACCGTCAATAGGTGAAATAACTCCGCCCAAAACGTGATACATTCCGTTATATTGTTGGGTATTTTCAATGGCCAAAACATCGCGTACATCTTGCACTACGCAAATAACATCGCTTTTTCTTGAACTGTTACTGCAAATGTCGCACAGGGCTTGGTCGCTAATGTTGTGGCATTTATCGCAAAAACGAATATCAATGGCTAAGTTTCTAATGTTGTCGGCAAAACGTAAAATCTCGTCTTGCTCCATCTTTAGCATATTTAAAGTATAGCGCAAGGCGGTTTTTCTGCCAACACCAGGCAAACTGTTAAAGCTTTCAATGGCTTTAAATAAAACTTTCGATGGGAAATTAAACTCCATTTCACGCGAAAATAAGGTATTATTTTTGAGAATAGTAAAGTGTTCAAAACTCAAAATAAGTTTAAGCGTATCAGCGGTATGAAAAAATCATTACTCTTCTTTTTTATTTTATTGATTTCGGCGGCAAAAGCCCAAAATTTTGCTTTGCCTTATTCGGCCAGTTTTGCATCGCACAACGGTTATTTTTACGAGTATTCTCCTCAGCATCAGCAAGCCAAATGGGTGGCATACAAACTAAGAGGGATGGATGTGAAGAAGTCATTAAATCCAGATCTTAGGTTTTACGATGACGCTAAATTGCCTTCAAACGCTATAAGTAATGAAGATTTTATTCAAAGGGCTTTTACTCCCGGACACCTTAAACCTTCTGGTGATGCAAGAGCCTGTGCCGAAGACATGCACGATGCGTATTTGTTCGCCAATATTTGTCCGATGAAACCCACCTTCGATCAATTTACCTGGAATATTTTAGAAAACACCGTGCGTAGTTGGGCTTATATTTACGATAGCATTTTTGTAGTAACGGGTCCGGTTTTTAAAGACCCCGAAAAAATAGATACAATAGGAATGCACAAAATACCTGTTCCCGATTATTTCTTTAAAGCTGTTTTAGTTTACAATGGCATTGATATGGATGCTATTGGCTATATCGTGCCCAATGTGGATACCAAAGATTTCACTAAGTTGGGTCCGGTGAGCATAGATTCGGTAGAAAAATTCACTGGTTTAGATTTGTTTTATTTGATGCCCGAATATTTAGAGGTTCATTTAGAAAGTAAAGTGAATCCATTGTTTTGGCAAGGACAAAACAATTCCTATAAACTAAAAGGGTCGATGCGCAGAAGAGAGATTCAATGTCTATCTGTTGATGCTTTAGACAATAGATGTTCGCGCTTAACACCTGCCATAAATGGTTTTTGCCAATTGCATGGAGGCGACGCGGCGAAATAAGTCGGCATTTTTCTTATTTTAGCGGCACTCAAAATCAAACATCATGTCGCAAGAAGTAAGAAAACTACAACCTACCATCCTTTGGAATAATTTCGAAAATTTAAATGCTGTTCCCCGACCATCCAAAAAAGAAGAAAAGGTGCGTGCTTTTTTGCGTGATTTCGCCAAGCAACATTCTATAGATTATACAGAAGATGCAGTTGGTAATTTCATTTTAAGAAAACCTGCCACTAAAGGTTTAGAGAATAAAACCAAAGTGATTTTACAAGCACACATGGATATGGTGCATCAAAAAAATAGTGATGTTGATTTCGATTTTTCTACACAAGGCATCATAAGCAAAATTGATGGAGAATGGTTGAAGGCAGAAGGCACCACTTTAGGTTCAGATAATGGCATTGGTGTGGCTGCGATTATGTCGGTTTTCGAATCGAAAGAAATTCAACACGGACCGCTAGAAGCTTTAATAACCGTTGATGAAGAAACAGGAATGACGGGCGCTTTCAATTTGCAGCCAGGAATTCTAAGTGGAAAAATATTACTCAATTTAGATTCTGAAGAAGACAACGAAATATGTGTGGGTTGTGCAGGTGGAATAGAGGTGAACGTAAAAAAAAGATATGTTGAAGAAGTTGCGCCTGCAGGATGTAAAGCTGTGAAAATTGCCCTTACAGGCTTAAAAGGCGGA
>JBMTCG010000106.1:0-4817 GCA_049430665.1 Flavobacteriales bacterium | reverse complement strand
TAGTGAAGATTGATAAGGTGGGCAAAAACATTCAAAAGCAATTTGCACATAAATATTATTCGGAAATAGGTATTGGCATCGATTTTACCGCTCGCGACCTTCAATGGAAATTAAAAGAACAAGGTTTGCCTTGGGAGAAAGCGAAAGCTTTCGACAACTCAGCGCCCATTGGTAAAAAATTCATTCCAGTATCTTCAATTAACGATGTAAACAACATCAACTTTCATTTAGAGATCAATGGCAAATCGGTACAACAGGGCAACACCTCTGATATGATATTTAAAATAGACGATATCATTGCCGAAGTATCTAAATACATCACCTTAAAAACAGGAGATTTAATCTACACAGGCACTCCCGAAGGTGTTTCTCCTGTGAAGATAGGCGATAATTTGAAAGCTTATTTTGAAGGAGAATGTTTACTTGACTTCGACATTAAATAAAATAATAATCCCCTTTGCATTAATACAAAGGGGATTATTACTTCTAATTTTTTCTTTCTAAAAGCAAACTCCAATAGATAGGTTTGTTTTAAGCATTGGTAAAATTCCTACCGATGGCGCTTTTACTTCAATACCTGCTCCTTTAGTTGTTACTTCAAATCCTTCAAAAAAGGCAGTGTTATTTAAATTTGTTTGAATATCTACAGCATTACTCATGTTATCTGGATTGTTTAACTCATAATGAAATTCTGCTCCCAAAGTTTGAACTGCCACACCAAAGAAATTCCAATCGATGGTAAACATACCAAGTAGCCATTGATATCCTAATCCTAGTCCTAAACCTTTAATGTTTATTGAAGCGCTGCTGCTTGAACGAATGTTAAAAGTATCGGTATTGGTTTGCGAAATTGAATACTGGCCGTATTGTAAAAACGGATTTACATAAAATCCTTTAGGCGATTCTCCTTTAAAATAATATCTGAATTGTGGAGTAATCATGTAGCCACCCAAATCGGCATCATTAATGGTTCCATTGGGCTTTAACTGCTCAGTAGCAATTTTGGTAACATCATAATTAAATATAGAAAACTCAATTGCTGCTGATGTTTTTGCTGTGATTCCTCTTTCATACATTACATCATACATTTGCAATGGCAATACAGTTGGGCGAATTTTTATAACGTTCTTTTTTTGCGCGTTCACCGCCGTTGCAGAGAATAGGGCCATTAAACTAAAAAGTAAGATTTTTTTAATTGCTATGGTTTTGATTAATTGTTACTAAAATAAATGTTTTTCGGCATGATAAGAAGAACGAACTAAGGGGCCGCTCTCCACATATCTAAAGCCCATCTTTAATGCATCTTCCTTAAACTGCGCAAATTTTTCTGGCGTTATAAATTCGGCCACTGGCAAATGCTTTGGCGTTGGCTGAAGATATTGTCCCAATGTTAAAATATCCACTTTTACCGATGCTAAATCTTGCATGGTTTCGTAAATTTCTTCTTCACTTTCACCTAAGCCTAGCATTACGCCCGATTTGGTTTTCATGCCGCCTTTCTTCAAGCGCATCAATAACTCTAGGCTTCTATCGTATTTCGCTTGAACTCGCACTTCCTTGGTTAAACGACGAACAGTTTCTAAATTGTGACTTACAATTTCGGGCGCTGCATCAATCAATACTTGCAAGTTTTCCCATTTGCCAGCAAAATCGGGAATGAGGGTTTCCATGGTGGTGCCCGGACTAATCCTTCTCACCGCTTTGATGGTTTCGGCCCAGATAGAAGCACCTCCATCAGCCAAATCATCTCTATCTACCGATGTGATTACAGCATGCTTAATCTCCATAGTTTTGATAGATTTCGCCACCTTCACCGGTTCAAAAACATCAACGTTCTCTGGTCGGCCAGTAGCCACCGCACAAAAGCCGCACGAACGGGTACAAACGTTACCCAATATCATGAAGGTTGCTGTGCCAGCTCCCCAGCATTCGCCCATGTTCGGACAATTTCCGCTCTGACAAATAGTGTGTAATTTATGTTCATCTACCAATCCTCTTACCTTCTTGTAGTTTTCACCAATAGGCAATTTCACACGCAGCCACTTGGGCTTCGCTACTCTCGGTTTTATGTTTTCTTCTTCACTCATAATTTATCTGTACCATTTCTTCCCGTAAGTTAATCCCACATAAAAGGAAATGAAATAAGGATAATTTTTTGTTTCGGCCAAGATAGGAACATCTTTGTAATAAATATCAAAAACGAATCCGGTTTCGAGCGCTCTTATATAATTGTATTTCGATGCATACTCAAATGAAAGAGCTGTTTTACCATAAATACCAGGCATTACAGTCATTTCACTAAAGCCCATAGAATAACCTGCCCCTCCTCTAATATAATTTTTAGAAGCATCATTAAACTTATCGTAATGCAGTTCATCTCCAGGATAATCCAACTCAAAATAAACAGGTTTTAAAAAAGCAAAAGATACTCCACCAACATACAAAAATCGTATCTCCACATTGCTTCTTAAGGTTTTACCAGCTAATAGTTTTTGATTGCCATAGCCCAATCTAATTAAAGAAACTGCATTTAACTCACCATAAGTATATCGTTTGGTTTCGCTAATCTGACTAGCTGTAAAAACATAGTTCTTTGGGTGATTCATAGAACACCAATCAATTTCAAAAACCCTTTTATGATTTACCGACACGTGCTTGGCTTTTCTAAAATTCACTCCGTAACCATGCGTGTGTAAAAACAAACTAGCCGACAACTCTTTATGATAAGTCGTTTGATTTTCCAAGCTGTCTTCTTCCTGAGAAAAACTTAGCAAAGGCAAACAAAGAAGAAAGAGAAATAATATATTTACCTTAAAAATCATTGAAACAAAGATAACCAAAATACATTCTTTATGGCAACCGCAATTGTTGAATATTCAGGTAATTTAAGAACACATTCTACACATGTTAAATCGGGCGTGAGCATTATCACCGATGCACCTACCGACAATCATGGCAAAGGCGAAGCATTTTCACCTACCGATTTATTATGTTCTTCTTTAGGAAGCTGCATGCTTACCATCATGGGCATTTCTGCCAACAGTCATGGCATCTCTTTTAATTCGGCTACTATTGAAGTAACAAAACAAATGGCAGAAAATCCACGAAGAGTATCGGGCGTTGTTTGCCACATCAAAGTGAAAAACGAAAACTACGGCGAAAAAGAAATTAGATTATTGAAAGGCGCAGCTTTGAATTGTCCGGTTGCCAAAAGCCTTCACCCCGATATCAAACAAGAAATTACATTTGAATGGATATAGCGCTAACTTTTTTGCAGTCTTGAATTTCTAAGTTAAATAACTTATAATTGTTAAAAATAAAAAAGCCCCGCAGATAGGCGAGGCGCTAAATGTTTTCACAACGGAATAATCCTTATTGTGATTTGCTTCAAATTGTGAAACGAATGTATAAAAAGATTTGATATGAAAAAAATTTTAGGACTGGATTTGGGGACTAACTCGATTGGTTGGGCTTTGATTGAACAAGATTTTGAAAATAAACAGGGAAATATTTTGGGAATGGGGAGTAGAATAATTCCTATGGGGCAAGATGTTTTATCGGACTTTGGTAAAGGAGTTACAAAATCTAAAACTGCTGATAGAACTAAATCAAGAGGAACAAGAAGGCTCTATCAAAGAGATAATTTAAGAAGAGAACGATTACATCGTGTTCTAAATATTTTGAAGTTTTTGCCCGTTCATTATGTAAACGAAATAGATTTTGATTTTCACAAAGGGAAATTTATTAATTATGGTGAGCCGAAACTGCCTTATTTTAAAAACGAACAAAACAAACATGAATTTCTTTTTAAAGAATCTTTCAACGAAATGGTTGAAGAGTTCAAATCAACACAACCTGGTTTGTTTTACACAAAATCAAACGGTAAAGAGACTAAAATACCTTATGATTGGACTATTTATTATTTACGGAAAAAAGCGCTGACCCAAAAAATATCAAAGGAAGAACTAGCTTGGCTTATTTTAAATTTTAACCAAAAAAGAGGGTATTACCAATTAAGTGAGGACGAGCAAGAGATTGATGAGAATAAAACAAAAGAATTCGTTGTATTAAAAATTAAAGATATTGTTGATTCTGGGGATATTTTGAAAAAAAATGGTGAAAAATTATATGACATCTATTTTGACAATGGATGGAAATACGATAAACAAACCACAAAACCTCAAGATTGGATCGACAAAACCAGAGAGTTTATTGTAACAACTTCAACAGCAAAAAACGGAGAAATAAAAAGAACATACAAGGCAGTAAATTCAGAAGAAGATTGGATTGCTATTAAAAAGAAAACAGAACAAGAAATTGGACAGAGTAGAAAAACTGTTGGCGCGTATATTTATGAAACACTTTTAGCTAATCCAACACAGAAAATCAGAGGTAAATTAGTAAAAACAATTGAGCGTAAATTTTACAAAGAAGAACTAAGCCTAATTTTAAACAAACAAGTTACAGAGCACCCCGAATTAGCAGATAGAAATTTATACAAAGTCTGTATCAATGAGCTTTATCCGAACAATGAAGCTCACAGAAAGAATATTGAAAATAGAAATTTCAAGTATCTCTTTATGGATGATATTATATTTTATCAAAGACCCCTTAAAACAAAAACACATCTAATTAGTGATTGTGCCTTAGAATACAGAATTAGAAAAGACACCCAAGAGAAGATTTACTTGAAATGCATTGCAAAATCAAATCCTTTATTTCAAGAATTTAGGTTGTGGCAGTTTTTGGCCAACCTCAAAATCTATGAGCGTGAACACGATGGAAAATTTGATATCGACGTTACCAGAGAACTTTTG
>JBMTCG010000105.1:0-4859 GCA_049430665.1 Flavobacteriales bacterium | reverse complement strand
TTTTTATCAAATGAACGCAATACTTTCATCAACTCTTCCAAAGCTTGCCAATCGTTATTCGTGCGTTTTAAAATGCCCAATTTTCGAGCAACATTGCCTGTATGCAAATCTAAGGGACAATACAAATCTTGCATTTTAATTTTACGCCAAATACCAAAATCAACGCCGGCATTGTCTTGTCGCACCATCCATCGTAAATACATATTAAAGCGTTTGGCCGAAGAACCATTCAATGGATCGGGTAAATGCTTTTCGGTTCTTGATAGGTGTTTTGATGCAAAAAATTGCTTTTTAAATTCAGCAATAGATTCCTGCATATTTCCACTGTAGCAAGAAGCGAAAAAATTTTCTAAGCCATTTTCCTTTTGATAAATCTCTTGTAAACGCGAAATAAAATACATTGCATCATCGCCATTGAAAGTGCGGTGAACGAATTTCTTAAATCGTTTTTGTTCTGTTTTATCGTGGTGTATAATAAATTCATGTGGGGCATTATCCATTAATTCCATCAACTTAAACCCATTGTTTACAATGGTTTTTCTTTGTCCCCACGCAAACACAGAAACCAAAAAAGCAGAGATTTCTATATCTTCTTTTTTGCGAAAGGAATGCGGAATTGCAATAGGATCTTCGGAAATAAAATCGGGAGAATTAAATTGAAGAACTTTAGTATCAAGAAGGTCTTTAAGTGCTTTTTTATTCATAACTATGATTCGCTTGCATACATCAAATCGTGCACTTTTTTGGCGTAAGCTTCCCAGTTGAAATTTGCCTTCACAAATCGTTCTCCGTTAATGGCTATTTTATCGCTTAATTGTTTATCGTTAAGCAATTGTGTTATATATTTCACATAATCTTCTGTTGTTCTACCCACCAAAATAGATTCGCCATGCACAGCGCCTAAAGCATTATTGGCTAAAGTTGATGTAACACAAGGAATTTGCATGGCCATAGCCTGAAGCAATTTATTTTGCAAACCAGTTCCAATAAGCATTGGAGCAAGAGCGACTTTTGATTGGGCAATAATTTTACGCATATCATCAACCCAACCTGTAATTTCCACATTTTTATTGGCTAAAGCTTGCACCTCTCTTGAAGGATCGGCACCACCAATCACTACTTTTATGTTTGGAAAAATCTTCAACAACTCAGGCAATATTTCTTTAGACAAATAAATAGCTGCCGATACATTGGGCGGGTAAGACATATTGCCAAAGAAAATGATGTCGTATTTCTTTTCACTAAGGGCTGGCACAAAATAATCGGTATCCACGCCATTAGGAATTACCTTCACATCATCAACATTAGCGATGTACAAGCTATTTAAATCTTGTTCGGAAATAATTATTTTGTTTTTAAACCAAGGATAAACACGCGTTTCATAATTTCTTAATCGAAAATATTCCATGCGGTAAATTTGCTTCATAGGAAAACGAGCACCATCGATTCTTCGCTCCATTCCTTTAGCAAAAGCATCCATATAATCGATGGTCATTTCCACATCAAAAATATTTTTCACGTATTCTGTGGTTCGCAAAAGCTGAAGGAAAATATGGTTAGGTTTAATTTTATCTATCAGCAACTGAATTTCACCCGCTACTTTTGTATTGTAAAAATAGCCCGATTGAAAAGGCAATTTCAAAATAAAAGAGCGCAACATATTTTTAATTATCGACCAATTCGAAATAGGAAAAACATGAATCTCTTTGCAAAACTTACTTAACTCATCTATATTCTTTTGCTCTTCCTTTTTATCGGAAATAGCTATTAAATAGATGTCTTGCCATTTAGAAAATTCTTTAATAAAATGATAAGCGCGCAACTTATCTCCTTTCTCTAAAGGATAAGGGAGGCGGGATAAGAGTACTATGGTTTTTGGTTTTTGCACTTACAATTCTTTTAAAAATAGTTCTATTTTTTTGCAGATTGCAGTATTATCGAATTCTTCTTTAATGAGCTCTTGTGCGTTTCGCGATAAACTTTCTGCCAATTGTTGTTCATGCAAACACCAAACGATGGCCGCAGCAAAATCGTTAGGTTCATCGGCAATTAAAATATGTTTACTGTTCTCACACCGAATACCTTCAGCACCAATAGTGGTAGAAACAATGGTTTTACCCATTGCCATACCTTCTATGATTTTCACACGCATGCCTCCGCCCGAAAGAATGGGCACCACCATCACTTTTTTACTCTTGTAAAAATCGCGAGCGTTGGCTACTTCTCCCACAACATTTACATTTTTCTGTTGGTGTTTCATTAGCCAATCGGGCATATCTCTACCCGCCAAATACAACTTGGCTTGCGGCACTTTTTGCAACACTAAATCCCACACATTTTTTAAAAACCAATCTACCGCTTCTACATTGGGCAACCAGTTCATTGATGCAATATGAAAAACAGAAAAATCTTCTACTTTTTCCTCATTAACAAACAAATCTTTATCGATGATGATGCCCGTTGGTACCGCTATTCCTTTTCCTTTAAAACCCATTTCTTTAAAAATGGCCAAGTCTTCTTTAGTTACCGATGCAATACCATCTAACTTATCTAAAATTGATTTTTCATACTCTTTCAATCTTTTCGCTAAAAGTGTTAAGTAAGGTTTCTTAAGAATATTGTTGGCGTTTTCGGCTACCCGCTCCCAAATTACATACTCTACATTGGGTGAACGTAATACTATTTTGGCATTTGAAAAACTTCTGATTAAATCTATATAAGGCGTAACATACAAGCTTTCTAACAACACAATATCGTATTCGCTTTCCCCCAATATTTCTGTTAGTTTTCTTTCAAAATCTGCAGAAACAAAACGTTTTAAATTGTAAGAATCACTTTCAAACAAATTAATAAAAGCATCCATTACATGTATAGAAGTATCAATAAAAACAGCCTCCAATGCTGTTTTTTCTAAATAATCTTTTGAAATTTTATCGTATTGAACAGGGTGTTTAGAAGTGGCAACAGTAAGCACTTTCACTTGATGACCAAGCTCTAGCATACCTTGCGTAATATTGTCCATGCCAATTGCGCCACCATCGATGGGAGGATGTGGAGGGCGCTGACAAATTTGCAAAATCTTCATTCTTACTTCTTTTTGAAAAACGAACCAATCTTTCTAAACCCTCCCATGTAATTCGACATGCTAAACAATTTAGAATCTCGTGTTGATTTATAGGTTAAGAAAACACCAATAGGCATCAATACAGCAGAGGCCATCCACATACCTATCATGGCATCTATGTTATCGTTTTTAGCCATTTTTTCAAAAATGATAGATATAACATAATACACCAAGAAAAACAGTACCGCAATCACCACAGGCCAGCCTAAACCTCCCTTTCTTACTATGGCCCCTAGCGGAGCGCCAATGAAAAACAAAATGAAACAAGCCACCGATAAGGTGAATTTTTTATGCCATTCTAGTCGATAATTGTTCTTGCTTTTAGATAAATCTTGCTCAAATAAATATGACCTACTAGGATATCCTTGTGCCGAACGCACCACTTGCTCTGCCTCACGCAAAACATTTAGTTTCTTATCGGCAGGTATCATCGCCATAATATTCGAATCGAGATTCATTGCCTTTACCGTATCTAACTTCAACAAAGTATCATTACTAAAATAATAGTAAGTGTTCATGTCTTTTTCTAAACTCTTTCTTCTGTTTACCAGCTCTTTATCTAAAGAATCAATACAATATTCCAATTGCTCAATGTTCATCATTTGAGCTGAATTTCTAAAAACAGTTCCTTCTGTTTTGTTGAAATTGTATGCCGACATGTCGATATAAATAATATGCTCCTTAAATGAGCTTCTTAAGAGCGTTCTAATGGCATTCGGATTTTGGTCGTTAAGCGATCTGTCTTCTTTATAGGCGTGGCCGTTCACCAACGAAAGTTTCATGTACTTCCCACCCATTATATTTTCAATTCTACCCGAATCGGCAATCATGAAACTATTGTTGTCGCTACTGTGATGATCAAAAAGCATTACCCCTTTCATCGTTTGGTCTTTGTATTTCTTCTCTACCCTAATGGTATAATCATGCATACCATTGTAAAAAACACCTTCGGGAATATTGAGTTCGGGTTTTTTCTGCACAATATCATTGAGTAAACTGTGCATTTTAAAAGCAGTGAGAGGTAAAGCTATATTGCTAAAATAGAAAGCGCCCACCGACATCATTGCATTAAATACAATTAAAGAAAACATTGTCTTCTGCAGAGAAATCCCCAACGATTTAAGAGAAGTGAGCTCATTCGTTTCGCCCAACTTACCAAAGGCCATGATGGATGAAAGTAAAATTGATAAAGGCAAACACATGGGTACATGCCAAAGTGCTGCATACCACATCATTTCTAAAATAATCGACAAATCTAAGCCCTTACCTATCAAATCATCTACATATTTCCACATCCAAATCATTAAAAACAGAAAATCCGTAATGATAAGGTTTAATAAAAATGGACCTATAAAAGCCTTTATAATAAAGAGATGTAAACGTTTCACTATACTGATTTACTCAAATTACACATTGTTCGTCGCTCTCAAATTTATCTAATATTTGTGATTTTATAACTAATACTTTATGTTTGCAACCCGAAAATTATTCTAGGTTCAACTATAAGAGTAACATCTAGAAAATTAAATTGATTCGGCGAGGTAGCTCGGTTGGTTAGAGCGCAGGATTTCATATCCATCGATTGATGGACGGGAGTTCAAAATCTAACCAGCGTTTTGAAAATATTATGGCGAGGTAGCTCAGTTGGTTAGAGCGCAGGATTCATATCCGTCAGTTGACGGACGGGAGTTCAAAATCTAACCAGCGTTTTGAAAATATTATGGCGAGGTAGCTC
>JBMTCG010000104.1:0-4880 GCA_049430665.1 Flavobacteriales bacterium | reverse complement strand
GTTTAGAGTAGACTTTTTTTATCCACTGTTCAGCCTTGCTTGTGTCTGATTTTTTACTTTCTGTGATTATAAATTCTCTGGCTCTCATATTACCAATATCTTTCCTACACTATTACTAAGAACATCATCGAACATGATTTCCATGTCTTTAGCTAGTACTTCTGTGGTATAAACTGATTCCTCTTGCTTTTTAGGACGCATATTTAAACTTTGCGTACTGCGACCCCAAGCTTTTCTGCCATATTCTTTTCTCTTAGGTAATGGGTTTAATGTTATTTTTCCTGTACCTATATATTGTGCAAACATTTCAAACACGAATTCATATGGACGTTTGATCTGGCCTGTGCGACTGCTGTGTTGTGTACCTATTGCATTGAACAATGCAGAATATTCTTGTCTTAACGCCCGATTAAATGGTCCAAGGCTCCTGTTATCTTTTTTAATGCCATAAAAATCTTTTAACAGTTTATGAATGCCTTTAAAAAAATGTTTCTCTAATTGCGCCCAAGCATTGTTTCCACCTTCGTTGAGTGCGGCTATTGCTATGGCATGTCCTATTCGATGTGCCATCATCCATGGTGTCAACGGTACTTTCTCATCTCCCATATTGCCTATAAACAAACCAGTGATACTGTTTTCGCTTCCATCTATTAATTGATTTGCAACTTTTTCACCAAAAGTATCTCGTAATCGAACTGGAGTCATTTCGCCAGTTGCTGACCATTTACTAGTACCAGGAATATTACTGAAGAACAATCTAAAATCATAAGGAGTATTTTTAAAAAAGTTAACTGCTTTGAGTTGGTTAGTTGGGTGTGGTACTAATTTCTTATCTGCACCACGAAATGGTCCAGGCTTATCAAAATCTCCCAATGGCACATAATCTTTTAACGGTGCTTCAATTATAAATTCAGTAGCTCTCATTTCTTGCCTCCTTTCATATTCGCGCACCAATGATACATTTTGCCTTTCTCACCACTGTACTTTCTAGCTTTTGCTCGTAGGCTTGCTACCGAACCTTTGCAACTTGCTCCGGCACGTTTTACTCTCCCTGGTCGACTTTTACCTTTTACTTTGCCATCGGCAAAGTTTTCTTTAATATTTTTGATAAATTTAACAGCATTATCTATGTCTTCTTTGTTGAAAGATTTTAATTCTCCTCGAGCAATATCTGCTTGAATATTGTCTAAATCATAATCAACAAATTGTGTTTCTACTCCACCCGTTTCATCAGTCCCAACGAGATCTTGCTCGTTGTTAAATTTACCTCTACAATCGTATGCTGAACCATCTGGTGAAACAACATATACATGATCTATGCGATAATCACTGTCATCTGTGGCTTCTTCGTCCCAACCAACGTGCGCTCTTAATTGCCAAGTTGGATTAATTTGCTTGTAGGCAAGAGCTATCACATGGCAATGTCCTGCCATGTAATCAGCCTCTTTGTTTTCCACTATTGAAAACTCTCTATATCTCATTCTATGCCGCCCAGCAATTATATATTTATAGAATTTTTTTATCCAAAACGATTAAATAAAGCTTTGGAGGGTCACATTGTGCCAAAGTTAAGAAAAGTAAATCCCAAAAAGGGTTGTAAATCCATTGCTACCAAAGTAAAGTTTAAAATTGGTGGCAGAAAAAGCAACAGAAGTGCTCAAAGTTTAAGCAATGATGAGCTACTAAGTATGCTGGAGAAACCACCGAGGGCGCGAGATCGCACTAAATTAGAAGCTTTGGCTAAACGTCGAGGTTTACTGGCTTAGTGTTCCATTAGGTAGCTGTCTATTACGTCCAGTCTATATGCTGCTCTGTCTCCTGCTCCTGGTTGAACAATTACGTTCCACTTTGGCTTATTTCCCTTGGGGATTTTTAGTATTTCGTCATAGGTTATGATAGTATTTCTAGGAGCCCCGTATTCACTAGCTAACCTATCTTTAAACTGTTCCAATGCTTGCTTATTTTTAAACTGGGTTCGTCCCTTGGAATCTTTAATTAATTTGTTACCATCTCGGGCAATTAAATCATAGAACATGTCCTTGGGCACAGTGATTCCCTGTTTGACTACATTTCCTGCTTGTTTATACAATTCAATTTTTTTAGTTTCGCCCGGTTTAGCACCCGAGCTGAAACTCATAATAAAGTTTTTGGGTTTAGCACCTATCACCACATCTGCTATTTTTGTATAGGCATAAAATACTGTAGTGGGGTTATTTTTTGCAATGGAGTATGCTAGATTTAGATATTCCTTACTGAAGAAATCTCCCGCATCGTGCCAACGCACAACCAGTTCAATTCCTTTCTTATCTGTTTTCTTTTTAATTGCAGTGATTTCATCTTGTACTTTGTTCATGTACCCGGTGGGGTCATTTATTAGAAAGTTAAGAGCTTGAGCAGAACTCATACTGCTAGCTGGAAACATGATGTAACCGCCTTTTCTAGCATAACAAAACAATTGACATTCGCCAGCCCCTGGACATGTGGTGATCTGAACAAAATCCCCGTTGTCCTCGTCTACGATTAATCCAGCTAGAGCAGGAAGGGTAATATCGTAAACAATTTCCCCTTCATCGGCACTCTTACTCATTTTAGCGTTGGTTCCAAGAATGGAAGCAGGACGAGTTTTAATTTGTTCAGCTAGGTCATCTAAATCCCATACGTCGTTGGGATCCTCACTTTTTATTATGGCTTTGATGTTACTGGCATGTACTATGGGAGCAAACTTGTCTTGTTTTGTTTTTGTGCCTGTTTTAATTCTTGTAAGGTAATCCTGAACATCTGTTTTTGGTAATCTCTTATGCGGGGCGTTTAGTTTCACTGCTTCGTCCACGCCAGCAGATATCGGAAAAACTGGGAATCCCGATATGTTCCTAGTTGAGCCAGTGTTTTCATTGATTTCTTTTATTTTCAATTTATATCACCATTTACGACATGACCAATAGCGAGCTTTTGTTCTTGGACCTGGATTATCACAATTGTGTCTGGCACGAAAACTCTTGCGACGTTTGGGATTGGATTTTTTAATACGCATGTTTGGATCGCCAAAATTCACTTTCTTTACATTGCCTGTTTTAGGATCCTTAACATACACTTTGAACTTTTTAACATCACCTTGCATGGGCTTACCAAGTGGTACTTTGCGACCTCGATACTCAGCTTCGTTAATTTCACTTTCCATCTTACCTTGCTCTTTCATACGCTCAACTGCGCGTTCAGCCTCCCTCCACCCTTGAAGATATTTCTCTCCTGGAGGAGTGCCTAGACTTGCGGTTCGCAATTGCCATTTCTTACCGTTCATGTAAGCCTTATAACCTTCCTTCCACATTGGATGTGAGTTGTCAAAGGAGTATCTTGCTGCCTTAGAAATGCCTTCTACCGCAGCTTGCGATGACCCACTGCTCAATTGTCGTAGCATGCCTTCTAATTCAGCCACAGCTTTTTGATTACCTAACTCTCTTTGAAGTTCAATCATGGATTGGATTTTTTTGATCATTTCTTCTTTTGATTCTTCATGTAAGTTTCTTCGTTTATACTTTTGACTATTATATCTTGAAATCATCTCCTCTACTAAATCGTTCACCAACCATTCTGCGTCGTTGGAATCCAAATCTGGACGAGCTGTTTTAATGAATCCTCGAAGTATATAAAGAACATTTTTTATGTATTTCTTTTCGTCGCTAACGTCTATGTTACCCTGTTCAAATTCATCGTTGAGGTATTCAAACATGGAGTCATACATGTTTCCCTCTTCACTCAAAACAAATGTTTCATTTAGAATACTGTACAATTTTGGACTGGAATAAAGAATCACCCCGTTGCTGGTCACTGATTCCACAAACGTATGCACAGATTCTGTTTCGTTGATTTGAATTTCAAATGAGTCCCAAACGTTGAAGGTTTCTGCTTGGAATATGCCTTCCATTATAGGAGAAATATCTTCTTGCTGTGGTTCTTCATCGGGGCTCATCAAATAATTTAATAAATCTTTTCTTTTTGAGTATTTGTGAACGAATCTATTTAGAATTTTCTGCTTTGCCAGAAACTCAGGATCGTCACCTGGTTGATCTGTTCTCCATTGAGCTCGCTGAAATTCGCGTTCTGCATCAAGTTCAGCTTGATCAATTTTCTGCCCTAAATTTCTCACGTTTCCAGGCAGAGCTCGTAAGTACTGCATTTTCTTTTCAGGACTTGTTTCGTTTGTTTTATTTGACGACATTTCTAATATTCCTTTTTCCATATTCTCAATATCTATATGAGAAGGTAATTCTTTTGATCTTTTGATTTTTTTCCACAAATCAAATACTAAAGAATTATTATTAACCACTAACCAAACGTTTTCCGCAAGGTCTTTTATAGCCAATTGACCAAACCAATCGTAGAGAGCATAAGGTCCGTGTCGCTCTACAATAGATTCTTCATTTTTATTTTCATTTACTGTCATCTTGCAAGTTCTCGGCTCGGTACAAACTGTTTTTAAATTTTTTAGCTTCTTGCAATTTGATAGCATTGAGTAATTTTCTTTCTAAATCCTGTGCCACTTCCGGCTCGTAACTTTCTTTAATTAAAGAAATAAGATTAATTGCACTGCTGATAACATGATCGGCTCGGCTGGCGATCACATCTTTTCTAGTCTTGTTTGGTACTAGACCATTAATTTCTTCGAGTATGCTACGAGTTCGATGTTTCATAATTTTGTTCTCATGTGGCTCGCCCTCTTATGGTGTCAACAGTGACAATATCATTTGTTGATCTGACGGGCTTAACTGCCTGATCTGTTGTAAAATTTGTTGAACGTCTGGGCTTGCTTGTGGTGCACCTGCTTGTTGTGCACCTGCTTGTTGTGCACCTGCTTGTTGTGCACCTGCTTGTTGTGCACCTGC
>JBMTCG010000103.1:0-4916 GCA_049430665.1 Flavobacteriales bacterium | reverse complement strand
AGAATGGATATTTCATGCGTTTCATTGAAAGGTAAAGATGTGGAGCAAGAAATCAACGATTTTGTTTGGAATAATGAAGTGGGAATGCTCGTGCTCTTGCCTCGAAAGATGTCGCTAACACAAAAGTTGTTTGGTAAAAGAAGTCTGACTAAAAAGATAAATTTCCATTCAAAAATTCCTGTTTTAAGTATAGGGTAATTTATATCTCTGGATACCCTACTCTCAAACTCAACACCGGCTGTTTTGTTTTGTTAATCACGTTCTCGGCAATACTGCCCAATACCATGTGCGCTACGCCAGTTCTGCCGTGTGTTTCCATTACCAATAATTCGGGTTTCACTTCACTGCAATAATCGGCAATACCTTCTTCAACACTTTCTGCGGTAATAATATCGCTGTAAAATCCGCTCATATGCGCATTTTTAGCGAAGTTATTCATTAGCATATTGGTGTTTTTACTGGTGTCGAAATTACCGCGTGTAATTACTTTTAGCAAATGTATTTCGGGATGAAAAACTTCTATTAATGGTTTTATTTTCTCGAAAGATTTAACGCTCGTTTCACTAAAATCAGAACAGAAAACCAAAGTGTTTATACTGTATTCAACTATAGCTTCTTTTACAATAATTAAAGGATAATCGGTTAGTCTAAGTAGTTTTTCGGTATTACTTCCAAAAACATAATCGTTCATTTTGTTGTGTCCGTGAGAACCCATCACTATCACATCTACTTTTTCTTTGTCGGCAAAATGATGAATGCCCTTTATCATTGAGTTGTAATGCACATGCGTGCTAATGTTTACACCTTGCATACTTTTGAGTTGCAATACCTCTAAAAACTGCTGGTTTATTTTTTTGGTGAGTTCTTTTCCTGTTTCGGTTTCTAAGAAATCTTCTAGGTGATGCGCTGCTATTGGGTAATCAACTATATGCAACAAAATCACTTCTGCCTTGGCTTTTTTGGCAATGTCGGCAGCAACACCTAAGGCGTTTAATGAGAAAGTTGAAAAATCGGTAGGGACTAATAATTTTTTCATAAACTAGATTTCCTGTTCGTCTTAAAAGTACTACAAATATTTTTATCGTTAATGATAATTGATACAGCAAAAACTGACTTTCATCATATCTCACTTTTTTCTACTTTCTCACCTTTGCTTTATGACGCCAATAGTATGTTTTCATTGCGGAGATTTAGTAAAAGACAATTCTTTTACCCTTGATAGCAAGCAGTTTTGTTGCATTGGTTGTCAGAATGTTTACGCGCTTTTATCACAATCGGGCTTAAACAATTACTACTCTTTAGAAAAGAATCCTGGCTATTCTCCCATCATTAAAGAAGATGCTTTTGCCTTTCTGGATTTAGAAGCCGCGGTAGAAAAACTCCTCGATTTTAAAAGCGACGATTTAGAAAGAGTGCGTTTGGTGTTGCCTCAAATTCATTGCAGTTCGTGTGTTTATCTATTAGAGAATTTGCATAAAATTAAAGATGGAATTCAGGCAGTAAACGTAAATTTCTCATTGAAAGAAGCTGCTGTTACTTACAATCCGCAAAAAGTATCGCTCAAAGAAATTGCCTTATTACTCACCAAAATTGGTTACGAGCCAGTTTTTAAGCGTAGAGTTGATAATAACCCCTCGGCGGGTCGCCGATATAAAAAACAATTGTGGAAAATTGGAGTGGCCGGATTTTGTTTTGGTAATATCATGTTGTTGAGTTTTCCCGAATACTTGGCCATTTCAGAGATTTCTACCGATTTTAAAGATCTGTTTCGCTACCTCAATATGTTGCTCATTTTACCTGTTCTTTTTTACTCGGGCACCGAATATTTCGTGAACAGTTTTAATGCTTTAAAAATTAAGAAAATAAGTATCGATGTTCCTTTGGCTATTGGTATTGTAGCTTTGTTTGGTAGAAGTATGTATGAAGTGCTAACCGCTACGGGTGGCGGTTATTTCGATACGTTAGCTGGATTGATTTTTTTGCTTTTAACAGGTAGATATTTTCAAAATAAAGTATTCGATGAATTCTCTTTCGAACGTGAATTGTATTCTTATTTTCCTTTGTCGGTTATTAAAAAAACAGCTACTTCAGAGGAACGCGTATTGATTGAAGATTTGCAACAAGGAGACATCATTATCATAAAAAACGAAGAGATTATTCCTTGCGATGCAGAACTCTTATCAGATAGTATTACCGCCGATTTAAGTTTCATCACTGGCGAAGCAATGCCTAAGGTTTTTACAGCGGGAACTAGAATTTATGCGGGTAGTAAAGTGGCTGGTAAACCCGGTGAATTTAGGGTTTTGCAAAATACCGATAAAAGTTATTTGGCGCGCTTGTGGGACGAAGTGAAATCCTCTGGAAACAAAGATGTGCTCGAATCACTTACGGGTTCTTTAAGTGGTTATTTCACTGCTTTGGTTTTGCTTATTGCTGGTGTGGCTTTCTCCTTTTATTATTTCCAGGGAAATGTAAATGGCGCGTTCAATGCCTTAACCGCCGTGTTGCTCATTACTTGTCCGTGTGCCTCTGCCTTATCTGCACCTATGGCCTTAGGTAACGCTATCCGACTATTAGCGCGCAAAGGTTTTTATTTGAAAAATGCTTTTGTGGTAGAGAAAATTGCGCGTGTAGAAAATGTGGTTTTAGATAAAACAGGCACCATCACCGTGGCCGAAAAAGTGGAGGTGACTTACCACGGAAAAGAACTCAGTTCACAAGAAAAATCCTTGGTTTTTTCTACCGTGAATGCAAGCAATCATCCCTTGAGTAGAATTTTAGCTTTGCAATTAAAATCTTCTTCTACAATGATGGTTGCCGATGCTTATGTAGAAATAAAAGGCAAAGGAATTGAAGCGAAAATTAGCGGATGTTTGGTTCATGTTGGCTCTGCCTTGTTCACCAAAGCCACTACTACAGGTGATGAGCCTAATAAAGGTTATGGTTCTGTGGTGCATATTTCTATTGATGGAATTTACAAAGGATACTTTTTTATTGAGAGCAGATACCGCGAAGGATTGTGGACGATGTTGGAAGAATTGGGTAAAGATTCAAATCTGTTTTTATTGAGTGGTGACCACAAAGACGAGAACCCAAAACTCTTTGAATATTTTGGCAACAACATGGTTTTTCATCAGAGTCCGGAGGGTAAAAAAGAATACATTCAACTCCTTAAAAAACGCGGCAACACCATGATGGTAGGCGACGGCATCAACGACGGGGTAGCATTAAAAGTAAGCGATGTAGGTATTGCAGTAGCCGATAACGTAAACTCTTTTTATCCATCGGCGCATGTTATTTTAGATGGAAAAATGTTCAACGAATTACCAGGTATGCTGCGTTATTCTAAAAAAGTATTGCGCGTGATTTATGCTTGCTTAACCTTATCATTTTTATATAACATTGTTGGGATGTACTTCGCTTGCACCTTGCAAGTAACGCCACTTTTTGCTGCTATATTAATGCCGATAAGCTCGGTGACGGTAGTTTCTTTGGCCGTGTTGGGTACGTATATTTCTTACCGAAAGGTTTTTGTGTAGGGGGGGGGGGGGGGGGGGGGGGGGGGGGGGGGGGGGGCCGCCCACAATCATGAATTATGGGCGGCCGCAAGGGCACGCCCCTACAAGTATCGATTGGAAGAGTTGGCTATATACCAAAAAGAAAAAGTTGGACGGGCATCCAACTTTTTCTAACCTAACCTAACTAAACTTAACTAAACTATTTACAGTTTTTGTACTGTATGGGAGTATATTTTAGTGATACAAATATAAGGCATAAATTCTTAAATGCAAGTTTTGTCGAAAAAATATTTAAATTCATCGAAAAAATACGGTGTTTAGTCTAAAATGTTGCGCTAAATCACTTACTTCTATTGCTTTAGCTTAAATAAAGTCGTACATTACAAAACGCATCAGGGGATTTTATCTACACAGTTACAGGAACTTACTAAAAATTAAAGGGGTTAATTATGACAGGTTTAAAAGTATTGTTGGTGGATGATCATCGCTTAATAAGAAAGGCGATATCAACATTGTTAAGTAATGAAGATGAGATACACACGGTTTGGGAAGCCAGTAATTCCACGGAGTGCTACCATTTGATGGAAATGGCTAAACCAGATATTGTGTTGATGGATATTTCGCTAGATGATGAAGATGGAATTGTTATCACCAAAGAACTACTTCAAAAACACCCCGATTTAAAAGTGATTATATTATCTATGCACCTTGAAGAAAATTACATTAAACAAAGTGTAAAGGCAGGGGCAAAAGGATATATATTGAAGAACTCCCCTCACGAAGATTTGATTAAAGCTGTGTTTGAAGTGGCGAATGGCGGACAATATTTCGCACAGGAAGTATCGAAAATAATGGCTCAAAATTATTTGGATTCTGAAAAGAACACAGATTCGCGTTACCATAAAGATGAAATATTAACCAAGCGCGAATTGGAAATTGTGAAGTTGGTAGCCGACGGATTAAACAATCAAAAGATTGCAGATTTACTATGTATTAGTCACCGAACCGTAGATACACATAGAACCAACATTATGCAGAAAGTAAAAGTGAAGAATGTCGCTGAGTTGGTTCGTTATGCAATAAAAAACAGATTGGTTGAGATATAAATCACCTAAAACCGAAGAAATTAACGAAAGGCCAAAACGCAAAAGTGTTTTGGCCTTTTGTTTATCGATGTTATTTTTTCACAACTTTTTGCATAATTGAATTGAAGTTCTATATTTGCAACCCAATAAGTTCTTTTAACACAATTACGCGAAAGTAGCTCAATTAAGAGAGCGCGATCCGTCAGCTGACGGACCGGGGTCATCGAATTGAGTCGTTAATTGAAAATTATGCGAAAGTAGCTCAGTTGGTAGAGCACGACCTTGCCAAGGTCGGGGTCGCGGGTTCGAGTCC
>JBMTCG010000102.1:0-5028 GCA_049430665.1 Flavobacteriales bacterium | reverse complement strand
ACTATAGAATCTGTAAGTAAGGTGTCGTTTCCGCAGGTGCTACTTACCAAGCAAGTAATGTAATATTTTCCAGGGGTAGTGTATTTAGTGGAAACATCACGACTGGTGCTTACTTTTCCGTTGCCGAAATCCCATGCTATTGTATTCGAATAAGTTGTCCAAACGTTAAAACTAACAGTGCCATTCGGACAAATAGTATCAGTTGAAACCGAAAAAGAATTAATAGTAATGGCTGGGCATTGGGCTTTTACTTGAGATGCAGTTCCTATTAAAATGAACATCAAAATAATAAAAGTGGAAGGAGTAATTTTTCTTTATATGCAGATTATTTTACGTAGTGGAATGAGTGGGTGATACGCAGCGCATGAATTATTGTTCCGTGCGCTGCGTTTATTGAAAATATAGTGGAAGGGTTTTATTTACTTCCCCTTGTATGCCTTCATGGTAATGGCTCTGGTGATGGCCTGATTGCCAAACCTTTTTTTCATCTTGTCGATAGCTTGTAAAAGTTTTATTTCTTCTTCGGTGTCTTCAAACATATTTATTTGCGGACTCCCATAAATCAGTTTTCCGAATTTTACCCCCACTAAGCGAATTAGTAATCTTCGTTCATATGCTTGGTTAAAAAGTTCGGTAGCTATTTGAATCAAGGTTTTGTCGTTAGAGGTAAAGGGAAGCGTTTTTTGTTTGGTTGCGGTATTGAAATCTGAATAACGAATTTTAATTGTTACTACCGAACATAGCTGATTTGATTGTCTTAAATCGAAAGCCAGCTCTTCCACCATTTTTATAATGAGTGCGCGCAGCTCATCTACTTTGGTGGTGTCTTTCTCGAATGTTCTCTCGGTAGAAAGCGATTTTCTTTCTCTGTAAGGTACTACAGGGGTGTTGTCAATTCCATTGGCTTTTTTCCATATAGAAGTGCCGTTTTCACCAAAGAGTTTATGCATAAATTCCTGAGGTGTTTCAGCAAGATCGTGTATCACTCTAATGCCAATTCGCGAAAGTTCGCGATAGGTTTCGTTGCCCAACATCGGAATTTTTTTGATGCTTAGCGGATTGATAAATTGTTGGGTGAGGGTGGGGGCTACTTGTAATTTACCTTTGGGTTTACCTTCTCCGGTGGCAATTTTAGAAACTGTTTTATTTACCGACATGCCGAAGCTCATCGGCAATCCTGTTTCTTTGATAATCTTTTCAATCAATTCATTCGTCCATTTATAGCAACCAAAAAATCTATCTAGTCCGCTCACATCCATATAGAATTCATCAATGCTTGCTTTTTCTAAAACCGGAGCGTTATCATTCATGATCTCTGTTACATCTTGCGATTTTTGAGAATACAATTCCATGTCTCCTTGTATTATTTTGGCTTGCGGACAAAGTTTTTTGGCCATGTACATCGGCATGGCAGAGCGCACTCCAAAATAACGGGCTTCATAAGAACAAGAGGCTACAACACCTCTGTCGCTCTGACTCCCAACAATCAGCGGAATGTTGTTTAAGCGCGAATCTCTTAGTCTTTCGCAGGATACAAAGAAGGTATCCATATCGGCATGTACAATAGTTCTTTCCATATTAAGTTCTTCCAAATAATTGATTCACCTGCTCTTTCGACGGATAAGGATCGCGCTTTAGAGGAGCACCCGAAAGCTCATGTGTTTTTCTAAAAGTTGTTTTTTGTGAAGCGTCATCGTAACGCGGATCGGTTTTCATGGGTAGCTTTTTCATCTTTTTAATTTCTATGGAGGGCAAGTGAAAATCTACAACTACTTTTCCGTACAGCGCATAACAACCTCCTCCCATAAAAGGAAAATTTTCTAGCGTTTGTGCAAAATGTACCGTGTCGAAATATTCGCCCTTGCTGTCTATCCAGGTGCCAAAGTTCATGTGTCCGCGCGACGTAGGCACATCTTTTATAGCTACCAGCATACCTATAATTACAATCCATTTTTCATGCATGTTTTGTAAATCACTCACCAATACAGAATCGGGTAATTCCACATTCAGCAAATCGAAAGTGCGCATGCTCACCGGAAAACCTAATACATCAATTTCATCGAAAGCATCTTCTAAAACAGAACGGGTGAGAGTAGGCAGTTTAAATTCTTTGGGTGCTGGCGCCGGAAAAAGTGTTGCTTCTTTTTTAGGTGGATTCGTGCCCAACAACATTCTTGCTTCAATAATTTGTTCTGCTTTGGTTTTTTGGGTGAAGCGAAATGCACCCACATAAATAAGTTGTTTAAGCTGTTCGTAACGTATTTCTGTTCTGCATATAAAATCTTCAAGAGAAGAATACGCTCCGTTTTTTTCTCTTTCTACAGCAATTGTTTTTTTGAAATACTCATCTAATCTTTCTATGTGTACAAAGCCTAAATAAATGTCGTTGTTGTACAATGTTGTTTCGTGTTCGCTCTTGTTAACGCAAGGAAGATGCACTGTGCCTCCGCTCATGCGCGCTTCGTGAACATAAATTTCTGTTCTGTAAAAACCACCAAAGTTGTTGATCACGCCCACAATAAATTCCAGAGGAAAATAAGTTTTGAGGTAAAGACTTTGATAGCTCTCTACCGAATAACTGGCAGAGTGCGCTTTACAAAAAGAGTAGCCAGCAAAACTTTCAATTTGTCGGTACACCTCATTGGTGAGTTCTTCTGAATAGCCAAACTTTTTACAATTTTCGAAATAGCGATTTCTCACTGTTTCACTTTCTGCTTTCGATCGTGCTTTTCCACTCATCGCTCTGCGCAAAATATCGGCTTCTCCAAGATCGAGTCCGGCAAAATAATGCGCAATCTTAATCACATCTTCTTGGTACACCATGATGCCGTAGGTCTCGCTCAAATATTTTTCAAAAAGCGGATGCAAGTATTGGGTAGTGCCGCCGTTGTTGTGTCGCAAAATATATTCACTCATCATGCCCGATTGAGCAACGCCCGGACGAATTACCGAGGAGGCTGCAACGAGCGTGTTGTAATTGTTGCATTTCAAGCGGCGTAGTAAACCGCGCATGGCCGGACTCTCAATATAAAAACAACCAATGGTTTTTCCTTTAGATAGTCGTTCGTTGATTAGCGCATCGTTTTTAAATTTTTGAATGTCCTGAATATTTATTTTTTGCTTCTTGTTTTTTTCAATCAGTTTTATTGAAGTGTTGATGCTGCCCAATCCTCTTTGTGAAAGAATATCCAGTTTTTCTAGTCCGATATCTTCACATATATACATATCAATTTGTGCTGTGGGGTATCCCTTAGGAAGCATGGTAGTGGCGGTGTATTGGTAAATAGGTTCTTCGCTCACTAAAATGCCGCAGGAATGCATGCTGCGCAGGTTTGGTTTTCCTTCAAGTGCATCGCTGTACAGATGAATTTTTTTCACAAATTCATTCATCTGATGTGTGGTTTTAGATGTGTTGGCCAAAACATCGAGTTCCTGTTTCGGGAGTCCGAAAACTTTACCCAATTCTCTAATAGGCGAACGTCTTCTAAAGGTGTTGATGTTTCCTACAAAGGCGGTATACTCTTTACCAAAGCGTTCGAAAATATAATCGAGTATATGGTTTCTTACATCGTGCGACCAGTCGATATCGAAGTCGGGCGGACTCAAACGATGCGGATTCAAGAAGCGTTCGAAATAGAGATCCAACTCAATGGGGTCTACATCAGAAATTCCTAAGCAATACGCCACCACGCTATTGGCACCCGAACCTCTGCCCACATGAAAAAAACCTTTGCTTAAGCTGTGTCGAACAATATCCCAGGTAATTAAAAAATACGCGCTAAAACCAAGATTTTCTATAATGCCCAATTCTTTTTCAACTCTTGCCCGCGCCTCTGCATTGTCTTTGCCATAGCGGCGTTCCATGCCTTCTAAGGCGAGAGAAGTGAGTAATAGTTTGTCTTCATAAATACTATTGGTATAATGCTTTTTATTCTTTGGAGTTTTGAAATCGTAATTGAAGCTACAGCTATCTAGTACGCGCAGTGTGTTGGCAGCGATACAAGGAAAGACTTCATATTTTTTCAAAAGCAAATCAATGGAAGGCATGTGGTGCGTAAGTTTGCAATACTGATTGCTTTTGAGTTTATCAATAATGGTGTTGTGATCCATTGCGCGCAGCGCCATGTGCAGGTTGTAGTCAAAGCGGGTAGCGATGGTAACAGGATGAAGTATGACGCAACGATTAAGAATAGATACATATTTTTTAGAGTGCAGCAAATTCACTTCATCAATGGCCACGCCCACAAATTCATTTTCCCTCAGCTTTGCAGGAAATCTGTTCAAGGGATAAATAAAATAAGTGTGGTGAAGTTCGGGCGCTCTTTCGGGATGAGGAGTTTTATACAAGAGAGAAATAGAAAGAAATCTATTCAATTCTTGAAAGCCTATGAGGTTTTTGGCTAATCCTATGTACATGAAATCATCACCGTTTCTAAATTCAATTCCGGCAACAGCTTTTAATCCAGCTTTGCGCGCTTCCATCACAAAATCATATACACCAGTCATGGCGTTTATATCGGTAAGCGCAACGCACTCCATTCCATTCTTTTTGGCAGTGGCTACCAGGTCTTCTGGCGAAAGAAGTCCGTATCTAAGAGAGTGGTATGTGTGATTATTTAAAAGCATTTCCCGTTGTTTTGATAAAAAATGTATCAAAATATTGATGGTAAATTAATCAAAAATAAGATTGGATGCAAGAGGGGGGTGGTGGGATAATATGAAACTATAGGAGCACTTGGAAATTAGATGGAGTAGATTAACTTTACTTGAGTAGCAAATAGGAAATGAAAATAATTTATTGTGATAGTGTGGTAGAATTGAATGATCTTGGACAGAGAAAGTTTTGGAAATTTAAATTTGGGCGCTTCTATGTTAAACGCTTGCTTTTCAACATAGAAGACGGTGTTTTCTTAAAATGATGAGTTTGCTTCAAGACCGAAGCTTCGCTTCTCCTCTTAATATCAAATCTCGCAATGACGTACTGGGTGGAAATAGGAATAGGCAAAGATGAATTTATTTACCAATGCA
>JBMTCG010000101.1:0-5112 GCA_049430665.1 Flavobacteriales bacterium | reverse complement strand
ATCTTTCAATCGATTTTAAAACGTAGTCAGAATTTCCCCGGACAACAATGGATTCTATCTGACTCTACAAATTAATTTCATTCATTCAAACCCAATTTCATGAAAAAAATATATTCATTTATATTTCTATTTGCCTGCATTCAACTCTACGCACAACAAATAAAAATAGTAGATCAAAACACCTTACAAGGCATTGCAAACGTATCTATTTACGATGCAAAAAATAAAACAAACACCAACCAAAACGGAGAAGCAAATAGCTCTATTTTCAAGGGAAGCGACAGTATTCATATTGAACATGTATCTTATTTCTCTTTGGTTTTATCGTACCAACAGCTCGCCCAACAAAACTTTAAAATAAGTTTGTCTCAAAGAGAATTTTCATTGGATGAGATTGTTGTTTCTGCTTCAAAATTTGAAGAAAAAAGGAAGGACGTAGCGCAATCAATTCAAGTGTTAAAAGCAAAAGATTTGGCCTTCGTGAATCAACAAACCACAGCCGATGTAATGCAAAGCACCGGAAATATTATGGTGCAGAAGAGTCAGGCTGGCGTTGGTTCTCCTATCATTCGCGGCTTTGAAACCAACAAGGTTTTAATGGTGGTAGATGGCGTGAGGATGAACAATGCTATTTACCGTGGCGGACACCTTCAAAACATCATCACCATCGATAATTCGATGTTAGAAAAAGTGGAAATTGTATTCGGTCCGGGTTCGGTAATATATGGCAGCGACGCCCTTGGTGGTGTTATGCATTTTTACAGCAAAAATCCTTTGTTGGCCGATACCGGCAATTTGGTAAAAGCAAATGTCTACGCACGCTACGCAACAGTAAACCAAGAAAACACAGCCCATGTAGATTTTAATGTGGGCGGAAAAAAATTCGCTTCATTAACCAGTTTCACCTATTCTAAATTTGATGATTTGCGACAAGGAAATATTCGCAATCCATTTTATGGTTCATTGGGTGCAAGAAATTTCTATGTAGAAAAAGTAAATGGAAAAGATTCTATGATGGTGAATGCAGACCCCAATATACAAGTAGGTTCGGGCTATTCGCAATACGATATTTTACAGAAATTTTTGTTTAAGCAAAGTGATAAGGTAAATCATATCTTAAATATGCAATACTCCACTTCTACCGATATTCCGCGCTACGACAGATAAACACAACTATCGGGCACAAAACCAAAATTTGGAGATTGGTATTACGGTCCGCAAAAACGCTTATTCACTTCATATACGCTCAATTTAAGCAAAGGAAAATCTTTCTATAACAACGCAAGAATCATCTTTGCTTATCAAAATATAGAGGAGAGTAGAAACGACAGACGTTTTCAAAAAACAACGTTGAATCATCGCATAGAGCAACTGGATATTGTAAGTATCAATGTCGATTTTGACAAAAAAATAAATAAGAATGAATTTCGATATGGCGCTGAAGGCGTGTACAACAAAGTAAATTCTACAGCATCGGCAGAAAACATTACATCAGGTGTTGAAACCCCATTGGATACACGTTATCCCGATGGTGGATCGACCATGCAAAGTCTGGCCGCTTACTTCACCCATACTTACGAAGCAAGCAAAAAATTCATCATCAACGATGGTATTCGCGTGAGTAATGTAAAATTGAATTCTTTGTTTAACGACACTACCTTTTTTCCATTTCCATTCAATAGTGTAACACAAAACAACACTGCGGTAAATGGCAATATTGGCTTGGTGGCCATGCCTGGTAAAGGATGGAGATTTACATTATTAGGAGCTAGCGGATTTCGTGCGCCAAACGTTGATGACTTGTCAAAAGTATTTGAATCTACCACTGGAAATATTGTGGTTCCCAATCCCCACTTAAAACCAGAATACACTTACAATGCAGATTTAGGAATTGCGAAAACATTTCAAGAAAAAATCACTTTAGGAAGCAATGTTTTTTACACACTTTACAAAGATGCCATCACCACCAAACCTGGACAATTTAATGGTTCTGATTCGGTAGTGTACGACGGACAAATGAGTGCTGTATCCATGAATGTAAACGCCAACGAAGCCTTTATCTATGGTGCAAGCGCCTATTTCAACGCCGATATTACGCCACATTTTTCTATCGTAAGTACCTTAAATTACACTTTCGGTAGAATTAAAACCGATAGCGTTGATTATCCTTTAGATCATATTCCACCTGTGTTTGGTAAAACAAGCTTTATCTTGAAACAGAAAAAATTTAGAGGCGAGTTTTTCATGCAGTACAGTGGTTGGAAACACCTTAGCGATTACAACATGTTGGGCGAAGATAATTTTGTTGACAATGCCACTGCGCAAGGAATGCCTGCATGGCTCACCTTCAATGTTCGTACTGCTTACCAAGTACAAAAAAACTTACAAATTCAAATGGCACTCGAAAATATTTTAGATGTGAACTATAGAGTTTTTGCATCGAATATCAGTGCGCCAGGAAGAAATTTTGTGGTGACTTTACGAGGGAATTTTTAATTCATTTCTGGGAAAATCTGCGAGATAAATGTGTCCCGCAGATCTCGCAGATTTTCGCAGATTTTAAAAATTATCTTCTGGAAATTCTTTTTCCTTCTTCTATTTTCCTACTTTTAAAACAGAGGGAAAATAAACATGAAGATTTACACCAAAACTGGCGACTTAGGAGAAACAGGGTTATATGGCGGCCGACGCGTATCGAAAAGCGATTTGCGATTAGAAGCTTACGGAACCATCGACGAATTGAATTCTTATTTAGGATTGATTCGCTCATTAGATATACATAGCCATCAGCAAACTTTAATCATCGATATACAAACCGAATTATTTACCATAGGCGCCCATTTAGCAACCGATGTGAAGAAATCGGGATTATTGCTTCCAGAATTTAATGAAAGTTTAGTGGGCGATTTAGAAGTAGCCATCGATGAGATGAACACCACATTGCCCGAGCAAAAACATTTCATTTTACCTGGCGGAAACATTATTATCTCGCACATTCATGTTTGCAGAGCTGTTTGCAGAAGAACAGAACGTCGTATCGTTTCGCTTAATTTACAAAGTGAAATTCATCCGCATATTATCAAATTATTGAATCGTCTTTCCGACTATCTTTTTGTACTAGCGCGCAAAACAAGCTTTGATAGTGACGTGAAAGAACAAGCCTGGATTCCTAAGAAGTTTTGAGAGTGAAAAATTGAGATTTGAGTTCGCTAACATTGAACTTTGAACATTAAACTTTGAACATCACTCTTATTTAACCCAAAAATATTTTGAAGTGTAAACAAAAAATCTATTTTTGCGTTTAGAACAGAAGACTTTAAAAAACACAGATAATATGTATTGGACACTAGAATTGGCCTCTTATTTAACAGATGCACCTTGGCCAGCCACCAAAGACGAGTTGATTGACTATGCTCAACGCTCAGGTGCTCCGATGGAAGTGATTGAAAACCTACAAGAAATTGAAGACGAAGGTGAACCGTACGAATCGATTGAAGAGATTTGGCCGGATTATCCTACCAAAGATGACTTCCTGTTCAACGAAGATGAATATTAAGAATTTTTAAAAACCCCGTTGCTTAACGGGGTTTTTTATTTCCTCTACTGCCGTTCTGGCCTCCTATTCTTTTTATTTCTGACTAATTCAGTCATAAAGTCGCAAATCTCCCCTCGGTTTAATTTTTGAATTGAGCGATTTACAGTAAATTTGAAATCCTTTTAAAAAATATGTTTCATGATTAATGCCATAGAAAAGTTATTTACCGGAATTTTTGGAAAGAAATCCGATCGCGATATCAAAGAAATTATGCCTTTGGTAGAGAAAACCAAAGCAGAATACGCCAAACTAGCTTCACTAACCAACGACCAACTGAGAGCCAAAACTGCTGAATTCAAAAAAAGAATTGCTGAGCAAATCAAAGAAGAAGAAGCTGCCATAGCCAAAATAAAAAGCGATGCAGAAGGCGCTGCCGTTAGCATGGAAGATAAAGCGAGAGCTTACGAAAATGCTGATGCACTTACCAAAAAATTAGATGAGAAAATTGAAAAAGCCTTGTTGGAAATACTTCCCGAGGCTTTTGCTGTGATGAAAGATACCGCTCGTCGTTTCACCGAAAACGAAGAAGTGGAAGTTACTGCCAACGATTTCGATAAAGAGATTGCTACCAAAAAAGGCAACGTAGAAATTGAAGGCGATAAAGCTATTTACTTCAACTCTTGGAATGCTGGTGGAAATGAAATCAAATGGGATATGATACATTACGATGTTCAGCTCATTGGAGGTATCAACTTGCACAAAGGAAGAATTTCTGAAATGTCGACTGGGGAAGGTAAAACATTGGTGGCTACCCTACCCGTTTATCTTAATGCGCTTGCTGGCAAAGGGGTTCACTTGGTAACGGTGAACGACTACCTAGCAAAACGTGACTGCGAATGGATGGCACCTTTGTTCGAATTTCATGGCTTAACCATCGATTGTATCGACCGCTACGAACCACATTCTGAAGGAAGAAAACGTGCTTACTTATCTGATATCACTTACGGAACCAATAACGAATTTGGCTTCGATTATTTGAGAGATAACATGTCGGTGAGCCTCGACCAACTCGTTCAACGCAAACACCATTACGCCATTGTGGATGAGGTGGATTCTGTATTGATTGACGATGCGAGAACTCCGTTGATTATATCTGGTCCGACCAAACACAAACAAAACCTACAATTCAACGAACTTAAACCTTACGTTGAAAAAATTGTAGCCGCACAAAGAGCCTATGTTACCAAAGTTTTAGCCGATGCTAAAAAACTATTGGCTGAAGGAAATAAAGACGAAGGTGGCGTTGCCCTATTGCGCGCTTACCGTGGTTTACCTAAAAATAAAGCATTAATTAAATTCTTATCTGAACCAGGTATTAAACAACAATTACAAAAAACAGAAAACACACATTTACAAGAACACGGCAAGCTGATGCGCGTGGCCGATTCTGAATTGTTTTTCGTCATTGATGAGAAAAATAACTCTATTGATTTAACAGAAAAAGGTATCGACCATTTGGCGCAATATGTTGCCGACCGCGATTTCTTTGTGATGACTGATATTGGTTCTGAAGTAGC
>JBMTCG010000100.1:0-5346 GCA_049430665.1 Flavobacteriales bacterium | reverse complement strand
AGCTGAAATTCTTTTAGGAATAAATATTTTACTTCGCTGAAATTCACTTAAATCAAATCGTTTAAATTCTCTACTCCAGCAGGTCTTTCCACGGTAAATCCTTCTGCGTATTCGGTTTTAATTAATCGTCCGAATTCACGACAACGTGCCTCTAAAAACTTTATGAATTCTTCGCTTGAAATAGGCGTTGCAGGTTCTTTAGAATTGGGGTCGTGAAATTGCGATTTAAATGCTTTAATGGCATCCATTTTTATGTCGAAATAACCTGTAATGTCAACAATCACATCGGGTTTGATGTAATGATCTTGAATGTAATGGTACACTACATCGGGACGGTGAGCTTCTTGTTTTTTGCCATTTAGGGATGTTTCTATTTTCACCAATCCGGCTAAGAAGCACGCTTCACTTACCAATTGCGCAGCGCGCGCATGATCGGGGTGGCGGTCGGTCACTGAATTCGCCAACACAATAGTTGGTTTGTATTTGCGAATCATTTTCACCACGGCCAATTTATTTTTCTCTGATAAATCGAAGAAGCCATCGGGCAAACCTAAATTTTCTCTTTCAACAACGCCTAAAATTTTAGCTGATTTTTTAGCCTCTGCCGCTCTAATGGTTGCAGAACCACGAGTGCCAAGCTCTCCGGCGGTTAAATCAACAATAGCAACCTTGTCGCCTTGCGTTGCTTGTTTCACAATTGTTCCTCCGCATGATAATTCAATATCGTCGGGATGAGCTGCAAAAGCGAGAATATCAACAGTGTGTGACATAGATTTGTTTTTGGTAAAGATAAGAATTGAGTTCTTCTTTTCTAAAGAAAACATGATCCCGATTTTCGGGAAAAAAAATCAATGCCCGTCAGCTGACGGGTGCCCCCGCTCTCCCTATTTTTAATTCTCCTTTTATCCGAATTAAAAATAGGGTTCACAGCCTTTACGCACCCTCGGCTTTTGGCGTGGCCAGCGCACAATAGTGACCCACACTTGTTAAAATAGAAGAACTTACTATATTTACTTCCAATCAAAAAAACTACGAAATGGCAATTCTTATCACACATGGATATCTTTTAACAGGGACAGGAAGTAACTTATATGTAAACAACTTGGTGCGTGAATTGGTGCGCAAAGGCGAAGATGTTATTTTGGTTTGTCAGGATTTTGACCCTAAACAAATCGACTTCATCAATGAAGTGTATGAATTTGATGCAACTAATGCCAATTATTCCTTAACAAATAAAAAAGACACTCCATTCAAAGGAGTTTGTAAATGCTATAAGCCTAATTTGAATGGCTTTTTGCCGGTTTATGTGTACGATCATTATCAAGGTTTTGAAGTAAAGGAATTTACTTCTTGTACCACAGAGGAAACAATGCGTTATGTTGATCAGAATTTGAATGCCATGCGTTGTATCGTTCGCGATAATAAAGTGGAGGTAATCAATACCAATCACATGGTAATGTTTCCATACATTGCTACACAATTGAAGAAAGAAGTAAATTTCAAATTCGTGATTACGGTGCATGGAAGTGCATTAAATTTCACTGTAAAAAAAGACAAACGTTTTGAAGCTTTCGCCATAGAATCATTGTTGGCAGTGGATGAAATCGTTGTAGATAGTTTACATGCCGATGAAGAATTGAAAGAGTTTTTACATGATGTTAAATTGGAAAGGCTAATTGAGAAAATTGAAATTATTCCGGCCGGAGTGGACGTTAGTAGTTTTGGAATTGCAAGTGAATCGCGAGATAAATTGTTGGCTGATTTTGTTTCTTCTATTCAAGAAAATGTAAATGCGAGTGAAGGAAGAAATGCCGAGAATTCTTCAAAAATATTGAATAGTTCGTTTACTGCAGAAAGTTTGTATTCTTTGGTAGAAGAGGTTCGTAAATCTTATGATTACAGGGGGATTGATAAAGATGCTATTACTAAAATTAAAGATGTAGATATAAATGCAAACAATATTTTGTTTGTGGGTAAGTATTTGTGGACTAAAGGTATTTACTTGATTCTATTGGCTATTCCGAAGATATTGAAAGAGAAGCCAAATAGCAATTTCATCATTGCAGGTTTCGGTCCCTTTCGCGAACCAGCAGAAATCATTTTAAATTGTTTGGCAGCAGGCAATATCGACTTATTGAAAGAAGTGGTGGCTACTAATTCTTTGTTTCATGGCGACGAAGGGAAACAACTTCCTTTAATCAATGAAATACTAGAGAAATATGGAAAAGAATTAGAGGCAGATGTTAAATCTTTGCCTTTCGATATCCGTTCTAAAGTAACGTTTACAGGAATATTAAATCACAAACAGTTGGTGAATTTATTGCCTGCGATGGATGTATTGATTGCTCCATCTGTTTTTCCTGAGGCCTTTGGTATGGTGGCGATTGAAGCAGCATCGTGCGGAGTTTATCCAGTACTGACTTACCAATCTGCTTTTCGTGAAATTGGAGATCAAATTCGTGAGTTGGTAGATGGAAGAGTAAAAATCAATAATGTTGATTTAAATGAAAATGCTTCTGCAAACATTGCCTACAACGTAATTGCATACTTGAATGAGAAAGATAAAATGTCGGCAACTCAATTGCGTGAATTTAAAGATTCGCTACGAAAATTGGTGGTGGATAATTATTCGTGGGAAGGAATTGCGGGTAAATATTTGAAGACGTATTTGGGGTAATTATGCATTTAGAATCCCTTCGCGAATATTGCCTCTCCAAAAAAGCTGTGGAAGAAACAATGCCTTTTGGGCCCGACACCTTAGTTTTTAAGGTAATGGGTAAAATGTTTTTGTTAACTGGTTTGGAAGGCGATTTGTCGTTTAATGTAAAATGCGATCCAGAAAAGGTAATTGAATTGCGCGAAGAACTTCCTTGTGTGCAGCCTGGTTATCATATGAATAAGAAACATTGGAATACTATTTTAGTTGATGGTTCGGTTAGTGATAGTCAATTGGAAGAATGGATTGATCATTCTTATGATTTGGTGGTGAGTGGTTTGAAGCGCTGATTGATAAAATGATTTTGAGTTCTTTAGTCGTTCTTTACTTATTTCGTTGCCTTTTCTCCCCTGACAAAACACCTCCAAGAGTATTAAATCCACATTAAATTTCAATATTTTCTGCCCTAGAACTTTTGTAGTATCTAAAAAATTATATTTTTGTCCCCTTGGTTTTTTGTAACCAAGTAAAACAATAGTTCACTTAAACTTAAAATTATCATGGCTAAAATTAGAGTTGCTTTCAATGGAATGGGCCGTATCGGCAAAAACGTAATGAGAGTTATCGTTGAGAAATTTAATGACAAAATTGAAATAGTAGCAGGTAATGACTTAGTGTCTGCTAAAGAAATTGCACAAGGTTTACCTAAAGATTCAATCTTCGGAAGATTTCCGGCAGAGGTTTCTTTGGTTTCTGATAACGTAATTAAAGTAGGTGACCACACTATTACTGTTTACGCTGAGAAAGATGCTAACAATATTAAATGGGCTGCTCACAATGTTGATGTAGTTTTTGAATGTACTGGTTTCTACCTTACTACTGAGAAAGCACAAGCGCACATCAATGCTGGTGCAAAAAGAGTAATCGTTTCTGCTCCTTGTAACGATGCTACAAAAACTGTAGTGTTGGGTGTTAACCACACAGATATCAATGCAGATGACAGAATCATTTCTAATGCTTCTTGTACTACTAACTGCTTGGCTCCAATGACTAAAGCATTAGATGACACCTATAAAGTAATCTCTGGTTTAATTTCTACCACTCACGCTGCTACTGCAACTCAAAAAGTAGCTGATGCTTTCGGTGGTGGTAAAAACCGTGCGACATTAAATAATATTATTCCTGCTTCTACTGGTGCTGCTAAAGCTGTAGGTAAAGTTCTTCCTCACTTGAACGGTAAATTGAATGGTACTGCATTAAGAGTTCCTACCGATACAGGTTCTGTTGTTGAGGCGGTTTATTTAGTTGAAGGAAAACGCACGCGTGAAGAAATTCAGGCTGCAGTTAAAGCAGGTGTTGCGAAAATAAATCAAGACACTATCTTGAAACAAGTAGCCTACTTTGGTGATTTCTACGAATGTTCTAGAGATTGCGTTGGTGAGCCATTCTCTTCTATGATTATGGATGATGTGTTGGTTGTTCCTTCTGGAGACAATACATTGGTTAAAATGACAAGTTTCTACGATAACGAAATGGGCTTCTCTCACCGTATGGCTGAGATGGCTTTGATTTTTACTGGTAATAAATAGTAGAGTTGAAGAAAATTCAAAAAATAGGAGTTTATACTTCTGGTGGTGATGCTCCTGGTATGAACGCTGCCATTCGTGCAGTGGTTCGTTCTTCGGTTTATTACGGATTATCTGTTTCGGGTATTTACCGCGGATACGAAGGTATGATTGAAAACGACATCGTAGATATAATGGATGTTCGTTCGGTAAATCAAATCTTACAAAAAGGAGGTACGATGCTTGAATCTGCAAGATGTGCCGAATTTCGTACGCCAGAAGGACGAACAAAAGCCTATAGAAATTTAAAAACCCGTCAGATTGATGCTTTAGTGGCTATTGGTGGTGACGGTACTTTCACTGGAGCTTCTTTATTGGCTGCAGAGCATGGTGTACCTATTATTGGAATTCCTGGTACTATCGATAACGATTTAAACGGAACCGATTTTACGATAGGTTTTGATACGGCAACGAACACAGCTATTGCTGCGGTAGATAATATTCGCAACACAGCCATGTCGCACAATCGTTTGTTTTTTGTAGAGGTAATGGGGAGAAACTCAGGTTTTATTGCTGCAAATACTGGATTGGCTTCAGGTGCTATTGATATTTTAATTCCCGAAAGAGAAGGTAGTATTGATGCCATTTGTGAAAAATTGGAGAAAGGTCGTCAGAGAAAAAAGACCTCAAGTATCGTTATTGTCGCTGAAGGTTGCAAATTAGGACATGCTCAACAAATAGCCGATCAAGTTTCTGCACGTTTAAAAGATTACGATACGAAGGTTACCATTCTTGGTCATATTCAACGTGGCGGCGATCCAACTTCATTCGACAGAATTTTGGCTAGTCGTTTAGGTGTTGCTGCTGTTGAAGGATTGATTGCTGGTAGAAAAGATGAAATGGTAGGTATCATTAAGAATCAAGTGGTGTACACTCCTTTTGAAGAAGCTATTCGCGAAGGACACCACATAGATGAAGAGGTTTTGCGTGTAGCAGATATTCTTTCGATTTAAATAGTATTTTTTTTTTTTTTTTTTGTGGCTATTTTTTTTATTAACAAATGGCCTTACTTTTTTACACTTTTTTGTAAGCGTTTTATTTTTAATTATATTCGGTTTTCATTGC
>JBMTCG010000099.1:0-5611 GCA_049430665.1 Flavobacteriales bacterium | reverse complement strand
TATACTGGTAAAGAAGGTAAACAAATGGGGGCGGTAACTTTGATGAGGTAGTAAATAATAAGCATAAAAATAAAAGCTCGAATGACATCCATTCGAGCTTTTATTTTTATTGCCTATCTTAAATATTAGGCACAAAAAAAACCTTCCGTTTTGCAACGAAAGGTTTAAGTGAAGTAATAATAAATTACAAAGTGTTGATGTTGTTCAAGTCTTGGAAAGATTGTTTCAATCTTGCGCTGAAAGACTCTTCTGCTTTACGCATCCAAACACGTGGGTCATAATATTTCTTGTTAGGAGCATCTTCACCTTCTGGGTTACCAATTTGTCCTTGTAAGTATCCTTTTTTGCCTTCGTAGAAATCGCGAATACCAGCCCAGAAAGCCCATTGTAAATCTGTATCGATATTCATTTTGATAGCACCGTAAGAGATAGCTTCACGAATTTCCTCTACAGAAGAACCAGAACCACCGTGGAAAACGAAATCAACTGGATTAGCACCTGTGTTGAATTTTTTCTCGATGTATTTTTGAGAGTTGTCTAATATTTTCGGAGTCAATTTAACGTTACCTGGTTTGTATACACCGTGAACGTTACCAAAAGCAGCAGCGATAGTAAATTTATCAGATACTTTTTTCAACTCTTCGTAAGCGTAAGCTACTTCTTCAGGTTGAGTATATAATTTAGAGCTATCAACATCAGAGTTGTCAACACCATCTTCTTCACCACCAGTAACACCCAATTCAATTTCTAAAGTCATTCCCATTTTGCTCATTCTCTCTAAATATGTTTTACATATTTCGATGTTTTCATGCAAAGGCTCTTCAGAAAGGTCAATCATGTGAGAAGAGAAAAGAGGTACACCATTGGCTTTGAAAAATTTCTCACCAGCAGTCAACATACCATCCATCCAAGGCAATAATTTTTTAGCACAGTGGTCGGTGTGTAAAACAACCGTTGCGCCATACAAGCTAGCCATTTCCCAAACGTGTTGAGCGCCAGAAACCGCACCTGCGATAGCAGCACGTTGTCCGTCGTTATTTAAACCTTTACCAGCATTGAAAATAGCACCACCATTAGAGAACTGGATAATCACCGGAGCATTAACCGCTACTGCTGTTTCCATTACTGCATTGATAGTGTTGGTTCCTGTTACGTTTACCGCAGGAAGAGCGAATTTTTTCGCTTTAGCCAATTGAAAAAGTTGTTGAACTCCATCTCCGGTAACTACGCCCGGTTTAATTTGTGTAGCTGTTGCGCTCATGTTTGTTGTTTGTTTTAGTTTTGATAAAATCTTATTGTTCTTGCAATTTTTGCTTTTAAGTCTTTACGTTCTACTATGAAATCTAAGAAGCCTTGATCTAACACGAATTCGGCAGTTTGAAAGCCTTTAGGTAAATCTTTTTTGATGGTTTCTTTAACTACTCTTGGACCAGCGAAACCAATCAATGCGCCTGGCTCAGCAATATTCACATCACCCAACATCGCAAAAGAAGCCGTTACACCACCAGTGGTTGGGTCGGTCATCAATGAAATATAAGGTAATTGAGCTTTTGCCAATAGCGTTAATTTTGCCGATGTCTTAGCCATTTGCATTAATGAGAATGCGGCTTCCATCATACGAGCACCACCCGATTTAGAGATGATGATTAAAGGTTTTTTGTATTTCAAGCAATGGTCTATCGCTCTTGATATTTTCTCACCTACCACTGAACCCATGGAACCACCAATAAAGTTGAAGTTCATGGCCACCACCACAGCGTCTAAGCCATCAATCTTACCGTGTGCCGCAGAAGCAGCATCTTTCATGCCGGTTTTTTTAATAGAGTCGGCCACCCTGTCGGTGTATTTTTTGGTGTCTGTAAATTTAAGTGGATCACCCGAAGTCATGTTGGGTGCTATTTCGGTGTACTTGTTATTGTCGAATAAGATGTGGAAATATTCAGGAGAATTTACTCTTTCGTGGTATCCGCAACCCGAGCAAACCCAAAGAGTTTGTTTGTGTTCCTCAGTAGTTACCACCTTAGCGCATTTACCACACTGATACCATAAACCTTCTGGGGTTTCCTTCTTTTCTTCGGTAGGAGTGTTGATGCCTTCTTTAACTCTTTTAAACCAAACCATAGTTTCAGATTCTATTGTCATACATTTTTGAGGAGGCAAATGTAGGAAAATAACTTTAAAGTTTCCCCTAAAATGGATAACCTATACCCACATTGAATTCTGCCTCTTTTAAATGAAAGCTTATTACATTGTAATTTTTGGGATTTCTAATAGGCCAGCCCAAATCAACTCTGGCAACGAGGAAACCGAAATCGAAGCGCAATCCAGCTCCGGCAGCAATAGCCAGTTCTTTGTAAAATCTATTGAAGTGAAAAACGGCTTTGTCGTCTTTATCTTCCAAACGCCATATATTACCAGCATCGGTAAACAAAGCGCCTTTAATCATGCTGTTTATTTTAAAGCGGTATTCGGCGTTAAGTTCTATTTTTATTTCGCCTAATTTATCTATGTTGTTAGAATCTATAGCAGAACCAGGTCCTAATTGTCTTATTTTCCAACCTCTTACACCGTTGGCACCACCCGTGAAATACAATTTATCGAACGGAACGGCAATATCTCCCTTTCCAAAAGGAACAGCAATACCAGCATAGCTTCTAAAAATCATTTGTTTTTCGTTGTGAAAATTGTAGTATTTCCTATAATCGGCATCTACTTTAATGAATTTAGAATACCTAACCCCACCTAGCAACATGGCACCTGTACTGTCTTTTTGTGTAATATTGCTCAAGCTTAACAATGAACCCAGCACTCCTGTAATATTGCTGTTGGCCATGAGCATGCGCGGATGCTTAACTTCTGGTTTTAAACTTTCGTTGTAGATATAAGAATATTTAATTCCGGCGTTGATGTAATCTCTAAAGGAGAAGGCTAGTCGCGGACTCAAAGTATTAAGCTGATTCAAAATAGGTGAACTTTTGTCGATATAGGACACGCTCCATTCTGGAAAGGAAAATTTATGCGCCTTGTATTTTGTTTCTGATAATTCATAAGTGTTACTTAATCCAAACACCCAACGACGGTATTCTTCACGATTTTGGTAGTTGAAATAAGAGGATACTGTTGTTTTCGGATAAGAACCTTTGATGAGTTGTTGCGATAATTTTGGAAAGAAAAGCAAGCTGGGAATGCGAATTGACAATTGCGGCCCGATATCGGTACCAATAATGTACTGATTGGTGGCAGCGTTTTTTACGTTTTCGGCGAAGCCTCTTATTCTAAATTCAAATTGCTCTAAGCCCTTAAACGGATTTTTCACTTTGTACACTACGATACCTCCACCTCCAAAACCCTCTCTAAAAGTGAGCTGCCCCTCAAATGATATGGAGTAGCGTTTTTTAGAGTTCATCTTAATGTATACATCTAACTTCGGAGTGGTGTCGGTAGTTATTTTTTTGTAATCAATTTTAATATAGTTGAAGATACCTAAGTTGTTCAATTGCTGATAGGTTTCTTGATGCTGCTTTAGCTGATAATATTTGTGCTGTTTGAAATAAATGGATTTATTAATGGGGGTAGGCTTGTATTTTAAAGTATCACGAAAAATATAATTAATCATCGTAGTGTCTAGTTTCCACGTTCTCTTACTTCTAGAAATATCTCCAATTACTGTTAAGGTATCGGTGCTTGGTAAATTAGGGTTGGCAGCATTGAAATCGGTTTGCACATAAATGTTTCTTATGCGATATCTTGTGTGTTTTCCAGTGTAAAGAGAATCGCTTCCTTCTTGCTTGAAAACCGGATTGTCAATTTCAATAACTACATTCACCTTATGGTTACCTATTGTTGTATCGGCTTTGTAATGCACATAGTATTCATTAAAATCGTAATATCCTCTGTTTTGAAAAAGGTTGGAAATATATAGTCTTTCTCTGTTCAATACATTGATATCGAAAAGAGATTCTTTTTTAAGAGGTAAATTCAATGAATCTTCCGTCAATACTTTTTTCATGTGAGGAAGTGGCGTTTTTATAGCAATGTTGTTTACAGTATAAGGCACTCCCAAATCAACGGTGTAAATCACTTTAGCCTTCTTCTTCCCCTTGTATTTTATTTGCGATTGTATTTTCGAATCGTAATAACCTTTGTTTCTTAAAAATGTTTGCATTTGTAAGATAGAGTTGGGAATTTTAGTACTATCCAAAATAACAGGAGCTTCGCCCAAAGCCTCTACCGATTTCAATCTAAATCTGCCAAGAAAACCATGTTTTTTGTTTTGATATTCAGGCGTTTCATCTTTTTTTCGATGCAAAAAATTGTAGGAGGTAAGATATATTCTCCATGAATTCAAAAAGATGGCTTTATTGGGTTTCTGCTTTATATACATTGATAATTCTTCTTCATCAATGTTGCTTTTCGTAGTAATGTTAACCTTGTTTTTTTGCAATAGAAATTGCTCGTCGGGCACAAAATGAGTCGATTTACATGCGCCAAGCATCAGCAAGGGCAGAAGGAAAAATAGTCTTGTATTAAATTTTCTTTGATTCAAGGGGTACAATTCTTTGTCAAAATAAGCTAATTTTAGCCGTAATATGCAAACACTGTCAAAGAATAAAATTTCTCAAATAGCTTCTCTTCAGCAAAAGAAGTTCAGATTAGAGCACAACGAGTTTTTGGTGGAGGGTAAAAAAAGTGTGCAAGATTTTTTGCGTTCGGGTTTCGAGGCTTCTTGCGTGGTGATTGCCAAAGAAGAGCTATTGAGTGCCATTGATGTGCGAGAAGATATTGTTTTTTTAGCTGGCGATAAAGATCGTCAGAAAATTTCTGCATTAAGCACCGCGCCCGAAATGATGGCTGTTTTTAAAATGCCTCAACATCGCAATGAGGGTGATTGGAAAAACACCTTCTCTTTGGTGCTAGATGGAGTGCGCGACCCAGGTAATTTAGGTACAATTATTAGAACTGCCGATTGGTTTGGCATTCAAAATATTTATTGCTCTTTAGATTGTGTAGATTGTTTCAACCCTAAAGTTGTTCAGGCAACAATGGGTTCTTTGGCAAGGGTTAAAATTTATTATTTCGATTTACCATTATTGATGAAGGAAGCACTTCAAGAAAAATCTTTTGTTGTGATGGGCGCTTACATGGAGGGTGAAAATGTGAACGATTTTAAGTTTACTGGTAAAGGTTTTTTGGTGATGGGTAACGAATCAGAGGGCATTAGAACTGATGTAGCGCCATTCATTTCTCAAAAAATTTCTATCCCAAAAGCAAACTCATCCAATGCCGAATCACTTAATGTTTCTATAGCAACGGCCATCTTGTGTCATTCGTTAAAAAGGTGATGTTTATTAATAAACTTGACAAATACTGTTGATCTTTATACTTTAGTCGAAAGTCAAATCGGAATTTGAATGGAAATCAAAACCACTTTTGAATACCTCAAGGTATTAGATAGTATTGCTGAAATTATTGATGCGCGTCCTATAACTCCCGAGTTACGTCAGAAATTGAAAGGCTTGATGGCAGCAGTTCGCGATTTTGAGAAGCATGCGCTTAAAGTTGAATCAGCTCAGCAAAGACTAATAGATACCTTCTTAAGCGAGCGCTATTT
>JBMTCG010000098.1:0-5741 GCA_049430665.1 Flavobacteriales bacterium | reverse complement strand
GTGAATGATTTTGTGGTGGCAGATACTGCGGAAAAAGCTTTGGAGTTGGCTAAACAAAAAACTGGAAATAATAGCCTGTCTGTTGCCGACTTAAAACAAGATGAAGATACCGTTGATACTTGGTTCTCTTCATGGTTGTGGCCTACTTCTGTTTTCAATGGAATTGTGGATCCGGGGAATAAAGATATCTCTTATTATTACCCAACGAATGTGCTCGTAACCGGACAAGACATCATTTTCTTTTGGGTAGCCAGAATGATTATGGCTGGCTTGGAATATGAAAAAGAAATTCCTTTCAAAGATGTTTATTTCACCGGAATGGTGCGCGATAAACAAGGTAGAAAGATGTCGAAATCTTTAGGAAACTCTCCTGATTTGTTCGAGATTTTCGATAAGTACTCTGTAGATGGAGTGCGAGTAGGTGTGTTGTTTTCTTCTCCAGCTGGTGGCGATTTAATGTTCGACGAAAAGCAATGTGAGCAAGGAAGAAACTTTGGTAATAAAATATGGAATGCTTTGCGTTTGATTAAAGGATGGGAAGTGAAGAGTGAGAGTGACAGTGGGAGCGAGGCTGTGTTCACTTGGTTTGAAAATAAGATGGCAGAAAGCTTAGAGAAAATTAATGATGCTTTCTCGAAATATAGAATATCAGATGCTTTACTAGAAACCTATCGTTTGATTTGGGATGAGTTTTGCGCTTGGTATTTAGAAATGGTGAAGCCAGAATTCGGACAGCCAATTGCTAAAAATGTGTACGATAAAACACTGCAATATTTCGAAGAGATTTTAATCATTCTTCATCCTTTCATGCCTTTCATCACCGAAGAATTGTGGCAAAATTTAAGCGATAGAAAAGATGGCGAAACAGTAATGTTGTTGAAATGGCCAACTAAAAATATCGCCAATAAATCATTGCTAACACAAGGTGATTTAGCTAAAGAATTAATCTCTGGAGTTCGTAATGTTCGCAACCAAAATAATCTTTCTCCTAAAGAAAAATTAGAGGTTAAAATCAATACCAGCAATAAAGAAAATTATGCTTCTTTTGAAGCGATCGTTATTAAGTTGGCAAATCTTACTTCAGTAGAATATGTGAGCTCAAAAGTGAGTGATGCCAAATCATTCATCGTTCAGCGCGATGAGGTTTTTATTCCTATAGCAGTAAATGCTGCTGAAGAATTGGCACGTATGACTAAAGAGCTAGAATACAATAAAGGTTTTTTAGTTTCAGTAGAGAAGAAGCTTTCTAACGAGCGCTTTGTTCAAAACGCAAAACCCGAAGTTTTAGAAATCGAACGCAAGAAAAAAGCCGATGCAGAAGCTAAGATTAAAATGTTGGAAGAAGGTTTGGCTGCGATGAAGTAGTTGATTAGTGAGGCGCTATTTGAAAAGCATCTAAACTAGTCGCGTATCAGTCAATATACCCAGCTAGCTTGTAAGTCCACAATCCTATCGTTTCATGAAAGAAAACTTCCCAAGCATGCACGGCATAAACGTTTGGAATGAGAATTTTTTGGTAAGTGATATGTCGCGGTCCCGATAGTTTTGATGTACCGTAAGGCGCTACTTTAACACCTTCTTTTTCGAAACAACCTATGGAGCGTTTCATGTGTGTTGCTGAGGTAATCAATAATATCTTTTTTGAGTTGTAATCTTTTAAATTATTGCGCAACACCTCTTTGCAGAATAAGGCGTTTTCGTGGGTGTTTCTCGATTTGGTTTCTATCCAAACATCGTTTGAATCGAAACCCAATTCACACACAAATTTTTGCAACAATGCTGCTTCTTTTATCTCTGGAAAATTTATATCGCCTGAACCACCTGAAATCAAAAGTTTTTTAATTTTTCCTTTTTTCTGCAAAACCAAAGGTTGCAGCAATCTATCAATGTTGTTGTTGAAAATAATTCTGTCATTGCGTGCATCGTATCTAATCATTCCGCCCAAAATAATACCTACTTCATATTGCTCGTCTTCTGCTATTTTTACGTTTTCTACTTCAAGTGTTCTAATTACTTCTTCTGCCAAAAATTCATTAGAGAATATTAGAAAGATTACGCAAGAAATGATGAGAGCCTTTTTCTTTCGTTCGGGTACTTTAGTGAAAAGAGCGAAAACGATTCCTATCGCTATCCAAGTAAATGGAGAGGTTAAAAAGCCTAGTATTTTAGAGATGATGAAAAACATTCGTCAAAAATAGAATAAGAATTGTAACAACCTAAATAAAAGCAGTGATAATAATCCTTTTCGACATCTTAACAGAATCTATCACTCACGCATTTTATCACCTTTCTTTCAATCGATAAATTTATTAGTAGGAGGTTGCTTCAATTAAAATTCCATTCTTCCATAATTCCGTTTTTTTGTAATTCAATGAGCCATCTTTAGAATAGAAGTAGGTGGTTTTTTTACCATCCAATTGCCCGTTTTTGTAATTGCAATAAATTTTAATTTTTCCAGTTTTTAAATCATATTCATTGTAAATTCCATTAAGATGTCCATCTAAAATTGAGGCGTCAATCAAGAGGTCTTTTCCATGCCAATTCGCATCCATCTTTTTATATATACGATACCTTCCTGTAGGTAAATTTCTTTTTAGTCTTTTTGGTAAAAAAGATTGAGTGCTGTCGGGATTTACCTCAAGATATGTGTTGTGAGTAATTCCGCTGCTATTTATAGAAGAATTTATTCTAGATAATTCTGAGCGATATTGAGGGTTTGTTTTTGGCGGGTTTTCAATTTCTATTTTCGTGTTGTTGGTTGGCCACTCATATGATTCCATTTTCTCCTCTGAAATCATTATCCATTTCATGTCTTCTTTTTTGAATTTTCTTTTGGTACCCTTAATGTATTTTTGATTTTTCCATTCTTTAATGTAGAGATATTTTATGCTATCTCCTTCAAGAATTTCTGCTTCGTATTTGTTCATGTAGTGATCAGAATCGTATGATGTAGTATTGGTTTCGTTTTGCTGTATGTTAAATTGCTTTGCATCAAATCCATCTTTCATAATAGTGATGCTTATATTTAGACTATCAAATTTTTTATAATGAACTGAAATGGAGTCTCGCCAACAATAATTGATATAATAGAAGTTTCCCTTATTATTACTTTCAAATGATTCAAATAATGTGTCATTTCTTTCAAGTCGATATTCTTTTCCGTCCCCTTGATTATTATAGTTCTTTACTTGTTCATCTAATTGATCAACCAGCAGCTCAATATTGGTGTAGTCACATATTCCTCTTGGTTGATATTTGTCATTTGGGTGTATAAAGTAAATATTATTTTGCCCTAAGAGATTAAAGCAAATCAGAGTTAGGGAAATTATTAAAAGTCTCATTAATGTTGTTTTTTGAAAGATAATTCAAAATTAAGTTAAAGTAACATATAAATTTGAAATAGCTCTTTGAAATTGATATGCGTCATCGCATGATGCAAATCATATCTTGTTATGTTCACTGTCAGTATAGATTTTTTGTTCTTTGCCGACCTTCACTTTCTAAATTATTTTTTATGGAAATTACCATCACCGACAGTAAAACATTGGCTGAAGTACAAGCCGAATTCAATCAACATTTTCCATTTTTGAAATTGGAATTTTTCAAAAAGCACCACGAAGAAGGGGAGGGGAGTAAGAAGTCGGAAGCTATTAATCTTTCAAAGAAAATTGCCGATGTAAGAAGCATTTACGGCATGGAAGAATTAAGCATTAATGGCCATAAAAAGGTGAGCACTTTAGAAGATGAATTCTTTGAGTGTTATGGCATGAATGTGCAAGTGTTTAGAAAATCGGGCAAAGCTTGGTTGCAAACTACAACAACAGATAGTTGGACTTTAACCGAACAGAATAACGAAGGGAAAGAACACGAGATTTAAGATGAGCGAGATTTAAGATGAGTGAGAGTGAGAGTGACAGCGAATGGAACTCAAATCTCACTCCCACTCTCACTCTGATTTTCCTACCATTTTATCTTCTTCAATCCTTCGTAATCCACCACTGTTACTTCGCTTCCTTTGATGTTTAAGAAGCCATCTTCTTTAAATTCAGAAAGTGTTCTGGTAACGGTTTCCGTAGAGGTACCTACCATGCTTGCCAAATCGTTTCGAGGTATGGAGATAGAGAAACTTTTCTCGCCTTCTTTTTTGTATTTATCGTGCAATTCAATCAATGCATCGGCAATTCTTTTGCGCACGGTGTTGTAGGCCATGTTAAGCAATTGCTTCTCTTTGTCGAGAATATTACCCGATAACATTTTTATAAATTGATGCGCCACGTCTCTGTTTTTTCTTAGCAAATCCAAGAAATCTTCGCGCGGTATTTTCAATACTTCAGAATCTTCCATTGTTGTAGCCGTATCGATATAATCTTTGTCTTCTAAAATAGATAAGTACCCAATGAAATCTCCTTCTTTAAATAAGCCAGTGATAAATTCCTTACCATCGTTATTCATTACCGATGTTTTGATTTTTCCTTTACCAACGTAGTACACGCCGCTAGGGTAGTCGCCTTGAGTAAATAATGTATCTTTCTTTTTTAGTGGTTTTGCTTTTTTGTTTTCTTGAAGTTTTTGCAATTCTTCTAGTCCGCGAGCCGCATCAATAAACTGATGAATGTCGTTTGCTTTTTTAGAAAACATTTTGCTTTTATTTAATCGTCTCTCAATGGTATTCAACAAATCCATTTCTTCAAATGGTTTGGTTAAATAATCATCGGCGCCCAAATTCATCCCTTTTCTAAAATCGCTTTTTTCTGTTTTTGCCGTTAAAAAGATGAAGGGAATGCCATTGGTTTCGGGGTCTTTTCCTAGGATATACAAAACGCCGTAACCGTCGAGTTCGGGCATCATGATATCGCAAATAATTAAATCGGGTTTTTCTGCTTTTGCTTTTTCAACGCCGCGTTTTCCATTTTCCGCAGTTACCACTTCGTAGTTCGATAATTCTAAAATTTCCTGAATATTTTCTCTTACTTCGGTATTGTCTTCAATCACTAATATTTTGTTGCTCATGGCTTAAGGTTTTTTATTGGGTAAATTAACGAAAAAGGTGGTTCCTTTTCCTAAGGTACTGGTAAATTCAATTTCTCCGTTCATCAATTCTACATATTTTTTCATAATGTTTAAGCCCAAGCCGGTACCCTCAATATTCGTAGAGTTTTTGGCTCTAAACAAGCGTTCAAACATGTGTTTTTGATCATCTTCCGCAATACCTATTCCGCTGTCTTTTACTTCAATTTTAACTTGTGCGTCATCGCACTTTATGTTGAATAATATAGGGGAATTTTCGTTGGAATATTTAATGGCATTCGACAATAAATTATTGGAAATATTGCGTACCATGTTTTTGTCTAAATAAGCGTCATTGTCGCCTTCATACAAAAATGAAATGGTTTGTCCTTCTTTAGCAACTTCTTGAATGTCTTCACTAATGGCTTTTAATAATTCATGCAAATCGAAAAGCTCAGGCTTGCATTCTGCTTTTCCTTCTTCCAATTTATCTAAAGAAAGAAAATCGTTCAAAATAGAAGTGAGATGATGCACCGAACTTTTGATTCTGTTTACGTGCTTATGACGCTTGTCGTGGTCTTTTTCTTCTTTGTATCTATCGATGAGTGCAACCGAAGAAAGCACAGTGCTAAGCGGAGTTCTAAATTCGTGTGATGCCATAGAAACGAAGCGCGATTTCAATTCATTCAACTGCTTTTCTTTTTCTAAAGCATTGAGCATTTCTTGTTCGGTTA
>JBMTCG010000097.1:0-5859 GCA_049430665.1 Flavobacteriales bacterium | reverse complement strand
AAGTGATAGGTGGATGTGCTTCTCCGCACCAACCCACAACGAATTTAGCACCAGCTTGTTTGCAACGTTCAATGAAATGCGGCCCATACTGCTCACTCCAATCAGTAGAAAATAGTATGTCGGGTTTTTCCTTAGCAATCTGAGCAACACTTATATCCGCTTCCCAATTCTTTTCATTGTAAGTAATGTTGTTTTCTTCTGCCCATTTTTTCTGACAGTAAAAAGCATTACTAAAAAAATAGGAGACTTCATAATCTTGTTCGGTTAAAGCATTTGCCCATAAGACTCCAGGCGTTAGAAAATGTTGCTTAAGTGCTTTAGCTTGCTCGATGAATGGCAAATTCTTCAAATACTCATTATCATCATAAATCGTATTTAAGAAGTCGCTGTATTGATTAACTACGAAGAAAATTTTCATTTATTTGGCAGTCTTTGTCTTATTTGTTTATAATGAAAAATTAGTAGGAAGTTATCGATATAAAAAAATATATTTACCTATTACCACTGCTTGTTTTCTCTTAGCACACTATCTCTTTTTACAAAAACAGCATCACATTGACCCAAATCTGAGCCTGATGCTCTTCTTAAGAATCCTGCAAAATCATACAATACATAATTGTGGTCGTGCATAAATTTAATTACTTCATAAATCTCTGGCATTCCTGGATGAAGGTCAAATTCAAAGAAATTACATTCGATAATAAAAACATCGGTTTTCCCTAATATTTTATTTGCCCCTTTTAATACTTCTAACTCTAGGCCTTGCACATCTATTTTAACCAAATCGGGAACCACTATTTTTCCTTCATCAATTAAGTGATTTATGGTAGTTATTTCAAGTGTTTCTTTGCCCTGACTAATTGCTGCTGGAACATCTTTTGCCAAAAAGGATGAGCCTTCCAAATCTAAGTATTTTGTTATTTCTTTTGATTCTTTTACAGAGCCTAATCCGACCGAGAAGTATTGATCAGAGGGATATTTTAAGCAGTGTTGTTTTAAAAAAGGGGCCATCTCCTTTAAAGGATCGAATAAGCTGCATTTTGCATTGGGAAAATAGTTTTTTGAATTTGCCGACCATACGCCTTTATGGGCACCAATATCAAGTATGTTTTCAATTTTTATAGGTTTTAAACTTAAGAAGTTTAAAAAGCCATCCATTAAAAACTGACAAGATTCATTGTAAAATAATGAATTTATCTTTTGTTCACTTTTTTTTTTGCTATTAAACATATTCTTTCTGTTCGGACTGTTTAAGTGATTTGATTTTAACAAACGAAGGTAAAGTTTATTTATAGATTTGAAACCGCAAATCTTAAGTTTTTCTTTTTTTCTTTTTCGCTGCAGGAAACAAAACATTGTTCAATATCAATCTATAACCTGGCGAATTAGGATGTAGTTTCAATTCGGTTTGTGGGTCTCCAACACGATGCGTATGGTCCTCTGGGTCGTGTCCGCCATAGAATGTCCATGTGCCATTGCCAAATTCGCCGTGTATGTATTTTGCAGAGTTTAAAGAGGCTGTTTCTCCCATCACCAATACATCTGAACGCAAGTATTCTTTATCGAAAGCGGTTGTTTGGCCCATAAACCCTTTGATTATCTTTTCGTGGTTCTGACAAAGCATTGTGGGTACCTGATCCCATTTCGCCGAGAAATCAAATAGGGTGAACATATCTTTCTCTTCTCCATACATAGAAACAAATCTGTTGTGGGCTTCAGTAGCATCAATTGAAGAAAATTCATAGACAGCAGGATTGGGTTCTAAAGCATAATTCTTAAAAGCGAAACCATTGGTGTAATCTAATTTATTCAACATGTTGGGGTCGGCAGGGTCGCCATCAAACATGGCTTCGCAAATGTCTGTGTTTTCAGCTGCTAAGGCTATGTCGTAGCTATCGGTAGCGGCACACATGGCGAACATAAATCCGCCTCCTGCTACAAATTCTTTAATTCTTTTCACCACGGCCAATTTCATCTGAGATACTTTGGCAAAACCTAGTTTTGCGGCCATTGCTTCTTGATTTCTTTGGTTTTCTTGGTACCATGCTTCTCTGCTGTAATTCGACCAGAATTTGCCATATTGGCCGGTGAAATCCTCATGGTGTAAATGCAGCCAGTCGTACAAGGGTAAGGCGTTTCCAATGATTTCTTCGTCGTAAACAACGTCGTATTTTATTTCTGCATAGGTCATCACTAAAGTTACCGCATCATCCCACGGCAATTTATTTTTAGGCGAATACACGGCCACTTTAGGGGCTTTCAATAGTTTTACAACATCAGCGTTTAGCTCGGGATTGGCAATTTCGGCAACTATGCTATTGTACTGAACATCGGCAATGATTTCGTAACTCACACCTCTAATTAAACATTCGTTTTCAATTTCCTGAATTTGTTTAATGGCAAAACTTCCTCCGCGATAGTTCAATAGCCAATCGGCTTCAACTCCTTTGGTGAGTGTCCAATAGGTAATGCCATACGCCTTTAAATGGTCGCGCTGGGTATTGTCCATTGGAATAAGAATGTACGCAGCATAAGACGAATGCAACGCACAAAGAAAAACAATAAGCCATATGTGTTTAAAACGGAACATCATCGTTGCTATCCCATTCGTCATTCATTTTTGAACTTCTTGTAATAGAACCCGATGAAGCCATTGATTCTCCATCTTTTTCAGCGAAAGTGTTGAATTGTGAGTCGGGTAAATCTTCAAATTTTGCCAACGAATCAACGAAGCGAAGAGGGATGTTTTTTAACGCACCATTTCTATGTTTTGCTACAATCACCTCGCCAATACCTAGTAATGAATTACCATTCTCGTCTTCGTTGATTTTGTAGTATTCCGGACGGTACAAGAACATTACCATATCGGCATCTTGCTCAATCGCTCCCGATTCACGTAAGTCGGAAAGCTGTGGTCTTTTGTCTCCACCCCTTGTCTCCACAGCACGACTCAACTGAGAAAGAGCAATCACTGGTACACCCAATTCTTTAGCGATACTTTTTAAGGAACGTGAAATAAATGAAATCTCCTGCTCACGGTTACCACCACCTTCGCCGCCGGCGGTCATCAACTGTAAGTAATCGATAATGATGATTTTTATATCGTGTTGTGCTTTTAATCTTCTTGCCTTTGCGCGTAATTCGAAAATTGATAGGGCAGGGGTGTCATCAATGAACAATGGTGCTTCAGAAAGTTGGGTCACTTTAGAGTTTAATTGTTCCCACTCGTGACTTTGCAAAGTTCCTTTTTTTAATTTCTCGGCAGAAAGATGCGTTTCAGAAACAATCAAACGCGTTACCAACTGCAGCGACGACATTTCTAACGAGAAAATGGCTGTAGGTAAGCTAAATTGCACTGAGCAGTTTCTGGCTACAGAAAGTACGAAAGCGGTTTTCCCCATACCGGGTCTTGCTGCTAAAATAAGCAAGTCGCCTGGTTGCCAGCCCGATGTTAATTTATCCAATTCGGTAAAACCCGATGGAACACCACTAACACCGTCGCCTTTTTCGGCTGCTTTTTTAATTTGAACTTTCGCCTCTTTAATCAAAGTCGCCATGTCGGCGTAGTTCTTCTTGATATTTCCTTCAGCTACTTGAAATAAGTTTTTCTCAGCATTATCCAACAATGTAAACACATCTGTTGTTTCGTCATAAGCATCGCGAATGGTTTCCGATGAAATGCGAATCAACTCTCTTTGAATGTGTTTTTGTGAAATAATACGAGAGTGGTATTCTATGTTTGCTGCCGATGAAATTCTATTGGTAAGTTGCGTTAAATAGTACGCTCCACCTACCATTTCTAGCTCGCCTTCTTTTTGTAAATCATTTTTTACAGTGAGTAAATCTATCGGTTCCGAACGTTGGAACAAGCGCTGAATAGATGCATAAATTCTGTTGTGAGCATCTTTATAAAAACTACCTGGTTGTAAAATGTCGATTACTTCGGTTAAAGCATCTTTTTCTAGCATTAACGCACCCAACACAGCTTCTTCTAAGTCTACAGCTTGTGGCGGAATTTTGCCGTGCTGTTCTTCCATAGACAGCATTACCGGACGCTTCTTCTTATTCGCCGTCTGTTTTTCACCTAATCTATTCATGCTTTATTTTTTACCGTTGTGAATGTGTAAAGATGCGGAAAAATCGGCACACTTCAAATCAAGATTTTTTAACATTCTGGCAAGATATTGGGTTAGCAAAATGTGCATATTTTTAGTACACTTGTAATCATTAAAGTTTATTGCCATGAAAAAATTACTATTTATTCCTTTGTTGTTGGTTGTTTTCGCCTTTGCAGTAGGCTACACTTATACCAAAGATCAATTGATGGAACCAGCAGCTTTAGCTAAGGTTTTAAACGATGCTAAAGCTAAGAAGCCAGTGGTTTTAAATGTGGGTTCTGTAGACGATATTAAAACTGCGATTAATGTTGGTCCGGCTAGTATTAAGTTAGGCATTGATAAAATGAACGCAGCTTTCCCTAAAATTAAGAAAGATCAAACTATCGTTATTTATTGTGGGTGCTGTGCCTTAGAGCATTGTGAAAATATACCTCCTGCATTGAAATTGTTGAAAGAGAAAGGATATAAAAAAGTTAAAGTCTTGAATATTCCTGTTGGAATTGGTGAAGATTGGAAGTCGAAAGGTTATCCGATGAGTCCTTCTAAATAAAAAAAAAGAAAAATAAAAAAGCCCGTCAATGGATAATTGACGGGCTTTTTTATTTTTTCAAAAGATTTATTTTCCTTCTACTACAACGCCCATTGCCTCAAACTTCTCAATTCTCTTTTCAATTCTCTTGTCGGCTTTCATTTTCTTTAATGTTTTCAAGCTTCCTACTATTGCTTCTTTCACGTTGTGAAAAGCTTCTTCTGGCTTGAAATGAGCGCCGCCAATAGGTTCTTTTATAATGCCGTCAATCAATTTGTTTTTGTACATATCTTGAGCGGTCAACTTCATGCTCTCGGCAGCTTTCTCTTTATAATCCCAGCTTCTCCACAAAATGGTAGAGCAGTTTTCAGGAGAAATTACAGAATACCAAGCGTGTTCTAGCATATACACTACATCACCTACACCAATTCCTAGCGCTCCGCCCGATGCTCCTTCGCCAATGATGAAGCAAATTACAGGCACTTTCAATTGGGTCATTTCATATAGGTTTCTTGCGATGGCTTCGCCTTGTCCCCGTTCCTCAGCTTCCAATCCAGGAAATGCTCCCGGAGTGTCGATTAAAGAAATAACTGGAATATCAAATTTTTCGGCCATTTTCATCAAACGCAATGCTTTTCTGTATCCTTCGGGATTTGGCATACCGAAGTTTCTGTACTGACGCATTTTGGTGTTGATACCTTTTTGGTGACCTATAATCATAACGCTTTCGCCATTGATGCTGGCCATTCCGCCCACCAAAGCTTTGTCGTCTTTTACATTTCTATCTCCGTGTAACTCGATAAATGAATCTTTATCGCACATTCCTTCAATATATGCCAAGGTGTATGGGCGCTCAGGATGACGCGACACCAATACCTTTTGCCAAGGGGTCAAGTTAGAGTACAATTCCTTTCTTGTTTCCTCAATTTTCTTTTCGAACTCTCTAATTGTAGGAGTAGCGTCAATGCCGCTAATCACTTCAATTTCCTTTGTCTTCTCTAATTGCTCGTATAGTTCGGCAAGTGGCTTTTCAAATTCTAAAAAAGTAATCATATTTTTTTCTCTTGGGGGACAAATATAGTAATTTGTTTAAAGTATAAAGTTTAAGGTGGAAACTTGTTGATTATTGGGTAAGAATGAATTAGTTTTGGAGCTGTCTTAACCAGCAGGACAATAGTTCCTTCGGGGTACCTCAGGATGACAACCACTCTC
>JBMTCG010000096.1:0-6015 GCA_049430665.1 Flavobacteriales bacterium | reverse complement strand
AACAACACAATATCGTCGTCGTTTCATTCTTATTTCGATTTAAGGGAAAGTAAATCTATATTTTTTTGAACGTTGGCCAGTTTCACACGATGCACTGCGGTATCAACAGCTTTCATCAATAAATCTTCTTCTGTTTTCACGAAAATATTGTGCTTTTCCCAGTCGAAGAGTTCGTATTTAAATTCCATTAAATTAATTACAGCAGCATTTAATTCGCTATCGTGAGAATTTAAAAAATGCTTTTCTGTTGGTATGTTTCCAAGTTCTATTTGTGTTTTGTATTCGTTGAAAATGCCTTGGTAAATAGGGTTATCGAAAGAAAGATTGTCTTCATCCATCGATAAAACAATAAACTCGGCCACAGAAATTGTTACCTCTTCTTCATCTGCTCCATCTACTTTTATTTCCTTTGTTCCGTACTGCAATAAAATGCGCATTAATTCACTTTCTTGTTCCTGAAATGCTTTGTTGTTTTGGTTTTCTTCTACAACTGGTGCATCGGCCAAATGCGCGTATTCGGGAGGTAAATCGTTAGGAGCAGGTTCTGATAGGGCTTCTGGACTTTTTACCTTTTTATTGGCGTTGCTTAAATCTTTGGCTCTAATTTTATTCAATTCGTTGAGCAAAGTTTGCTCACTAATGTCCATCAACCTGCTGGTTTCTTGCGTGAAGACAGTTCTTTTAATTGGGTCGGGAATTTTCGCCACCGAAGTCACGATATCTCTAATCAATTCGGCCTTTTTAATAGGATCTCCTCCTGCTTCCTCCAACAATATTTTGCACTTGAAATGAATGAAATCTGTGGCGTCATTCAAGAATGCCATTAGCTCTTCGGGCGATTTTTTTTGTGAGAAGGAATCGGGGTCTTCGCCATCGGGAAAGAGTATCACCTTCACATTTAGGCCTTCTTCCAAAATCATGTCGATACCTCTAAAGGCTGCACGAATTCCCGCTGCGTCACCATCGAATAAAACGGTGATGTTTTCGGTGAAGCGTTTGATCAATCGAATTTGTTCTACGGTTAAAGCCGTTCCCGATGATGCCACCACGTTTTCCACTCCGGCCTGATGCATGGAAATGACATCTGTATAGCCTTCTACCAAAAAGCATCTGTCGTTTTTAATGATGTTTTTCTTGGCTTGGGAGATACCATAGAGGACTTTGCTTTTGTGGTAAATATCTGTTTCCGGACTATTTACATACTTCGCAACAGATTTGTCTTTTTTTAGGGTTCTTCCACCAAAGCCAATCACCCTTCCTGTTAAATTGTGAATGGGAAATATCACCCTTGCCGCGAATCTATCTACCAAATAATCTCCATATAGAATGCCCGATTTCAACAATAATTCTTTGCTGTATCCTTTGGCCAATGCTTTGGTTCCCAAGAAATTTTTGTCTTCGGGAGAATAGCCTAAATCGAATTTTTTTATGGTCTCTAAGGTGAATCCTCTCTCTTTGAAATAACTCATTCCTATTGCTTTTCCTTCTTGCAAAGTAGTGAGGTTATCTTTGTATAAGGTGCTTGCGAATTGATGAATAAGGTAAAGTGCTTCTTTTTCGTTTTCTTGTTCTATTTGCTCTGCGCTTTGTTCCTCTTCTTGAATTTCAATGTTGTACTTTTTCGCCAAAAAACGTAATGCTTCTGGGTAAGTGAAATGTTCGTGCTCCATTAAGAACGTCACTACACTACCGCCTTTGCCAGACGAGAAATCTTTGAAAATTTGCTTGGCGGGGGAAACCACGAAGGACGGACTCTTCTCATTCACAAAGGGACTCAAACCCTTGTAGTTCGTGCCCGCTTTTTTCAAATTCACAAACTCCCCAATCACTTCTTCAATGCGGGCTTCTTCAAATATCTTGTCTATGGTCTCCTTAGGAATCACGGCCCTAAAAGTATAAAGATTAAGCCTTAAACTGCAAAAGATTTACCTTGTTTTGTTATTAACCATTACCTTTGTGCTGTGAGCGCTCCTCAAAACATACGACATTTATCGCCCGATGAGCTTAAAGAAAGCTTTATTTCTAGTGGTGAAAAGGCCTTTCGCGCTAAGCAGGTGTATGAGTGGCTTTGGAAAAAATCGGTGACTTCTTTCGATGAAATGACGAGTTTGTCGATTCCTCTGCGAGCTCAATTAAAAGAGAAATTCTTTATTCCAGGTGTACAAATTCACAAATCGCAAATAAGTAACGATAGAACAATCAAAAATGCATTCAAATTGCACGATGGCTTTATTGTGGAAGGCGTTTTAATACCTACCGATTCACGAATGACGGCTTGTATTTCTTCGCAAGTAGGTTGTAGTTTAACTTGTAAATTTTGCGCTACAGGAAGAATGAAAAGAGAGCGCAACATTGAGTTTGATGAGATTTACGATCAAGTGGTTTTGATTAAGAATCAGGCCATGGAAAAATACAATTTACCGCTTACCAACATTGTGTATATGGGTATGGGTGAGCCTTTGCTGAATTACAAAAACACTTTGGCTTCCATTGAAAAAATCACTTCTCCTGATGGCTTAGGCATGTCGCCGCAACGGATTACCGTATCTACAGCGGGTGTTGCCAAGATGATTCAAAAGTTAGGTGACGACCAAGTTAAATTCAATTTAGCTTTGTCGCTGCACGCCGCCAATGATGAGAAAAGAAATAAGATTATGCCTATCAACGAGCAAAATTCATTGGAATCGTTAACGGCAGCACTTACTTATTTTCATGAAAAAACAGGTACTCGTCCCACCTTTGAATTTATTGTTTTTAAAGATTTTAACGATGGTATTGAAGATGCTGCCGACTTGGCGCGCTTCGCGAAGAACATACCTTGTAAAATAAACATCATCGAGTACAACCCCATAGAAGATGGTGAATTTCAACAAACTACCTCTGAGAGATTGAAGCGTTTTTCTTCTTTCTTAGAAAGTAAAAATTTAGTGGTAAACGTTAGAAGAAGTCGCGGAAAGGACATTGACGCGGCTTGCGGACAGCTAGCCAATAAACACTAGATTGTTAAAAAGGAAACGAATTAATATTCTGTCCGTATAAAAATGGTGTTATCATTGCATTCTTACTTGCATTCTTATGAAAAGGGTTAAATTATTTGGGTTTGTTTGTTGCGTTTTGATTTTTAGTCAATTAAACGCTACTGATTATTATTCTTGTGCAAATGGTTCTAATACTTGGTCGCACTAACGGAGGCGCCGATTGTGGCTGTACTCCTGCAAGTGATGATGGCTGGTTAGGTACTGGCGATGCCGTTTATGTTAATCACAAAACTATTACTTCTCCTAATTTTAGTATTACCGGAACGCCAACGGTGCAAATCAATTCAGGTGGTCACTGGTATGTAAACGGTTCTTTACCTATTAATGGTGGCTCATGGACGATAGCTGCAGGAGGGTTCTTTACTGTAAACGGCGCTGTGACCGATGTTTTAGCGAATTCTATCACCATCAATGGCAGATGGTATGTTACAGGTAGTTTTACCAATGATATTAATATTACCGGAACAGGGAGTTTAAGGGTTGATGGGACTTTTACCAACAACGCATCAATTGGTTCGGTTACCTTACCTGTGGAATTAATTTCTTTCGAAGCTCAAAAAAATGAAGATAAAGTTGATGTCACTTGGACTACCGCTTCTGAAATTAATAGCGATTATTATTCTGTTGCTCGTTCTTACAACGGCGTAGATTTTTTAAGCATTGGTACTTCGCCCGCTGCTGGTTATAGCAATAGTATTTTAAACTATAGTTTCGTCGATCCTAGTCCGCTGAGAGGCATGAATTATTGCCAATTGGCAGAATACGATACCGACGGACAATCACAAAAATCGGAAGTTGTTGCGGTTAACTTCTTAGGCGAGCAAAACATGATTGCTCAAATTTACCCTAACCCTTCTACCGATGGAGTTTCATTGTACGTTAATTCATCCGATGGTGGTGTTTATCAACTGAATCTTACCGATTTGTTAGGCAATACTTTGTTTTCGGCTCAAATTCCTGCAATGGTAGGTGAAAACAAATTCTCTTTGTCTTTGCTTCCTTACCCCGATGCACAGTACTTTGTGCAGTTAAGCAGTCCGAGCGGCCAAAGCTCAGCTGCCCCCATCATTAAAAAATAGAACTTCATTAAATAGAATTGAGCCGTGAAAATTATGTATTTTCACGGCTCAATGATTTCTATCTCTTCCATACAAGCTCCTATCGTTAAGGAAATGGAGCAGTTTGAGAAAACTTTTCGCCAGTCGATGAAAAGTTCTACTCCATTGCTGGATAAAATCACGTACTTCATTGTAAAACAAAAAGGCAAGCATTTGCGACCTATGTTTGTTTTTCTTTCGGCCAATTTATGTGGTGGAACCAATGAACGCACTTACCGTGCTGCAGCTTTAGTGGAGATGATTCATACCGCCACTTTAGTGCACGATGATTTGGTGGACGATTCTACTATTCGCCGCGGATTTTTCTCTATCAATGCACTTTGGAAAAATAAAATTGCGGTTTTGGTGGGCGATTATTTACTGTCGAAAAGTTTGCAATTATCGGCTGATAACGATGATTTCGATTTTCTTAAAATCCTTTCCGCAGCAACCAAAGAGATGAGTGAAGGTGAATTATTGCAAATTGAAAAAGCCCGAAGATTAGATATTGATGAGGCAGTATATTTTGAAATTATTCGTCAGAAAACAGCTACACTTATCGCCTCATGTTGCGCTACTGGCGCATCATCTGCTGGTGCCTCTACCGATATGGTTCAAAAGATGAAAGTGTTGGGAGAGAAGGTAGGTATCGCTTTTCAAATTAAAGATGATTTGTTCGATTACGAGGCGCAATTAAGCATATTGGGAAAGCCTGTAGGTATCGATATCAAAGAAAGAAAGATGACCTTACCCTTGATTTTTACTTTGAACAAAGTATCGCGAAGTGAGAAAAGATGGATGATCAATACAGTAAAAAACCACAACGAAGATTCTAAGAGGGTGAAAGAGTTGATTCAAAAAGTGAAAGACAATGGTGGTTTAGAGTATGCGCGCCAAAAGATGATGCAATACAGAGAAGAAGCGATTGAAATATTAAAAACTTTTCCCGATTCTCCATCCCGACAATCGTTCATAGATTTAGTTATTTTTAGCACCGAAAGAAGTAAGTAAGATGAGTAAATTAAAAAAGATAATCGATGGAATAGCAGCGCTAATAAAGCAGCCTAGCCTCATTAATCTTGTTTTAGATTCTTCTGCATTCCACCGCAAAATTGTAGAAAATAAATATCCCGAAATAGCCAAAGGTTTACCGCAAATTGCGCTAAGTGATTTAACATCTTCTACTAAAATTGAAGTTTCCCCTTTTGCCTTTTTAGAAGGAGGTTCTTTACCTACCGATTTAGGTTTACTTAAAATTTTAGCACAAAAAAGCACGCCTTGCACTTACTTTGAAATTGGCACCTGGCGTGGTGAAAGTGTGGCCAATGTGGCTTCTGTGGCTGCTCAATGTTACACTTTAAATCTTTCTGCAGAAGCCATGAGAGAGCTTGGTTTGAAAAAAGAATACATTGATTTACATGGCTTTTTCTCTAAGAATTTAGCCAATGTTGAACATTTGAACGGACACTCACATTCCTTTGATTTTAGCCCTTTTCAGCGTAAAATAGATTTGGTTTTTGTTGACGGTGATCACCATTACGAAAGTGTTTTAAAAGATACACAAACAGCTTTTTCGTTGTTGAAAGGTGAGAAATCTATAGTGGTGTGGCACGATTATACTTCCGGACCAGAAATCATTCGTTATGAGGTTTTTCGTGGTATTTGGGAAGGTACACCCATTGAAAAAAGAAAGCATTTATACAAAGTAGCCAACACACAATGCGCCGTGTATTATCCTCATGAAGTGAAATCGAAATGTGTTGAATATCCTCAAAAACCAGAAGTGAATTTTGAGGTGGAGATGAATATTATTTCCCTATAACATTCCACTGAATTTCCATCTCCCAGTTGGCTCTTACTGTAAGTGGTTTTTCGTAAAA
>JBMTCG010000095.1:0-6032 GCA_049430665.1 Flavobacteriales bacterium | reverse complement strand
TCGTCTAAACCAATAGAATTCAAGTGTTTCATAATTGTGTGGTTTTATATCACAATTATACACTAAGATATTATCTATTGATTAATTATTTCGATTGAATTTGTCTATTCAACGATTGTAAAAGGAATTATTTCTCCTGACGAAATCCTCTTGCAAATACACCCAGCGGAAGAATTTGATTGCTTGTTGAATTCAACACCAATTCACCTATTTCATAAGAATCATCGGCTTGCTTGTAATAGTTCAACAAGTTGCGCAAAATCAGCGCAGAAAAGCCTAATGAATAAGTATTGATAATGAAGAAATGTTCTTTAGGATCAAGCATTTCGAACACACAAGAAAGCAATTCATCAATGTCTCTTTCTAGCTTCCAGCTTTCGCCATTCGGACCGTGACCGAAAGCCGGAGGATCCAAAATAATTCCGTTGTATTTAATCTCTTTTCTAGATGCTTTTCTACTGTATTTCAAGGCATCTTCCACCATCCAGCGAATATCTTTTTGTCCGGAAATTTCCATGTTTTCTTTTCCCCACGACACCACTTGCTTAATGGCATCTAAGTGAATAACATCAGCGCCTGCGGCCTTTGCAGCCAACGATGCGCCACCAGTGTAAGCAAACATATTCAACACCTTAGGTTCAGGCGTTTTCATTTGTTTAATGCATTTGTAAATGTAATCCCAATTGGCAGCTTGTTCAGGAAAAATACCCACGTGTTTGAACTTCGTTAAGCCCAAACGAAATTTGATATTTAACTCATCGTATGAAATTTTCCACTGGTCGGGCATCTGCTTCAACTTCTTCCATGTTCCTTGTGAACTCGAATCAGGAATGAACTTAACGTGTGCCATATGTTCCCATTTTTCATAAGGCATGGCGCGTTTCCACACGGCTTGTGGCTCGGGACGAATAGTGATATAAGGACCAAAGCGTTCTAACTTTTCATCGTTACCACAATCAATTAACTCGTAATCTTTCCAATGTTGGGGACTTAAAATTTCCATGAAACAAAGATAAGTTTAATGTTTAAAGTTCAATGTTCAATGTTAGAAAAGCTATATTTGCAAGATGAGAAAAGTAAGAGTTAGATACGCACCAAGTCCAACCGGACCGCAGCACATAGGCGGAATACGCACCGCATTGTACAACTATCTTTTCGCCAAAAAACATGGCGGAGATTTCATTTTACGTATTGAAGACACCGATCAAACAAGATATGTTGCCGATTCAGAACGCTATTTAATTGATGCCATTAAGTGGTGTGGATTCGATTTCGATGAAGGAGTTCATGTGGGCGGACCGCACGCACCTTACCGCCAAAGTGAAAGAAAACATTTGTACCGTCAGTATGCCGATCAATTGTTGAATTCGGGCAATGCCTATTACGCTTTCGATACAGCAGAAATGCTCGACAGCAAAAGAAAAGCAGCCGAAGCAGAAAAGAAAACTTGGCAGTACGATGCATCAACAAGAATGGAGATGCAAAACTCGCTAACGCTTTCTGATGCTGAAGTACAAGAGAATTTAAAAAACAATGTCGCTTACGTTATTCGCTTCAAAACTCCAGTAGAAGAAGAAGTAGCGGTGAACGATTTAATTCGTGGCCGTGTGGTGGTGAATTCTAAACAATTGGACGATAAAGTTTTGTTCAAATCAGACGGAATGCCAACCTATCATTTGGCGAATGTAGTTGATGACTATTTAATGCAAATATCTCATGTGATTAGAGGAGAAGAGTGGTTGCCTTCGGCACCGCTACACGTATTGTTGTATAAGGCTTTAGGTTGGACGGACGTGATGCCTGAATTCGCGCATTTACCTCTATTGTTGAAACCCGATGGCAACGGAAAATTAAGCAAGCGCGACGGTGACAGATTGGGCTTTCCAGTGTTTCCATTAAACTGGACCGACCCTAAAACACAAGAATTTTCTTCCGGATACAAAGAGGCAGGCTACTTCCCTGATGCTTTCTTAAATCTATTGGCATTCTTAGGCTGGAACCCAGGAACAGAGCAAGAAATCTTTTCTATCGAAGAAATGACACAAGCTTTTTCTTTAGATAAAGTGAGCAAATCAGGAGCGAAATTCAGCTTAGATAAAGCAAAATGGTTTAACCAACAATACTTACAAAAAAAGAGTGCTAAAGAAATTTTAGCTTTGGTAGAATTACCAGCAAACAATCTTTCCGCTACACAATTAGAAAAAGTAGTGGAATTGCTTAAGCCACGTTGTGTATTCGCAAAAGACATTCTTACTGCAGGTTCATTTTTCTTTGCAGCGCCAACAACTTACGACTCTAAAACAGTAGAGAAAAAATGGAAAGAAAATTCACCACAAATTGTGAAAGATTTACATGATATTTTCGCAGTAGAAAATGATTTCACGGCAGCCAATTTAGAAACAAAATTCAAAGAATATTTAGAAAAAAATCAATTGGGGTTTGGCGCAGCAATGCCTCCGCTAAGATTGATGATTACAGGGTTTGGAGAAGGGCCGTCGTTGTTTGATGTGATGGAGATTTTGGGGAAAGAAGAGAGTTTGGAAAGGATGTGTAAAACTATTTAAACATTGTGAGAACCCCAATTATTTTAGTGCTTTACTTTTTCGCTTTTTCTTTAGGGAGAGCACAAAGCTTAGTGCCAAGCATCGAACACTATTCAAATGGACAATTATTTTGGGAGGGACAACATTTGTGTGACACATTAAATTGGAAAGGGAAACCGGTAGTTCACTGCATTCCTATTGGCATATGGAAATACTACTATGAAAACGGCTCGTTAAAAGAAGAAACATTTAACCACAAAAACTCGCGCACGAAATATGTTAATATGTGGTTGCCAGACGGAAAACAAATACTGAAAAATGGGGAGGGCTTCATTTATGATATCGAATATGGAGGAAGACTTCCTGCAGACAGTTCTATTTATCAAATAATAGATAGCACAAAACAAGGATCCTTTGCAAGATATCGTGCAGATAATAAAGGAAAATATTCTGTTCTAATTAACGGCTTCTACAAAAACGGTGAAATGGACGGCTCGTGGACATTTGCTGATACTTCGCTCAACCTGTTTTATAAAACAACCTACAAAAATGATTACGAAAACGGCCTTTATGAAGAGTTCTATAAAAACGGCAAAACCAAATGCATAGGTAATAAAATAAGAAGCGTAAAAGATAGTGTCTGGACATACTACAATGAAAACGGCCTAATCACGAACCGCATTAATTACAAGGGCGGCAATTATTTTGGAGAATATGCAGAGTACTATTCTTCGGGAAAAATTAAAATTACAGGTCAATTCGTTTTCAGAACTGGCTATGATAGTTTATGCATTGACGATGGGGAAGGAAACCTAAAATGTAAAAGGGTAAAAAGCCACACACATCCTGCAATGCACGGAGAGTGGAAATATTTTAATGAAGATGGTTCGTTATTAGAAGTAAGAAAATATAAAAAACATAAATTGAAAAATTCTAAGTTGGCCTTGCCCAAATAAATCTCTAGTCTCACTTAGGCTTCTTTTTGCCTAAGTGATTTTTCCACTCCCAAAGCCTTTGGCTTCTCATTTTATTTCTATTTTCGCTCCAACTAAACTAAAAACCTAACCAACAAAGTTGCACTATTGTACAACTTTTAATACCTTTACATCAGATGGAGAAAGTACGCTATGTCATTTTCTACAAGCATTATTTTAATGAATTCTACGACAAACAAAGGCCAACAGTAAAAGAGAAAATTGCTTGGACTTTAAGAGTTATAGAGCACATACATAAAGTTCCAAAAGAATATTTAAAACATATAGAAAACACAGAAGGGCTATACGAAATAAGAGTTCAACAAGGAAGCGACATATTTAGAATATTTTGTTTTTTCGACAAAGGAAAATTGGTGGTTTTGGCAAACGGATTCCAAAAGAAAACACAAAAAACACCCAAAGGAGAAATAGAAAAGGCACTTAAAATAAAAGAGGAATATGAAAAAGAAAAATAACACTAAAACGCTCGACGAATTTATCGACGAGCAATACGGCAAAAGGGGTGAAAAAAAACGTGAGAAATTTGAAGCAGGTTATGAGAACTTCAAAATTGGCGTTTTACTGCACCAAGCGCGCCTAGAAAAGGGTTTAACACAAGAAGAATTGGCCGCTAAAGTAGGCACCACTAAATCGTACATCTCAAAGATTGAAAACAACATTAAAGAAGTGCGATTGTCTACACTTCAAAAAATTGTTGAATTGGGTTTAGGCGGACAATTGAATTTGTCTATTAGTTTGTAATCTTTAGACGATTGCCTTTCACTCATTTTTTAGCATCTTTGCAGCTCACAAAAACTTATGGAAACAGAAGAAAAATCACTCAATTTCATTGAGCACATCATTGAAAACGACATAGCAGAAGGCAAACACGAGAAAAGAGTTCATACTCGTTTTCCTCCAGAGCCTAATGGTTATTTGCATATCGGACACGCGAAATCAATTTGCTTGAATGGCGGATTGGCGCAGAAATACAAAGGAAAATTCAACTTGCGATTTGACGATACTAATCCAGAAACCGAAGAAGTGGAGTATGTAAACTCAATTCGCAATGATGTGAAATGGCTGGGTTTTCAGTGGGATAACGAGTTTTGTGCATCAGATTACTTTGATCAATTGTATGCTTATGCCATTGATTTAATCAAAATGGAAAAAGCATTTGTTTGCTCTTTATCTGCCGAACAAATCTCAGAACACCGCGGAACACCAACTGTTCCAGGCAAGGAGAGTCCAGATAGAAATCGCTCTGTTGAAGAAAATCTAGATTTATTCAACCGCATGAAAAACGGTGAATTTGCAGATGGAACTTACACCTTGAGAGCGAAAATCGACATGAGTTCACCCAACATGCACTTCCGTGACCCCGCTTTATATCGCATAAGAAAGAAGCATCACTGGAGAACAGGCGACAAATGGAATATTTATCCGATGTACGATTTTGCACACGGAATTTCTGATGCTATTGAAGGCATTACGCACTCTGTTTGTACTTTAGAATTCGAGGTTCACCGTCCGCTTTACGAGTGGTTGAACAACACTTTAAATACAAAGAACCGTCCGCAACAAATTGAAATGTCGCGATTGAATCTTACTTACACTTTGATGAGCAAAAGAAAACTCATGCAATTGGTAAATGAGAAACATGTGAACGGCTGGGATGACCCGCGAATGCCAACAATTTCCGGACTCAGAAGAAGAGGCTACACACCAGAATCAATTCGTGATTTTTGCGAAAGAGTGGGTATTTCTAAAAGAGAAAACCTGATTGATGTATCACTTTTAGAATTCAGCATCCGCGAAGATTTGAATAAAAAAGCACCGCGATTTATGGGTGTTTTGAATCCGCTGAAAGTGGTGATTACCAACTATCCCGATAATCAAACAGAAGAATTAGACGCGGTTAATAATCCTGAAAAACCAGAAGACGGAAGTCGCAAAGTTCCTTTCAGCAAAGAGTTGTATATCGAGCAAGAAGACTTCATGGAAGTGGCCGAAAAGAAATGGTTTAGATTGGCTCCTGGCGCTGAAGTCCGTTTGCGTTATGCTTATTTTGTTAAATGCGAAGAAGTGATTAAAGATGCTTCGGGCAAAGTAGTGGAATTGCGTTGTACTTACGACCCTGCGTCGAAAGGTGGAAATAGTCCGGATGGCAGAAAAGTAAAAGGAACACTTCACTGGGTTTCTGCGCAACACGCCATAGATGCAGAAGTTCGTTTGTACGACAGATTGTTTAAAATGGAAATTCCTGAAGGAGATGATTTGAAAGAAATTATCAATCCCGATTCGATGAAAGTTTTACAAAACTGCAAGTTAGAGCCGCACATGAAAACCTTGAAAGACGGCGACACCGTGCAGTTTGAAAGAATGGGTTATTTCTGTGTGGATAAAGACAGTACAGAAAATAAATTGGTATTTAACAGAACAGTAGCGTTGAAAGACACCTGGGCGAAAGAATCAAAAAAATAAGATGCATACAGTAAGTATAGAAGGAATAAAA
>JBMTCG010000094.1:0-6102 GCA_049430665.1 Flavobacteriales bacterium | reverse complement strand
ACATGGTGGGCTATGCTTTTTCTGATGAAGATTCTCGCGTAAACATGAAATCTCTTTACCAAAATCATAAATATTTAGCCGATCCTCATGGCGCTATTGGTTATGCAGGTTTGAAAAAATGGATGAATGAAAATGGCGGACAAGGTATCTTCTTAGAAACCGCGCACCCAGCCAAATTCCTCGATGTAGTTGAACCAGCCATCGGCGCCAAAGTAGAAATACCTCAACGCTTACAAGACTATTTAAAACGCGAGAAAAAAGCGATTTTGATTGGGAATACTTTTGAGGAGTTGAAGGGAGTGTTGTTGGGGTAAATCATAAAACCAAAATAAGCTATGGATTTTACGGAAAGAATGACAAAAAATTCGAATGAACAATTAATTCAGATTGTTACTGAATTGCGTCACGATTTTCAACCGAAGGCTGTTTTAGCTGCTGAGGAAGAACTGAAAAAAAGATCACTTACCTCCGAACAACTTGATAAAATTCAAAATAACATTAGAGAAGAAAAACGAAAAGCTCAAATCGTTAGTGAAGAACCTCTTTCGCTGTTAGCAATCCTATTGATAATTGCAACATTTGGAATATTTACATTTTTAATCTATGTAAGACTTAAATCGGAAGATAAAACTGTAAAAGCCCAACAAGTAAAAAAAATAATTAAATACACCTTAATTTTTTACGGAATCATAATCACTTTGGCAGTAATAAGTATGTAATTCCCCCGCTCCGCGTATGCTATACACTTCACACCCAGCTCCGCACTCACGGCTTCGCCGGTGCGGAATCTTTTTTCTTAGAAGCTTTGCTTCGTTTACTATAAATTGAAATGCGAGGCGAAGCCTCTACAGAAGGTGATTCCGCACCGGCGAAGCCGTGAGTGCGGAGCTGGGTGTAAAAAGTTAGATGATTAAGGTTGGACAGCAGCCAAAGCAGTTTCCTTAAAAGGATTCCTCTGTTCAAACGGACTAGGCTGTATCAATTTCAACAAAGGCTTAATCAGTTTATTACTCAGCGTATTTCTATGTCGGATAAATATTTTCATGTTCACCGGTACCGCACCAATAGATGTTTTTATTTCACTGGCTGTTCTGCCGTAATGCAACTCTGTGCATTTTTTATCCATAGCTACTTGCACAAAATCGAACAACATTCTGTGGTAAATGCAGTGCGTTGTATTTAGCTCGTAATTTAAACCAACATAATTGGCATCTAATATTCCTGAGTTATTGAAAAGGGCTGCAAATCCGAGTATTTCATCATTGAGGAAATAAGCTTTAAAAATAAATTGTTCGCCTAAACTCTTCTTCATATCGTGAAAGCCTGAGGCATCGAAATGTCCGAATTTAAAGTCGGCTTTTTCGTGTACCGCATCAAACAATTCTTTAATTTTCTCAGAGTGAAAAAGAATGTCGGCTGCATTCAAATCTTTGCTCACAATCGCTTCCGATTTCTTCATCACCTCTTTGTATTTCTTTCTGTATTTTTTAGTGATATCGTCGATGTAATCATCAAGCGTATTCCATTCAGAATTAATCTTCATCACTAAGTTAGGTTCTATCTCAAAATCGCGGTAATCGTATTTTTTAATCACAGAAAGTGTATCGTAATTCTTTTCCCAAAACTCTTTCAAAATCACTGAAGTAACCTCACCCAAAACCTTCTCGGCGCGGCGCAATCGATACAAGCCACACATCAATGCTTTGTATGCTTCTTCCTGCGACAAATCGGAAGTATACGCGAAGCCATTTTCACCTGAAGAAAATACATTGCCGCAAACAAAAAATTTCGACTCTTTGCCACCCAACAATTCTTTACCTAAATTGAGCGGCGTGCATATCGCATCTTTTACGCTTTCAGATAATTTTACCTCTAGCACTTGCACATAAGCAATAGCCACAGGCTTATTGTTTTTATAAAATAAAATATACCGAAAAGCAATATTTTGCTGAGAATCTTCTAATGCCTTTAAATAGGAATAACTGAGGTATAAATTGTTGTCGATTTTCTGCACTTCATTCCAATGACTTTCACTCACCGGATAAATAGAATCGTGAAAAGACATTGGAAATTCAACTGGTTCGCGACGCAAACAAAAATTACCATGTTTGCTTTTGATGTAATCGGTGATTCTTTTCATGCTTGCAATATAACCAGAAGAAGCAATAGTAAAATCTTAAAAAATTGAAAATGAAGTCCCTTTAGAGTAATTGTAACCAAGAAAATCAAAACAATCAGTAATAATTCTCAAAATAATGTAAATTCACAATTAATAAAAACCTAAGAATACATAGTGTGGAAATAGATTTTAGCAATAAAGAATTCATCATTAACCCCTTTCCTATTTTAGAGAAATACAGAAAAGAACATGCTGTAGTATGGGCCAAAGAGGATACCTTTTTTGCATTAAGCTATAAAGCCTGTGAAGACCTACTTAAAAATGAAAATTTAGGTTATCCTACCAATGAAGATAATTCATCAAAATCATGGAAAGAACTCTTCAACAACAAACATATTACCAGTATTCTTTTTCAGTTAGAGAAGTCGGATAAGTTCATGAGCATGTGGATGAACCTTAGAAACAATGAAGATCACAACCGAATACGAAAACTATTTTTACCTGCCTTTAGGAAGAATGCAATTGATGAACTTCAAGGTCAAATAAATTTACTTTGTGATGAATTAATTGATGAATTAAAAACAAAAAAAGAAGCTGATTTGGTTCATGATTTTTGTTTGCCATTAACAACTCAAACACTACTGCATCTTTTGGGACTAAACGAAGAAAAATCACAAGACATTTTAAATTTATCTTACCAACTTTATCAAACTCTAAGAATTTCTCCTCCACATCAAACCATCATCAACAGAAAGAAATACATTGTAGAGTGCGCGCGTTTTTTCAATGATATTTTGAATACCGAAAGCAAAATTAGCAACGATGGCTTTTTACACTATTTGCGACAAAAAATCAATTCGAAAGAATTGAGTGAAGATGAATTTATTGCCAACGCTACTTTTTTGTTTATTGCTGGTTATAACTCAACACAAAGCTTAATATCAAACACCATTAAACTATTGTTGCAAAACAATTTGTGGACTACCATCAATCAAAATAACTTTGAGCACCTTAACAGCGCCATTAACGAATCGTTGCGCTTTGAAGCGCCGGCTCCGTATATCAGCAAATTTGTTTTGAATGATTTTAGTTATGGGGGAGTAGATTTTAAGCGCGGACAAGCAATTTATATTCTGCTTATTTCGGCCAACAGAGACGAAAATGTTTTTGAAAACGCCAATATTTTCAACCTTCACCGAAAACCCAATAATCACTTTTCTTTTGGCTTAGGAAGGAATTATTGTATAGGCACTTTTTTGGCCATGGCCCAAACAGAAACGGCCATCAAAAAACTAAGAGAAAACTTCCCTAACTTAACTTTAATTGGAGAAAACTCAGTGGAATGGAATACTGCAGGAAATGCAGACAGAAGCCTAGAGAAACTTAAAGTTAAACTTTAAAATCGTTGTTCTTTTTCGTGAGGCAATAAGTTGAAGTGATTCATCGAATACAAATCGATATAGGCAGCACTTAACTCTTCTTCTGTGAATTCATAACCAATGTTCTTTGCAAAAGCAACAATTTGCTCAAACGACAAACATTTCTCAGCTTGAAATTTCAGTTTGAAATTCTCGTCCTTAAATATCTTTTGAATAAACAATATTGCTTTTCCTTTTGCCATTACAAGAGCTTTAATTGATGGTATTGCATGAGCATTCGTAATGCCGTTGCCGTTGTGACATTGTGATTCAAATCGTTTACAATGAAATATTCATCTTCATACTTGCTCTCCACTATTTCGGGTGCCGAACACTTCATCATAGAAGTACCTTTCCAATGTCCATCTTGACTTTGTTCGTCTACAATATATTGAATAAGATTTGTATTTACTTCCAATTGCAAATCCATTGCAGCCATAAGCAGCAACGACAAATAATAAACATTTTCATTTTTACCTTCTTGAATTGCTTTATCGAATTCAGTCATTCTAATCGAAAGCCAATCTTGCAAATGTGCTTTATACGGAATAGTGCTACCTGTTTCTAAAAGTGATTTAATCATGTAACATGTAGCATAAATATCATCGCTCCACCAGTAACTAGTCCACGAACCATTTTCTTTTTGTTGCGACAAAACAAAACTCATTGTTTCTGCAGGAAACACCTTTAACACAATCGCTACAACGCACATGTGCGGCACTTGCCAACCATTAGATTTTCTTCTTTGATCTACCTTTGCCCACATTTTCATGTCATCATTATCAAGAAAAGTAAGCACCGAGCCATCTTGCTTGATGAATTTCAACAAAATATTTTTGTGATTTTCATAGAAAAATTCATCGCCCAATTCTTTGGCTAAAAGTAAAGCCATTGCAGTGCTATCGGCGTCTTCCGACATTAAAAATTGCCAAGACCAACCATTCTCTTTCACCTCATTTTTCAAACGATTCAAGGCCAATTGAGCCGAACGAATGGCTCTACTATCATGCGTGTAAACCAGCGCCCGTGCAATGTAGGCACTCACCCACTGATCGCTATTGCCTGTCATCAACGCCAAGTCTTTCCAATAGCCCGACTGCTGTTGATTGGCAACAAGATAATTTATCGATTTATCAATAGCATTTGACAAACTATTGTTTTCAATTTTGAACTCTTCTATTCTTTTTTGCTTATCAATCCATGTTTGTCCGAACCCCACATACCCCTTCGCTTCAATTTCGTTCCCTTTAATCAACAACTTAGTATGTGAAGGAATTTGTTTTAATACAGAAGCACTAGTAGCCCTAGCATCAAGCATGAGGGTATTAATGATCAATTGTTCGTGCCACTGTTCATTTTCATCTGTAGGCATGAACGTTTTATTCCAGCCCAAAACAAAATCTTTGCTTTCTTTAGAACATAAATTATTTTGAATCAAATGATCGAAAAAGTAGCTCCAGCGGGGCTCATGAGAAGGTCGTGAATGGAAGAAATTTTCAAAACCAATTCGAGGTAAAACACAGTTCTTATAAGTATCGAAACTTACGATTACTTCATCGTGAAAAACACACAATTCATCAAAAGTTTTAAGCACAAGGCTTTCATTTCCTTGCCAGCCATTTCTAGTTAAAAAAGGGATAATTTCTTCGGGAAGTAAATCATTAATATTTAGCCTCAAAACTTCTTCGGGTCGCGCAAGCATGAGTCCGATATAACTCAAATAACTTTTGCTACCGCCGTTAAATATACATTGATGAATCAAGGTTGAATTGGCTTCAAAAAATACGGCACCCTTTAATGACTCTACAATTCTTTTCGCTAATTGAAAAGCTCCTTCTTTATCTCTCTTTGAGGTTACTTTAATAAACAACGAAGGCAAAGTCAATTCGTTATTTAATGATGTATCAAATTCAAGAAAAAAACCATCAATAAAACGATTGATTTCTGTGCCTTCTTGCTGCCATTCCTGCACAATAGAAATAAAAGCTTGCCATTCTTTGTAGCTATTTAAAGTTGAGGATTTGAAGGCTTGAATAAATGGCTCTACATAGTCGCTTTTATTCAAATTGAAATGAATATCGAATTTCCCATTATTTTTCAATGGGAATTCGAAAGCTAACTTAGCAAAAGGACCAAGGTCCTTTGCCAAATTTTGCACTATTAATACATGCTGTGCGCTACTTAATTTTAATAAGTCAGTACTGACTTTGTCGATATAAAAAGAAGAAAGCGCTTGCACTAAATATTAACTCGCGTATGAAAATGAATAATTGTGACCTGCTTCTGTTTCAGTACCAGAAGTAAATCCACCAGTTTTTGTTTTCTGTACATTCAAATCATAAAATGCCGGACTAACCCAATTTTTCTTTTGTACTTCTTTATTTTTCATACCTGTTATTTTAAATTCCCCGATTAATGAAGATGCGGATATAAGATTTTCAAGTAAAAAAAAGGTTAAATCGATTTAAGATAAATCGCTATCTTGCGCCCCATAAAAAAAATCAAAATGTCGAAATTGAACGAACAACAAAAAACAAGCTACGCTCTAGGAAGAATGGTGGCTGC
>JBMTCG010000093.1:0-6350 GCA_049430665.1 Flavobacteriales bacterium | reverse complement strand
TCGATTATAGAAAGTAGTTTTGTTACCTCAGAGCTATTGTTAAGCGGCAATGTTGTATTTAACGATACACTCAGTGGATACATTAAATTGGTAGCTAAAGAATTGCTGAAAAACGATATTGAGACACTTTCTAAACTAAATTTCTTTGTAGTTAAGTCGGCTTTTGTAAGTACACTTAGCAATCAAGAAGGAATCGTGTTAATTAGTACTGGCTTACTGGCTCGCATTAACAACGAAGCGCAATTGGCTTTTATTCTTGCACGTGAAATAGCACATTTCCAATTAAAACATCAAGCTAAATTATACCTCAACAACGACATCAATAACAATGGTGCTTACAACCTTAAACATATTGAAGACAATCTATTGAAATATAGTAATTTCTCACAAGAGCAAGAGGAGCAAGCTGATTCTCTGGCTTCAGTACTAATCAACAACTCCAACTATTCAAGTGCTGCGGTAGTTGATGTATTGAAAATTTTCAACGCAGAAAATCATCCTGTTGCGCAAGAACCTTTTGATATTAATTATTTTAATTCAAAATATTTTAAAATTCCCGACACTTATTTCTTTATTCAAGTAAATCCTATAAACGAGGCCGATGAAAATTATACACAACCCAATATTAGCGCAAGAAACCTTGCTTTAAAAAATAGGATGAATGATGATGTAGATAGTTTTCTTCTACCTAAAAACCAATTTCATTATTGCAGAGACATTGCTCGTTTTGAAATGAGTTCCTTGTACTTAAATGAAAGGCAATATGCGTCGGCTATTTATAATAGTTATTTACTCTTGAAAAAATATCCTAACAATGAATTTTTACTAAGCAATATTGCCAACAGTCTTTACTTCTTAGCCAAGTATAGCAACAAATCAATACTTCAATATGTTAATGTTCATCACGAAAATATTCAAGGCGAATCGCAACAATTGCATTTGCTTTTTTCGGTGATGAAAAAAGAAGAATTAGATGTTTTGGCTATACAATATTTATGGAAAACATATTTTGCTTTCTCACATAGAAAAGACCTAAAGAAAAAGGCAATTGAACTCATGAATGAAATGTTGAAACTCTACCCAGTTTCGAATTCTTTTAGCGAAAGCGTGCCGACTACCGATACCGTAGCCCTTAAGCCAGTAGCGCCTGCTATTGGCGGGAAAATGAAAGCAAATCATTACTACGGCTATGGTAAGCGACCAGCAGACACAAGCAAAATTGACACGCGTTTAGCTTTTTGTGAACTTTTTCAAAATGAAGAATTTAAGCAAGCTTTTAACAATGCGAAAAGCAATAAAGAATTACCTCAAATCCCATCTACCATTGTTTATTATTCGCAAGGTTTAACCTCTTACAATCAACCTAGCACAAAGCCAATGCATCTCAATAAAATTGTAATGGTCGATCCTTCTTACTTCAAAATAAACAATACTTTTTTCACCGAAAAATTCAATGCTTTAGAATCTGAAAACGCTAGAAAAGAATACAGTAAATCCATTAAAGAAATTGCAAAAAAAGCTAAACTAGATATTGAGCTATTGGATTCTAAATTTTTAAATACCAAACAAGTTAGCTTGTTTAACGATATAGCTAGGTTAAATAACTTTATTGATGAATTGAACAAACATCGCGATTTAGACAGCGTTCTTTCTGCAGATTATCAATTGGTAGATATGCTAATAGAGAAACACAAAACCAAATATCTTGGCTGGAACAGCGTGTTTGCGCTTACAGAACCTGATGCTATGGCCGACCCCGTAAACTTGATAATGTATTGTATTTATTTACCCGTTTTGGCGCCTTACTTCTTTTACGATGCGGCCACACCCGATTTTTATACCTATCACTATATGATGGTGGCCGACATTGAAAAGGGAAAAGTGATATTCAACAAGTCGTATCAAATCATAGGCAAAGACACTCCCGACAGATTAAAATCGAATTTGTATTACAACTTTTTGCAGTTGGGCGGAGGAAAAGGGAAGAAGAAATGATTACAACAATTGCTTATGCCAACTCTCTTTAACCGGCACTATCCAAGCGCTTTCTAACTTAGCTTTAGTATCCACCAAATTATTGAAAACAATAGTATTTTGAGTCAATTCACCTGCTTTCAATCTCTCTTGAAATTGAAACATTTTGGTTAAATGAATCTTATTATCTTGAACATAAGGAATCACCAAACGATCGAAAAAATCAACTTGTAAAGCTGTTGCTATTTCCTTAACCAACTTCACCGAAGAATCGATAGAACAACCCGAAGGTGCCTCTACGCCTTCATCTGCTGTTACAACGATGAATAAGTTGTGCAATACCTCTATAGATGCGGCTAAATCTTTTCCATGCGATTTCCATTGCGGTAAAAAAGCTTGAATAAAATCATTGGCTTTGCTCACCTCAGCATCTGTAAGAATTCTGTTGGCTTGGTAAATCCAAACTCTTGAAGTGGCTGGAAGATTATTGTGAAGTACTGTTTGAACCATCGCTAACATTGAACTTTAAACATTGAACCTTGAACTATTTACAAATCACTCGCCTGCGCTATCAACTCGGCTAAATCGAAAACTTTAATGCTGCCTTCCTTCTCTTTGTTTTTCACTCCATCGGTAAGCATGGTGTTGCAAAACGGACAACCAGTAGCGATAATATCTGGTGAGGTTTCCAATGCATCTTCGGTTCTCTCAATATTTACGTCTTTATTTCCTTTCTCTGGTTCTTTAAACATTTGAGCACCACCTGCTCCACAGCATAAACCTTTAGCTTTCGAACGTTTCATCTCCACAAATTCTGAATCTAATTTTTCAATTAAATCTCTTGGCGCTTCATACACATCGTTTGCTCTTCCTAAATAGCATGGGTCGTGAAAAGTAATTCTTTTGCCTTTGAACTGTCCGCCCTCAATCGTTAATTTCCCATCATTCAACAACTCTTGCAACAATTGCGTATGGTGCATTACTTCGTAGTTTCCGCCCAATTCAGGATACTCATTTTTAAGGGTATTGAAGCAGTGCGGACAAGTGGTAACTATCTTTTTAACGTGATATGCATTCAACACTTGAATGTTGTTGAAAGCCTGCATTTGAAACAAGAATTCATTTCCTGCACGTTTTGCGGGGTCACCCGTACACGATTCTTCGGTACCTAAAACAGCAAATTTAATATTGGCTTTGTTGAGTAATTTAGCCATTGAACGCGTAATCTTTTTTGCTCTGTCGTCGAAACTACCTGCACAACCTACCCAAAACAAAACATCGGGAGTTTCGCCTTTAGCCGACATTTCGGCCATTGATGGTATCACTAATTCAGCCATAATCTAAACGTTTTTAGTATCTGTTTCTGAAGCCCATTTCATTCTATCGGCCATTGAGAATTGCCACGGCGCACCATTGTTTTCTATGTTGGTGAACACGTTGTTCAACTCTTGTGGCGCTTCCGATTTTTCCATTACCAAGAATCTTCTTAATTCAACGATAACGGCAAGCGGGTCGTTGTTCACCGGACAAGCCTCGGTACAAGCATTACACGATGTACAAGCCCATAATTCTTCTGGTGTAACGTAATCGTAAACCAACGATTTACCATCGTTGAAATCTACACCTTTAGTATCAATATTTTTACCCACTTCCTCTGCTCTATCGCGCACATCCATCATGATTTTACGAGGAGAAAGCAATTTGCCTGTTTGGTTGGCCGGACAAGCGGCGGTACATCTACCACACTCGGTGCAGGTGTAGCCATCCATAATGCTTTTCCAACTTAAATCTTGAATATCTTTTGCCCCAAAGGTTTTAGGCCCGTCAGCTGACGGGGGCGGTGGTGTAGCCGATGGATCCATCATCAAACGAACCTCATTGGTAACTTCAGTGATATTGGTGAATTGTCCCTTCGGTTTTAGGTTAGAATAATAAACGTTGGGGAAAGCCAAAATGATGTGAAAATGTTTTGAAAGCGGCAAATAGCAAATGAAAGCAAAAATACCAATGATGTGAAACCACCAGCAAAAACGCTCAATCATCATCAATGCTTCTGATGTAAATCCATCAAAAATCGGCGCTAAAAAAGAAGAAATGGGAAAAGACCCCATCTCTTCATAATGCGTGTACATTCGTTCTTGTAAAATGCTATCGCTTACATTCATAATCAAGAATGCACTCATCAATAAAATCTCGGTAGTTAAAATAATATTGGCATCACTGCGCGGCCAAGAAGTCATTTCTTTGCTCCAAAAACGTTTTACTTTAAGCACATTTCTACGAATCAAAAAGATGGCGCAAGCCGCAATAACTCCCAAAGCCAAAAACTCAAAAGAACCAATCAAGAAATCGTAAAAAGCACCCATAAACGAGAGAAAGCGGTGCGTGCCAAACAAACCATCTACCACAATTTCAATTACTTCTATGTTGATGATAATAAATCCAACATACACCAAAATATGCAAGAATGAAACAAGAGGATTGGCCATCATTTTCGATTGTCCAATGGCCACCAAAAACATGGTTTTCCAGCGCAAAGCAGAATTATCACTGCGGTCTAAATCGCGCCCCAATAAAATATTTCTTCTGATTTTACCTACTTGTTTTCCAAAGAAAACCGAAGTAGCAATGAGCAATATTGCGAATACAATGTTTGGAATATATTGCATGCTGTAATTGTTTTAGTGACACAATTAATTACCGTACTTTTTGATGATAACAGAATCTCTTCTCATCTGTTCAACCACAAAAGCACTGTCATTTTCGGCCTGTTTATGCGTTCCTCTAAAATCTACTAAAGAGAGGTTAATGTATTTTTGAGGATTCTCTTGTAAATCAATAATCAACATATTTAAGCGCACCGATGCCAAAGTAAGTTCATTGTACAATCTTTCGTTATTTACCAATTGCCCCATAGTGCCTTCGCCTCTGTTGATTTTTCCTAAAATGGTATCTGTCTTCTTAAGGGTACTGGTAACAGATAAAATAGTTTCTTTAAAATTCGATTTAGCTAACGAATCACTCACTTGATCTAAATTAGATAGAATAGAGGTGATTTTACCATTGTTGTGCTGTAAGTTTTTGGTAATCGATTCAACGTGCGCAAAAATGGCTTTCATCTTTTCACCCGACACCTTAACAGTAGTATCTATGGTAAATGTAGCGTGTTCTAAATTTTTAATGGTTTGAGGAATTGTTCTAAATGCTTCCATCAAATTTTCTTTGGTTTCATCGTTCATTACCACTTTAAAAGAAGTAATCAATTGCTCTGCACTCTCAATTAACTTCTCGGTACTTTTTTTCAAAGGAAGCAAAGTCTCATTGATTTGTGCTTGAAGATCTTTTTCTATTTCCGACATTAATAAACCTCCAGTAGGAAGCAATTTACCCATTCCCACTTTTTCCAATCTAATGCATCTAGAACCCAACAAACCATCGCCGCCAATTCGAGCAATGGTACTGTCGCTCATAGAAACCGACTTATTGGTAATCAAAATAGATACATCAATAACATTTCTTTTTAATAAACTATCGAAAACGATTACCACCTCGCTCACTTGTCCCACTTTCAAGCCTTGAAAATAAATAGGATTCGATTCGGTTAAGCCTTGCACATTATCGTATCTAGCATGATACACCACCTCATCGGCAAAGAAATTATATCCTTTTAGAAATCTCGCGCCCCAAAGAGCCAAGCCCACAGCAAGAATTACTAAAGTCCAAATTTTTAATTGTTTACTCACCTCTTATTTTTTTACTTCAACAATATACTATTTTTTCTCGGCCATTATCTCGTTCACCTTCTTCATCGATACGCGTTGCCCTTGATAAAACGCCACAACAAACGCATCTTTAAAACCTAATTCTATGGCCTTTTTCTGCAACTTACTTGCCTCTGCCATCGATTTACATTTTCCGGCAGTGTATTTAAAAGTGCCATCTCCTTCGTAAACTTGCAAATTATCTAGCCCTTTAAACTTGGGTGAAGTTAATTCAATTTTCTTACTTGAGGAAGTGAGTTGTACCTTAAAAATCAAATCAGAGGTGTCTTCGGGAATTTTCTTACTCTCCTTAGGTGTCTCAACAGTTTCTATTGGCGCTTTCGCAGTATCTACATTTACTTTGCCTGCCAACACACTTAAGGTCTCTGGCATTTTTCCAATCTCGGCACTTTGCTTAGCGAAATCAGCTTCTTCGGCAGCTTTAATTTCGGCCGATGTTCTTCCTTCTGCCTGCATTTTGTACATTCTAAAAGCCCTAAAAATACAGGAAGCAACGTAGGCCTGTCCCTTCTCAGAAGACAAATATTTCTCATCTTCTTTGTTCGTTAAAAACCCTGTTTCTACTAAGATTGAAGGCATCACCGTTCTATACAT
>JBMTCG010000092.1:0-6546 GCA_049430665.1 Flavobacteriales bacterium | reverse complement strand
TTGTCAACGAAATATTAAACTTCTACAATCCTGAGGTACCCCGAAGGAACTATTGCCCTATTTTTTAACCACCACCTTAACTATCTTCTTTTTCTCCTTATCTCCAATCACTTCAATAATATATTTCCCTTTCGCAGGAACATTGAACTGCAAATTATTTCCGCGAAGTGAATACAAAACATTGCCGTTTACATCTTTCAATGTCATTAAAGGATTGGTCGCCTTCACCTTAATCATTTTTGTTTTGTAAAGCGATGAAGAGTAAGCATTGTCGATTACTTTAACAATCTCCTCTTTTTCGAAAGTACTTGGATTGGCAAAATCCATAAAGCGCAAGCTATACGTTTTCGCCAATTTATCGCACACTATAAATCCGAAACCTGGTGCGCCATAATACCACATTGGCAAAGAATCATTTTTTTTAGGATTAGAATAGCTCAACATACTCACCTTATTGCCAAAGCCATCTTTATAGTTATTGCCACCATAATAATCTGATGAATCGGGCATAAAAAAGCGCGGGTATGTATTGCACAAAGCGGGAATCGTTAAAGTATAAGAAGCGTCTTTCCAATCGTTAATTCCTTGTTGTGTAATACTAGGGAAATGCTGATCGCCCCCCACTATTAATGCTGCCGATTTACGAATCACTTTAAGCGCTGTATCTCTGCCACTTTTAGGCCAGCCGTTGGCATCCATATCTTGCGCCAAGCGAGTATGCATAGGTAAAACACTATCCAAACTAATGTTCGCCGACACATATGGAACATACCCCTTTCTTACGGAACTCAAACAGGCGAATACCGATTGGGTAAACACCACTTTCATGTCTTGTTGTTTCCAGTTGAGTGACCATTCTTCTAACATTTTCAACTGTTCATCATTCAACAAAACAGCATCTTTATTATCTAAAGAATCGGAGGCAATAGTATCATTCAATGCTATTCCTATAATTGATGGAACGTTGGGCAAGGCTTTAAGTGGTGCCGATTTAAACTTTCTATCTTCTAAAACAGCCATTCCTACGCCATTGAAGTTAAGCGTAGTAAAATAATTTTTTATAGAATTTTCTGATTTGCTGTAGGTTTCAGGAAGGTGTCCGGTTTGCAACAACTGAGCTCTATTTAAAAAATCTACATCCATCACAAATCCGCCGTTATCGGTTTGCCAATCATCGAGGTGGTTAAGGTATTGTGTGGGCAAAGAATCGGGCACATGCCTATCGGCCAACCTAGAACCATCGCCCCATAAATTACCTTGCAAATAATCATGATCATCCATCATGATCACTGTAGGTAATCTTCTAGTTAAATCATTCATTTCCATACACCACAGCAACCAACGGTAATGGTAATCGGTTTCAAGTAAAAGTGGATTTGTTTCTAAAAACAAAGGACGAGCTTCATACATTTGGTCGCCTAAAAACACCAATAAATCGGGATTCAATTCTTTGTACTTCTGTTCTAGCAATTCGTAGGGAGTCCAAACACTTTTGTAGTCCATACCTTTCTCTGAAATAAAATACATTCCATTGCAACTAACAGCAGCAATGCGCACCTCGTTAGCATTTTTGTTGGGCGTTGCTATAGTACCTTCGTAATAATTTCCATAGTAAACACCATTTCTTTTCAACCTTGCTCTATAAAGAATGGGTTGTGTGAAATTCCATTGCATATTGCGCAGTCTTACCTGCTGCTCCTTTACAGCAAGTGAAGCCAGCGTAAGCCATTTGTCATCGTGTTGAATTTCAATCACGATAGAATCATTTTCATGATGATTAATGGGCATTAGCTGCGCAGAAAAGTTTAAAACATTATCGTTTAGGGTGTACAAACAAGTAGAAATCGGACCGAAAGCTCTTTCTTTCTTTGAAGCCAAATTAGATAAACTTAACTTATTGAAATAAAACTCACTCCCTGCTTTGCCGGCAGCGACAGCAAAAGCCACACTTCCATTTTTATTGTCGCTGCTAATGGCTATTTCTTGCACAAATCGGCCATCAACATACAAATATATCCTCGGCTCATTGCTTTTTGTTCTGCTGATGAGCAAACGAATTTTCAGACTCTCCTTAGATTTGAAATTTGGCGTAATATCGACGTTGCATAATATTTTTGAAGTAGGTAAATCTTGCGCAAACAAACGATTGCCTTTAATGCCTATCCACACCCCATCTTCATCTAAAGTAAAACGCTGAATCATCGCTCGGGCTTTGTAATTTAGATTCTCATCGCTTAAACCTATAATGATGCCTGCTTTGGCTGCTGTATCTTTAGCCGCCAGCTCATTCCTTCCCATTTCAAAATTAATTTCACTAGAGCCTTTACTGCTTTGCATTTCGTGGGTTAAGAGATGCAGTGTGCTTAGCTCTTCGGCGCGAGAACAATACACTTTTCCGTTTTTCACCTCCCAATTTTGCAAACGATTGGCCCAGAAATCGGCACCTATCCACCTTCTGTTTTCTATGGTATCAAAAGAAAAAACAGTTGCTTTTTGCGCCAGCACACCAAAGGGAATGAGCAGTAGAATTAGTATTGATTTTCTCATACAATAAAAGTAATAAAAGGGTTTGTTCCTCAACACTTCATCTAACAATTTTAAATTTAAAGATTTAACAATTCCTTAAGAATTCCTTTCCCATTTTCAGGCAACCTTTCTTTTATTTTGTGTCTAATTAATAGAAACAACATTTAACGAGCCGAGGGTCACAAAAAAAAGTTTAGGCGAAGCACTGGAGACATAAGGCTCATAATTACACAAAATCCCTCGTTAGCTAACGGGGGATTTTTAATTTAAATAAGTCCGCTTGTAACTTTTAACGCACCAAATGGTCTTAGCTATAGATAAAAATTTGTAGAACCTAAAGTCACAAAAAAAAGCGCAAGCGAAGCACTGGAGACTAATGGTTCATAAAGTAAAAACCCTTCGTTGATTGACGAAGGGTTTTTGGTTTTAGTCAAACTAACAATTTTACTTCCCCCCCAAATTCTCATCTCTAATTTTAATCTTTTTAGCATCTGGATTTCTATAGCTAAACAATTTATGTTCTTTAATTATGCGCGCTACAATTGGCGGCACCATTTGCTCCCAACCGCTATCGTTGGCCTGAATTTTCTCTAATACTTTATGAGAAAACACATTTAAATTAGCGGGTTCGTATTGCTGATAATCTACGATTCTATTATTATCGATTAAGTACTTGTACAAACTCTCGTATTTAGGTGGAATCATCATATTGGTAGAGTTGATGATTTCGTTGCCGAATTTATAAGGATACAAATACAAACGAACATCTCGGTGAAAAAGAGTACCGAATGACTCTAACAAGCCACCATTCAATTGCTTGTAATACTTATCGTTGAAGATATTTATCAAAGTATTGGCTCCCAATACCAAGGCCACTTGCGAACCGGTGTTGTATCGCGTTAAGAAAGGAACAAGCTTGAAATACTCTAAGAAAGACGACACCAAAACGTACTGTCCTAAAGAGGTTAAAATATCTACTCTATCTAAGAAATCTTGATCGTCGATACCCTCTTCACCCGCCAAATCTTTGAGGGTTAATTCGGTCATTACTACCACATTTTGCGGATTGGTCAACTCCTTCTCGAATTGTTTCAATCCGTTTTTTATCATGTCAAGATGAACATGTGTAACCGGACGAAATCTACCTCTTAACGCAAAAATATCTTTTTTGTACAATACCTCTGTAGGGTGAATGGTGTTGCCATCGGGACCAAACATACAGGCCTCTGCCATGCCCGATTTCACTAAATATAAGCTTAGTAGACGATTGTCGACTCTTTTAAAAGCCGGACCAGAAGTATGCACCATATCCACTTCAATTCTACCGCTGCGAAGATTGTCTTTTAAGCTTTTTAAAATACCTTCAGGGTCGTGCGTATCGAAATAACAACCATACAATAAATTTACGCCCACCACGCCAATAGCCTCTTGTTGCTGCAAGCTATCGCGGTTTAACAAACGTAAATGAACGATTAAATCGCTAGGCTCTTCACCTGCTTTGTGTTGAAAACGAACACCTATCCAACCGTGACTTTGGTTTGTTTTTGAGTAGTTAATGGTTTCAACAGTATCGCAAAGAGCAAAAAATCTTTTTTCGGGATTGTTGGGCGCTAAATTCACCATCAACTTCTTGTACTCGTGATCCATCATTTGAATCAAGCGAGGCATGCACACATATCTACCTGGTCTTTTACCATAAATAGAATCACTCATTTGCATATCGTAAGCCGAAAGAGACTTGGCTATCGTACCCGATGCCGCCCCAGCCATAAAGAAATTACGCGCAATCTCTTGTCCGGCACCAATCTCAGCAAATGTTCCGTAAATGGTTCTATCTAAATTCACCGCCAATGCTTTTTGGCGGGTATCTAATGTTTGTTCAGTCATAATGGTAAGCTTTTACTAAGCGACCGAAATTTACATAATTCTTTTAGAATTTATATCTCGCCAAGTATTTTATATTTGTAACAATGAATTTTTCCTTTTTATATCCACAGTTTTTATGGGCCTTCGCTTTGCTGGCTATTCCTGTGGCCATACATTTGTTTAACTTTCGCAAATACAAGGAACTTCATTTCCCCAACACCTTATTTTTAAAATCGATAAAAGAACAAAGCAAAGCCGCCAACCGCCTAAAAAACTTACTGATATTGCTATTGCGCATGCTGGCCTTTAGCTTTTTGATATTGGCCTTTGCTCTTCCTTTTAGCTCGCGTGGCGATGTAAAAAACAATCAAAGTAGCATACACGCTTTTTATATCGACAACTCTTTTAGCATGAATAGCGCTAGTGAAGGAGGCCGATTATTAGAAGAGGCCAAAAAGAAAGCAGAATCTTTGGTTAAAAATTTACCCAATAGCGATTACTTTCTTTTAACCACCAACGATTTTGAAGGCAAACACAGAAGACATCTTGATAAAAAAACCTTTTTAGAAGAATTGAATTTGGTAGATGAATCGCCACATTCGCGAACATTAAGCGAAATATACTTGCGTCAGCAATCAGATTTGGGTGAAGAAAATGCCGAATTGTACTGGCTATCTGATTTTCAAAAAGGGATGAACGACTTCAACAAAAAGAAAATTGATTCATTAAGCACTTTGTTTATTATTCCTATTGAAGCATCGGTAAAAAACAATGTTAGCATTGATTCTTGTTGGTTCGATTCTCCGGTTAGAAAAACACAATCTCCCGAAGAAATAAAGATTAAAATCACCAATCATGGCGATAAAAATCTAGAAAACATTACAGTTCGATTGAGCATTAACAACGAACAAAAGGCCTTCGCAAGTGTTAACCTTAAATCTGAAAAAAGCGAAATTGTAGCACTTACCTATTCGGTGCCTGAGCCACAACTTATCAATGGCACAATTGAAATAGAAGACTCCCCTATTTTATTCGACAATACTTTTTATTTCTCTTACGACATCAGAAAGAAAACAAACGTGCTTCAAATCTCTGAGAAGATTGCCAATAGTTCTTTCTATAAACTTTTCAAAAATGACTCTTCGGTAGTTTTTAGTCAGCAAAACATCAACCAACTCGATTATTCTGAACTAAAAGAAAACGATTTAATTGTGCTAGATGAACTACAAAACTACAGTTCGGGCCTGGCGCAAGAGCTACTTAAATTCACACAAAACGGAGGAAGCATTTTATTTATCCCCTCTAAAAACAACAACTTTTCTACCTTAACCACTACCTTACAAATTGACGAATTAAGCACTTGGGATTCGAGCAGCATTGCACTTTCTCGATTCAACACCCAAATTGAATTCTTCAACAATGTATTTGCTAAAAAAGATTTGCCCGAAAATGAAAAGCTGAATTTACCTACCCTAAAGGGACACTATAAAATAAACAACAACTTCATCAGTGGCAAAGAAATACTATTGCCTTTTCAAAACAACGACCCTTACTTGGTGCGCTACCAAAAAGGAAATTCGGCAGTGTATGTCTTGAGTTCACCACTGGCTAATTTTGCGCAGCACTGGCTTTTTCCAACGGTGATGTACCGTATTATTTTCACCAGTATTTCAAGTGATGTATTGTTTCAAAGTATTCATCAAAATTTACAAATTCCGCTTAAAAATAAAGACAATACAGGGTCGGCTCAATACATACTAAGCAACAACAAAAACGAATACGCTTTAAACTTTTCTAAAACTGGCGACCAATCTTTTTTATTCAGTAGCAGCAACATAGAACAAGCAGGAATTTACAATTTACTAAAAGATAAAAAGGTATTTGATGCAGTGGCTTTAAACTATTCGCGACAAGAATCGGATATGCATTTAATGGATGATGACGATTTTAAAAACACTTTCGGGGAAAGCAAAAACATACATGTTATAAGTACATCTGAACTGAAAGCATCGGCTTCTGCTGCCGATTTATTGAGCAAAAAAGAACATTGGAAACACTTTATTGTTGCTGCACTTTTGATGCTGTTGGCCGAAGTGTTGGTGATTAGATTTTGGAAGAATTAAATCGTAAATACCCAGTACGTCATTTGGGGGG
>JBMTCG010000091.1:0-6583 GCA_049430665.1 Flavobacteriales bacterium | reverse complement strand
GGACAGATTATATGTTTGTAAAAACCTCTAAGAATTAATCTTCTGTAAGTTAACAAGAACAGTAAGATTAATAGCTTAGAGGCGTAACATAAAAATTGTCTAGAATGAAAATTACAAAGAAAAAATTTGTTGGCAAAGCCTACGTTGAAAAAAAGAGGGGACAGACGTAACTTTTCCATTCATTTATTTTCTTTTTTTGGTCTTCCATTTTTTCTAAATGTAAATTTTTTACCGCTTACTTTCTCCATCTTCTTAATAAATTTAGAATCACCTAGTGGCTTGCCTATTTTTGTCCTTTTTCTAATATTATTAATTAATTCATCATCGCCCTTCTCTCACAGATACTCCTTCCAATCGTCTATCTCTAAATGACTAGTTACTGATCTAGCGGCATTTTCCCCTTTCCGTTGAGACGCCCCTTTACACTCGACCAATGGTAACCATCTATTCTTTGAACTATACCTGCTCGCAGAGGATTCAACTCCACATAGCGTATCGCTTCATACAAGTGATCACTATCTAAAGCACAAGAAAAATTTCAATCCTAAAATCCTCTTATCTTAAAAATCCTAATTCAGACAAATGAGATTGCTTCGATTTTGGGTACAAAATCTCGCAAAGACGAACTGGGTGCATTACAACAATAGAGATTAAAACACCCCCAACAACCCAGCCACCGTCTCATTCGCTGGCTTTGCAAAAACACTTTTTGTCTTTCCGTGCTGCACAATTTTACCTTTATCAATCACAATTAATTCATCGCTCAAAGCCAAGGCTTCGTGATGATCGTGTGTTACAAAAATGAAAGAGGTATTGAGTTCTTTTTTGATGTTGAGCACCACTTCTTTTACTTCTCTTTTTGAGATGTTATCGAGGTGACTGAAGGGTTCGTCTAACAAGATTAATTCGGGTTCGATTGCCAAGGCTCTTGCAATAGCAATTTGTTGTTGCTGTCCGCCTGAAAGCTCTCGCGGAAATCGATTTTTAAATTTAGTAAGGTTACAAATTTTTAAGATTTCAGTGGTTCTTTTTTCTTGATACTTCACATCGTACTTTATCAAAAGATGCTTGATATTGTCGTAAATATTTATCTTCTCGAACAACTGAAAATCTTGGTGCACCAATTCAATACCAGCGTGTCCGGGCACCAATCTATCTTTCGGTCCGTAAACCTTTTCTCCCTTGAAATACACTTCCCCTTTCGCAGGATCTATCAGCCCTTTAATGATTCTAAGCAAGGTTGATTTTCCAACGCCTGTTCTACCTAGCAAGCCTAAAATTTTTCCCTTTTTAAGTTCAAAAGAGATGTTCTTCAAAACAGGTTTTTCGGGATACGAATAAGATATATTTTTAACTTCTAACATATATAAAAAAAACTCCCCCGCTTTTTGGCGGGGGAGGATTTGTGTTTTATTTCAATGCAACTTTTGTTTGTGAGGCCAACATCTTATCGATGTAAATTTCTATGGTGTACTCTCCCTCAGGAAATGTTTTAACGTTTGGCTCTTCGTATTCTAGGTGAATATCATCTTGCTGACTGCCCGTGTAAGTAAACTCTTTTTTAGAAGAAAACATAACTTCTTCTTTGCTTTCTGGATTTACAAATTTACCCGAACCCGATGCTGCATTACCCATTACTACTCCGGTTGGAGTAACAACGCGAAGATAAACCGTTCTCGGTCCGTTCACCGCAATTTCGTTTTTCAAAACGCTAAAGCTAACATCTAACTTTTTTGTTCTTTTGGCCATACCTGTTTCTTTCATTCCCTCGCCCATCATTCTATCGCGAAGCGCTTTAACTTTAACGTATTCGGCTTTTAATTTAGCACCAATTTCGGCTTTAGTTTTAAAGTTGTCTCTGTCTTTAGAAACAACGGTAAGTTCTTCTTCCAATTGCGCTTTTTTAGCTGTTAACTCTTTGTTCTCTAGCAACAACTGGTCGATTTGCTCTTCGTATTGCGCATTTTTTTTACGCATCAACTCTCTTTCTTTCTTGATAGCGGCAATCAACTGATCTTTGTCTTTAATGGTTCTCATGAACTCATCAATTCTAGCTTTACTAGCCTCTACTTCCTTGTTGCGTTCCTCTAAAACAGAATTTAGTTTTTCGTTATCGCCTTTCAATCTTGCCGATTCTGCCGATACTTCATTGTAAATTACTGTAACCGAATCGCGTTCTTTCACCACTTCATTAATGGTAAAATCTTTCTCTTCTACCACCTCTTTGTTGCTCAACATCAAAAAGCCTATGCCTCCAAGCAAAAGCACTATTACGCCAATAAGAATTGGAACCAATTTGTTTTTCTTTTCTTTATTTTCTTCCATAGTTAAAGTAATTAAGTTTGGTTAAATGTAAGATTATTAGCGAGCTAACGAAGTGCTGCTGCCATATATTTTTTAACAAGTTATTAAAGTGAATACTTATGCATTTCACCTATGCTTTTTGTTCATTCGCCTATTTAAACTTGTTAGCTCTTTCTTTTAAGGCTATTTTCGCCACAGAAATCTTACAACATGAAAAAACAAATCTTTCTCTTCGCCTTCCTATTGAGCGCTTTCGCTGCTTTTGCGCAAGAAAAATTTACCATCAGTGGCTACGTTAAAAATTCCGAAAATCAGGAAGTAATTAATGGTGCTACTATTCAAATTAAAGAGAACGGACTGGGAACCACCTCTAATGAATACGGCTTTTTCTCTATCACTCTACCAACAGGAACTTACAACCTGATTATCTCTTATGTGGGAATGGAAACCATAGAAAAGACCATCACTTTAGATCAAAACACAAAACTAGATTTCAACATTACCAGCAAACCCACCGAATTAACCGAGGTGAAAATTAGCGCCAAAAGAAAGAGCGATAACGTGAAGAAAATAGAAATGAGTACGGTGCAAATGGATATTAAATCGATTACCAAAATGCCTGCTTTACTAGGTGAACCCGATGTAATTAGAACCGTTCAAACGCTACCTGGCGTATCTACTGTGGGAGAAGGCGCAACAGGCTTTAATGTGCGTGGAGGTAATATCGATCAAAATTTAATATTGTTGGATGAAGCTCCTGTTTTCAACTCTTCTCACTTGTTTGGTTTCTTCTCGGTTTTTAATCCCGATGCTGTAAAAAGTGTGAAATTGATTAAAGGTGGTATCAACGCACAATACGGCGGTAGAGCATCTTCGGTATTAGACGTAAGAATGAAAGAAGGAAACAAAAATAAATATACTGGTTCGGGTGGTGTTGGTGTAATTTTTAGCCGATTGACCTTAGAAGGTCCGATACCATTCACCAAAAAGAAAGCTTCTTTTATTGTGGCTGGTCGACGATCTTACATTGATGTTTTATCAAAACCCTTCAGAAAAGGAGATTTAAAAGATGCCAAATTCTATTTCTACGATTTTACAGCTAAAGCCAATTGGGATATCAATAATAGAAACAAAGTTTTCCTTTCTGGCTACTTTGGCAGAGACGTTTTTGGTTCATCTACCTTCGGATTTAACTGGGGTAATTCCACCACCACATTGCGTTGGAACCATTTGATCAATGAAAAAATATTTTTGAATACAACAGCTTATTATAGCAATTACGACTACAACCTAGGCACTGCCATTGCAGATGGAGCAAGCGATGGTTTCAACTGGAAATCAAATATCATCAATTACTCTATTAAACCTGAATTTACTTGGTATCCAAATACAAAAAACACCGTTCGATTCGGTGCTCAAAGTATTTTGTATGATTTGAAACCTGGTACTGCTGAATTCTCATCAGGGGGCATAAAAAGCTCCATCACTTTAGCGGATAAAAACGCTTTAGAAACTGCTGTATATATAGATAATGAGCAAAAAATTGGAAGTAAGATAATTGTATCTTATGGTCTACGATTCTCGGGCTATCAATTTATTGGAAAAGGAAAAAGCTATGAGTACAAAGATACTTTAGTGGGGAAAGAAAAAGAATTGATTAGCACAACTGATAATGAAGCGGGTAAAATCATTCAAGAATACTACAATCCAGAACCCCGCGTAGCTTTTAAATACGATGTAAACAGCAAAAGCTCTATTAAAGCTTCTTACAATAGAATGTCTCAATACATTCATCTTCTATCAAACACTGCCGCCTCAACGCCTTTAGACATGTGGACATTAAGCACCAACAATATTGCTCCACAAATTGCCAATCAAGTAGCAGCTGGTTATTTTAGAAATATTGGCACTAAATCTATTGTTGAAACCTCTGTAGAAGTATATTATAAAACCATGACCAACCAATTGGAATACATTCAAAACGCTAGTTTACTGCTGAATGAGACGTATGAAGGTCAGCTACTTGCTGGATTAGGACGTTCTTATGGTGTGGAGCTTTTCGCTAGAAAAAACGAGGGAAGATTAACAGGTTGGGTTAGCTACACCTTCTCGCGCTCTGAAAGACAAACAGAAAGTATCAACCAAAACAACTGGTATCCTGCTCGATTCGACAAAACACACAACGTTAATCTTATTGCTTCCTACAACTTAACTAAGCGAATTGAACTTGGTGCAAACTTCGTATTTACCACAGGCGCACCATCAACTTTTCCAAACAGCAAAATTAGCGTACAAGGTTTAAACTATGCACATATTGCCAACGACGCCAGAAACAACTACAGAATCACTCCTTATCACCGCGTAGATTTATCGATAACCTTCAAACCAAAGGTTAAAGAAAACAGAAAATGGTATGGAGAATGGGTGGTTTCTGTTTACAACGTTTACGCTAGAAAAAACGCCTTTACCATTTATTTTAGAACTAACCCAGAAGATCCTAAACAGACACAAGCGGTGCAGTACACCATAATAAGCACAGTGATTCCATCTGTATCTTACAATTTTAAATTTTAACTATGAAAAACTTACTAATCATTCTTGGCGCAACTTTGCTACTAAGCTCATGTGAGAAGGTAATTGATGTTGAAGTAGACAAAGAGGAGCCTTTACTAGTGGTAGATGCTTTTGTAAACAACGACACCACCCAACAACAAATCGTGCTAAAATACAGTCAGCCCTACTTCGAAAATGGTGAAGCACAGCCCGCCATTGGCGCCTTGGTTAAAATAATAAGCGCGGCAGGAGACACATTTCACTTTGTAGACAATAACAACAAAGGGGTGTATTCATGGAGTATTTCTCCAGGCGATAGCATCTGCAAAACAGGAAACAGCTACAGATTACAAATTGATTTTTTAGGGTCGATTTACGAAGCATCATCTTTTGTTAATGTTGCTCCAACTCTTGATAGCCTTAAATTCTTTGAAAACAAAGATTTTCTCGGCAATCCCGACGGGTACGTTGGTGAATTTTATGCAAACGACCCAGCAGGTCAGTTTGATTTCTACCGCATTAAAACGTACCGTAATGATACTCTTTTCAATAAATCAAGTGACCTTACGGTATCGGTAAATGGCGGACAGTTTTACCCAGGATACGATGGCGCATTATTTATTAGACCAACCCGATCGGCTATCAATCGCAACGGAGAACCTTATCAATTGGGCAATAAAGTAAAAGTTGAATTATTGTCGATAACCAGAGACACATGGGACTATTTCTCTGAATTGTCGAGCCAGATAAACAATCAAGGATTATTTGCCACCCCCACTTCCAACGTAAGAACCAACATAATCAAAACCAGCGGAAACGGTCCCTTAGTTCAAGGATGGTTTTGCACCTCTGCCCTAACCAGAATAGAAGGAATCGTGAAATAAACATTCACTACAAATACTTATATTTACGCAGCCTCTTCATTTTATTTTGAAGGGGCTGTAACATTTAATTGTTTTAAATTGTTCTAGCTATAAGCTGTGAAACAAGGGTAACTCAGGAAGGTAATTGACAACACAGGAATACAATACAGTTGTGCGTTCCCTTAGCCATAGGCTCTACGGATACGTTTATAAATCTCTTCGTGATGAAGACGACGCAAACGATATTGTACAAGATTCGTTCTTAAAATTATGGCAAAATAAAGACAGTGTTGAAACCGACAAGGCTAAATCATGGTTGTTTACCACCGCACACAACGCGCTCATCAACTTTGTAAAGAAAAGTAGTAGAACGCAATCGATGGAAACTACGCCCTACGCCGAACCAATGGCCGAAAGCAACGACAACCAAAGTTTTGAATTGAAGGAAATCATCAACAAGTACATCAATACTTTGCCCGAATTACAAAAATCGATTTTATTGCTGCGCGACTTAGAAGGCTACAGCTATGAAGAGATTGGTGAAATGCTCAAATTAAACGAATCGCAGGTTAAAGTGTATTTGTTTAGAGCCCGACAAAAAATGAAAGATCAGATAAAAGATATTAATAATTTGATATGAACATTAGTAAAAGCAACATTGACGAAGTGCTTTTCGATTATTTCGAAGGCAATTTATCTGTGCAAGATAAATTGCAGGTGGAGAAATTCATCGCCGAAAATCCTTCGTTTCAAAAAGATTTTGATGCGTGGGAAAGCAGCTTTGTACAAGATGAAAACCTACAATTTAAAAATGTAGATGCCCTTTTAGTGAACGAAGAATCGGGTAAAATGCCTTGGTTCAA
>JBMTCG010000090.1:0-6712 GCA_049430665.1 Flavobacteriales bacterium | reverse complement strand
GCTGGTGCTAAATTCGTTGTGGGTTGGTGCGGAGAAGCACATCCACCTATCACTTTTTTTAAAAATCACAACATCGTTTTTTCCTGTGACCCTCAAAATGTGAGAAATTTCAATGAACAAGGATTAAAAGCTTTTCATATCAACCATGCCTTTTCTCCCTCCATCTTAGAAATGGTTGAAAAAGAAAAAGATGAAAAAAACATCAACGTTGGATTAATAGGCAGTTTCTTGGTTGGCAAATCATTTCACAGTCACAGGGCAAAAATAATAAGCGAAATTTTAAGAGAAATTCCTGCCGAGGTTTATGGTAGAATTTACATGCCCGACAAACCATACATTGGTTCGTTACCAAAAAAGATAGTATACCACGGCGCATTAAAACCAAGTTTTAAAATCATAGAAAAGCTTACAGCAAAAGCGCACCAAATTCCTGGGTACACAACCCATAAAAACTTTGAGGAAAACTTACAATTCTACAATGACTTTAAGCTAATTAGCGAGCACGCCCACGCTCCATTGTATGGAATAGAAATGTTTAAAGTGTTGAGGAGATTTAAAATCACTCTTAATGTGCATAGCGAAAATACTCCGTATGCAGGCAACATGAGAATGTTTGAAAGCACTGGTATGGGTACCTGTTTATTAAGTGATTATAAAGAAAATGTTGCTGATTTGTTTATTCCCGACCAAGAAATTGTAGTGTACAAAAATGCGGCTGAGGCTAAAGACAAAATCAAATATCTTTTGAAAAATGAAGGAGTGTTGCAAAAGATAAGTGCTGCTGGTCAAGCGCGCACATTAAAAGAGCACAATCACAACAACAGAGTAAAACAAATGATGGAAATTATTGTGAGGGAAATGCTGTAATTAAGTCCAGTATGGATTTTTAGTTGCTTCTCTACTTCATAACATTTCTGCAAAACGATAATAGTTTGACTATTTATCTTTTTGCAATCACATAAAGCTTCCTGTTTGCCGGATATACTCCGATACAATTTATGGAATAAATAGACTGATCGAACATAGATTCAAAATCATGAAAGAACTTATATCTTTCATTGTCAACAGAATCGGTAATTATCATTCCTCCTGGATTCAAATTTTCAACAAACATTTTTTCCATTTCTACTTTCATCACATCATTAGGAATGTTGTGAATCCAATTGACCATCATAATGATGTCAACTTTTTGTTTCATCTTTTCGTTTGGAAAATCAAAAACGCTATAAGTAGTTTTTTGCCTTTTAAATTTATCTACAAAACGCGCGGCATCAATCACCGCTTTTTCTTGATCATAACCAAATCTCGATTTTGCATTGATATTTGCAACGATTGAACCTAAACCACAACCTATTTCTGCAACAGACTTTTCTTTAATATTTGTGATTTTGTTCACATGAACAATTAAATCACTTGCATATTTTCTTTTAAGCAATGGAGACACATGCCATTTATCGAACTTGAAATAAAATTGTAAGATTTTCAAAAACGACATTGAAATTAGGTAAGGAAAAAAATTCTTCACTTTAAACATTAAATTATCAATCTTAGTAGCACTTGAAATATAGCGTATTTTATTATTTATCGATGTAAAAATGGTCAAAAAAACTTACTTTTCTAAATGTACTGAATAATTCTCCCATTTCGCTAACAAATCTTGAAAGCCTTGAGGTAATTCTGAATTAAAAGTTAGAAACGTTTTCTTAACTGGATGCTCGAACCCCAAAGTTTTGGCGTGCAAAGCTTGTCCAGGTATCAACGCGAAACAATTTTCCACAAACTGTTTGTATTTGGCAAAGGTAGTTCCCTTTAAAATTCTATCTCCCCCGTATTCTGGGTCGTTGAACAATGGATGGCCGATATGCTGAAAATGCACGCGTATTTGGTGCGTTCTACCCGTTTCTAATTTACATTCAACCAAAGTAACATACGTAAATCTTTGCAGCACTTTGTAATGCGTTACAGCATGTTTACTTCCATCATCACTACCCTCTGGATATACGTCCATCAACTTCCTATTCTTCTTACTTCTACCTATATTACCAATGATGGTACCTTCATCATTTTCTACATTACCCCAAACTAGCGCTTGGTATCGTCGTTCGATGGTTCTGTAAAAAAATTGTTTGGATAGATGAGTGAGTGCAAATTCATTTTTAGCAATAATCATTATGCCACTGGTAAGTTTATCTAAGCGATGAACTAAGCCAGGACGCATAATTTCTCCATCTTTTTTGGGAGCCAATTCATTAAAGTGAAACATCATCGCGTTCACCAAAGTACCTGTATAATTGCCGTAACCAGGATGCACAACTAAACCAGCATTCTTGTTCACAATAGCCACATCTTCATCTTCGTAAACAATATCGATTGGTATATTTTCGGGAATTAACTCAATTTCTCGAGGTGGATAAGGAAGTACTATAGAAATCTCATCAAAAGGCTTTACGCGGTAATTAGACTTTACCGCTTTGCCATTCACTACAATCGAGCCTGCTTCGGCAGCATTTTGAATCTTAGTTCGCGAAGTATTCTCTATCCTGTTTAATAGAAATTTGTCAACTCTAAGTAACTGTTGACCTTTATCTGCAACAATTTTAAAATGTTCAAAAAGTTCGTCTTGCCTTTCCTCTTCTACTTCTTCCATTATTGCACAACTAACTTTTGAAATTGAATTTCTTGTGTATCTGCACTCACTGCTCTAAGCAGATATATGCCTTTGGTTAAGAAATCGACAGATATGGTTTGTTTTCCTTGAATGTTTGATTGACTATAGACTTCTTTACCTTGAATATCCAAAATACTCAGATGAAAAGGTTGATCACCTTCAACATTAAAATAGTTAGCGGCTGGGTTAGGATAGAAAGCTATTCGCATTGCTTTAAATTCATCAACCCCCTCGGCAGGCTTAACCTTCTTTCCAAAAACAGGATGCAACATCACAGAACCTTGCACCGCTGAATTCGCCCAACCGTTCACTGTTTTGTAATACATTTTACTGGTAGAAACAGTGTTTAAATCTAAGCCCAGATTGATATAATCACTCGTGGTTTGATGAAATCCAACAAAAAATGGTTCATTGATAAAATTCCCCTTCTCAAATTCGTAATACAAAAATTGGTTTAACCCTTTTGTACTATCTGCATACATTGTGGCCGATTCATATATTAATGCGCCTGGCAAGCCAGCACTTTCTTTACGAACTCTAAAAGTAAAAGGAGTAAGATAGTTAGTGTGTCCAATTACCTCGTTAAAATAAATCCACACCCCTCTCAATGTATCCCCTTTAGGTTCTAGCATTTCGAATTTATAAGCAAACTCAGCTCCAGCAGCATAAAAGCCATACCCAGCTTCAGCAGTAGAATTGTCATAGGCATAATAATTTGACAAATGTTGCTGAAAGTAGGCGGTATCATTTCCAACATAGTTACCGAGAAGAGAAGTATTTAAACCATAACGCACATCGAAAATAGCAGTGTCATTTTCGGCGGAAGCGTAAGCAAATCCCCCATAATTTTCAATAAAACTATGTGTATTTTGTGACGTAACACTAAAGTTTTGAGCTGACGAAGAAGAGTATACTGAAGATGATTTCTCCTTAATATCTACAGCAAAATTAACCGAAGCAGTTGTGTTGGAAATATTGTTAAATAGAGCCTCAGAGCTAAGTAACATTAGATTAGAAGCCGACTTAAAATGTTGCCAAGGCACATTGTAGTAACCATTAATTAGGGTTGAAGGCGGGTATTGAAAAGCTACATCTGAAATATAATTATCGTCTTGCGTGCGATTTTTATCTAAAACCACGTAATCTAAATGCCAATGATCTCTATTGCCTAAATCACCAGTATAGCCAGATATAGACGCGTAGCTAAAAAACCGAAACTTAAATTCATTGTGAAAAAACAAAGAAGAATTTAAAGGCACATAAAATTGAAGAAAAGTATCTGAGGGCCATGAACTTTTTTCGGCGCTGGTCCATACATTTACCCAATTATGCGCTGCATTATAAAACTGAAGCACTAAAGTATCTTTTGCTTCTGGAGCATCACCAAATCCTTTACTTTCGACATAAAAACTTAAATACAGATTATCGGAAGTTAACAACGAACTCAAATCAATAGCCTTCGATACAAGAGAATCGGAAACTTTTGGAATTGAGCCAGCTCCAACATATAATTCACCATTGTCATCTAAGGCATCGAAAGTGGCCACCCCAATTGTTGGAGGATCTATAGGATAATTTGAATTTTCGTAAATTCCTCTGCCTGTCCACAAGCTATTGTCATCGTTAAATATATGTGCCAAATAAAGCGTATTAACTAAGTAAGTAGTATTTAAAAAAGTAGTATCGGGATTAGCCAAAGGTTGATCAACAATGGTATAGGCAGGAAAAACATCCTTTACCGTATCAAATATTACAGGAGGATAAACCGAAAAATCATATTTGTAGATATCAAAACTAGGATTGGCTGTACTATCTGCTTTAGCGATGGTGTAATGATAAGTAGTGTCGGTAGAATATTTTATGGTGTCGGGATGTTGCGAGTTCACCTCGTACAAATAGTAATACTCAGTAGCAAAGAAAAGTGATGATGTAGTATCGGTAGAATAGGTTCTGATTCGGTTAGAAGAAAAATCGTCGATAAAAGGGAGAGTGGTTTTTGCTTGTTTGTAGATATACAAATGCTTGGTGCCAAATACGCCACTGGCTTGAGGAAGCCTAACGCTTTTTTTCAATTGTGGATTATTATCTAAACCTACCACCACCTCTTGTGCGCTTGCCATTGCAGCAAGAAAAACAAAAAGTAATATCAACTTATTCCTCATAAAGTAAAAATAGGAAGGTTAAACGAGCGAACAAAAAAGATATTATATCTATTTTGGAATCGCAATAGTATCACAAGTAAAAAATAGCTGAACAGGAGTTCCTGGTTTCAACATCATGCCGTTTTTGTACTCGGGTATCTGACGAACAACAAATGCGCTCATGCTGTCACTTTCAGTTTTACAAAGGTTGCCCATTTGAATTGGTTCTACTAAAAAGCCCAATGCTTCAGCTCTATTGCTTGCTTCTTTCAAAGTTCCCGAAAACTGCTCATAGTAGATTGATGCTTTAGAAGATCCTGAAACGACTAATTCAACCATATCACCTTCATCAATTAATGTCTCTCCAGGTATTATTTTTTTGCCCATGTAGTTTAGGCCCAACACCACACCTTCTGGTGTAGAAGGCTTGTTGGTTACTTTAACTTTAACACCATACGACTGAAGAATCGACATGGCTGATCGAAGTGACAAATCTTTCACCGATTCCTTAATGGTAATTTTTTTCTTCGTTCTAGCATTAATCGTGATGTACATTGTTCGGCCCTCTTTCACAAAACTTTCTGGAGACGGAGATTGATCTACTACTATCCCTTTTGGTTTTTTATTGTCGAAAACAGAGTCGTTAATGATGTACTCAAAACCCTCTTCGGTAATAAGAGCATCTAAATCTTCCACCTTTTTACCAATCACATTAGGCACAGGCAATTTCTCGCCATGATGGGTAAAATTACCTAGATAAGATATTACGAAAAAGATGAGTCCGGCCGCAATAAGCAGCATTAAAAATAAACTCAAGAAAAAGGCTTTACTAAATAGAAATTTCATTGCTTACGTACCACTTATTAACAAGCAAATATAAATTATATCTTTCATTTGAAAGATTTTAAATCTATTAAAGATTTAAATTAGCTGAATAAAATTGTAATATGAAAAACATTGCTCTTGTTTATGGCGGATTTAGTAAAGAAGCTGAAATTTCTGAAAAAAGTGCTTACCAAGCAAAAAATGCTTTAGCAAACAGCGCTTACCACATCTTCCCTATTTTCATTTCAAAAGAAAAATGGGTGTATAAAACCGACTCAGGAGCGGAGTTTCCGGTAGATAAAAATGATTTTTCAATTACAGTAGAAGGAAAAAAAATAATTTTCGATAAAGCACTGAATCTTATTCATGGAGCGCCAGGAGAAAATGGAGTGCTGGGAAGCTATTTTAGTTTAATAGGTTTGCCTTACACTTCTAGCGGCGTTTTAACTTCGGCATTAACGATGAATAAAAACTGGACTACCCGTTTCTTAAAAGAAAGCGGAATTACAGTTCCTGCATCGTTTGTGGTTTACAGAGGTGATGAAAGCGCAGAATATTTACCTAAAGCTAAATATCCATGCTTTGTAAAACCTAACAACGGTGGATCTAGCGTTGGAACATCAAAAGCTAAAAACGAAACTGAATTAATAAAAGCTCTTGAAATTGCATTTCAACATGATGATGAAATTATTGTTGAAGAATTCATTCAAGGAAGAGAATTCACTTGTGGCGTAATGGGTTTTGACGGAACAGTAAAAGCCTTACCAATGACTGAAGTAAAACCAAAACATGAGTTTTTTGATTTTGCAGATAAATATGGAGAAGACGGCGCTAAGGAAGAAACTCCAGCAAATTTACCAGAAGATTTAACTAAGAAATGTCAAGCTATCGCTGTAAAAGCATTTAAAATACTTCGTTGTAGAAATGTATCTCGAATTGATTTCATTTTAAAAGAGAATGAATTCTATTTGATTGAAGTCAACACCATTCCAGGCATGAGCGCAAAAAGTATCTTACCTCAACAAGCAAAAGCTGTTGGGATAAGCTTTGAGGAATTGTTGATTAAAATTATTGAGGG
>JBMTCG010000089.1:0-7376 GCA_049430665.1 Flavobacteriales bacterium | reverse complement strand
CAGAAACATAAGGGGTTCTGTTGTTGAATAGAGGGAAATCGGCGCGAATGATTAATGGACGAACAGTTTCCAGTTTTCTGAATTTTTTGATTTTGAGGGCGGCTCCCAAACCAGCATCAGCGGTTAGCACCCCTAACTCATTTTGAATTGAGCCTGTTGGAACTAGCATCATACCAGCATCACCAAATAGATAATAATCGAAATCGAAATATTGTCTCCAACGCGCAGAATGCCATTTTACATATTCACTAAATTCTAGTTCGGCACTGCCCGATGCACCACTTATGCCTCTGTGGCCAAAAACGATATTTCCATCTTTGGTTTGTTGAGGCAGTAAATAGCCCGCATAGCCGCGAAGATTGAGTCCGCCACCCATTTGAAAATGATTGATATCGGCACCGAATTGCGCATTTTGCACCGAGAAAGCACCCGCAGAACGCATGTATTTATTGTCCATCATTTCCTCTGGATTGGCACCTGCTGCGAAAAGTGAAGATTCTAAAGGAATATTACTTCCAGCACCGTATTGTGCGAAGAAACGAGTGCTCAACACAAATTTCTTAATGTAGTTTTGGTTTACCACATTAAGTTTTAGCGTGGCGTAATCGTAGCTGCTGCCCAGCATTGAGCTGCGCAACACAAGGGTGATAGAACCTTGTCCGCGACGGTAATGGTAAATGTGATTAAAGTCGATGTTCAAGGTATTGTTCCATTTATTGGCAGTCCATTCGTTAGGTAACAATAAATACTGCAATGCATTAAAATCTTTACGATACATCGCTTTAGCGAAAATGCGTAAGCGATTGTTTTTGTTTTTTGAACTTTTACTTAGGCCCATTTCATAGCGTTGTAAACCTTCTAAGTATGTGCTTTGTAAATCTAAGCGAGTGAATTTACCAAACTGAGGAAGTTGTGTGTTGTAGCTTAAGCGGTAAGATATTTTATCGAATTTATTGATGAAAACGCTGCTGTCTAAGCCAGCCTGCCCCAGCCCACTATTCATCCAAACGGTGAAGTCGAAATTGTGGAAAGTTTTTAAGTAATTTCCGTTGAGGTGAATGCCTAGTTTTGTCCCGTCGTAGCGGTTGTACCAAACATCAGGTCTCCAAAAAAGTTCGTAATTGTTTCTGTCGAAAGCATTGGCAATTTTAGAATCCATCTCAATAACATGAGGAAACTTCTTAGAGTTGTCTAACATGTTCACATCGGCCAAGCGGTGAGAAGGGTCTATTTTTAAATCATAAATCCCCCCAGGAACAGTAATGGTGGCTTCGTATTCAGGTTGAATATTTCCCCAGCCATACCATTTAGGAAGAACGCTAGCGTTGGTGTTTTTAACGAACCAGGTGTTGGGGATATGGAAGTTAAGAATACTATCGTTGTTACTAATTACTTGAAAATCGATAGGCATTTGCATTTCGCCTTTTCTCTTGAAACTAACGATGTATTGATCTTTCTCTTTCCCCTTTTTGACGCAAGCAACAGAATAATCAATCACTTTGGTGGTTTCTAGCCATTGATCGAAGAACCAGTTTAAATCGACGTGGGTGTATTGTATCATCGAATTTCTAAAATCTTCGAAATAAGGATGGCACATTTTCCATTGGTTGAAATAGTTTTGCATGGCCTGTAAAAAGAGCGAATCGCCCAATACATATTGCAAGTTGTACAGCATGGTTGCGGTTTTGTAGTAAACGTGACCATAGCCGCCACCGTGACTCACCGATCCGCCATCGAAATCGCTAGAATGAGTGTTTAGTGCTCTGTCATCGCGTTGCGCTGCAGCGTAAATATAATTGTCGTAAACTCTTGTGTTCACTACCAATTGTTCTTTTCGGTATTTTCTTAAGTAGTCGTTTTTTATGGGATTGTGAAAAACGGTATCTCCATCGATGCGACTAACAGCCCATGAATCTAAGAACTCGGTAAAACCTTCGTCTAGCGCAGCGCGATAGGTTTCATTATTGCCCACCATTCCAAAGAACCAGTTGTGTCCTATTTCATGTGCCAATAAACTTCTATAGCTTGGGTCTGCGCCATTATCGAGAGTTAGCATTGGATATTCCATGCCATCTTTAGCATCAGCCACCACCATTTTAGGGTAAATGTATTTGCCAAAAGATTCTGAGTATGTTTTAATCACTTTTGCGGTGTATTCGGCAGCATTTTTCCAGTAAGGAGCATTTTCTTCTCTAACCATTGCCACGCAAAGAACATCGTTCCAATATCTTTCATCGATGCGGTAAGTAGGGTCGGCAGTGAAAGCGAAGTCGTGCACATTTTCTGCATGGTAAATCCATGTCTTCTTTTCACCAGCTTTGTATGGTGTAGGAATGCTAATGGTGTCGGTAGGTTTTCTATTGATGAAATTACTTAAATCTAGTTTCTTGCGAAGTTCTTCTGGCAATACTTCGTTTCTGTTTTGCAACCAGCCAGTAGCTTCCACAACGTAGTTCGAAGCCAAGGTTAATTCCACATCGTAGGTGCCGTAATCGCCATAAAATTCTTTGTCGAGATGTTGGTCGGTATTCCATCCAAACTTTCTATCGTACACACAAATTCTAGGATACCAGTGAACGCCATCGAAATGTTTAAATCCTCGTTGAGCCAAAAACACTTTCATTCTTCTGCGCATAGAACCTGTATCGAAGTAAGTTTTAAATTCAATTTCGAAGGCCGCTTTACCACCAGCTAAAATGGTTTGAGGAAGGTAAACTTTAAGAATAGTATTGTCTAATTCAGTTTTAACATCAACACCATTTACCTTTATTTTAGAAATCTCCAATCCTTTTCTTTGTTGTTCATAGGGACCGAAACGAGGCGTCATTTCTTGTTGCTTTTGCAACTTATCGTAATATGAACCAGGTTGAAAAGCGTTTTGGTAAAGGTTGAAATAAACAACGTTAAGAGAATCGGGAGAGTTGTTCCAATAGGTAAGAAATTCTTTACCAGTAATGATGTGTGTTTTTTCGTTCAATTCGGCTTGAATGGTGTAATGAACATCTTGTTGCCAGTAACCTTCAAAGGGTTTTCTGTTTTTCCAATATTCTGGATTATTCCAATTTCTGTAGGAGTTAGGAGAATGCAGGGGGTCGTATACTTGTGCTACAATGTTTGAGCAAAGAATAAGGGCTATTAAGAGTTGAAAATATTTCATAATTATAATGAGTGTTCAAATATACAATAGTAAAAGCGTAATTTTTAAAAAAAATCAGCTGAAAATACTTAGATTCGCAATCCTTAAATCAAATAATTGTTTCCATGAAAAAAGTGCTTGTTTGCGTAGGTACTCGACCGAATCTCATTAAAATCACTCGTTTAAAAGAGTGTTTTGCGAAGTATCCGCATTTGCATTTTAAATTATTGCACACGGGCCAGCATTACGATTACAAGATGAGTGAAGTGTTTTTTGAGGAATTGGGCATACCAAAGCCCGATGTGTTGTTTGATTTAAAAAGAGATTCTCAAATATCGGTGGTGACGCAAATCATGACCCTTTTCGAAGCTGAAATTAAAAAAGACCGTCCCGATTTAGTGGTAGTACCTGGTGATGTTGATTCTACCTTTGCTTGTGCTTTTGTTTCTAGCAGATATGGAATTCCTGTGGCGCATATTGAAAGCGGATTGAGAAGTTGGGACAAAACGATGCCTGAGGAAATCAACAGAATTTTGGTAGATGATATAGCACAATTGTTTTTTACCACCGAAAAGTCGGGAAATGAGAATTTGTTGAACGAAGGTAAAAAGAAGGAAAGTATTGTTTTTACTGGCAATACCATGATCGATTCGTTGATTAAGTTCAAACCCAATATAGAGAAAAGTGATGTTTTATCGAAGTATTCCTTAGAGAAAGGTAAGTTTTTGGTAATGACATTCCATCGTCCGGCCAACGTAGACAATAAAGAGAATTTAACGCGTATTTTGAATGCGTTGAATACCATTTCAAAAGACATTAAGATTATTTTCCCTATACATCCACGTACCATTAAGAATGCCGAGTCTTTTGGCTTAAAGCATTTGATTGAATCTAGTCAGATTACTTTGTGTGAACCTCAAGGTTATCTCGATTTCATGAAGTTGATTTCATCGGCAGTTGGTGTAGTAACCGATTCTGGTGGAATTCAAGAAGAGACCACCTTTTTAGGTGTTCCTTGTTTAACGGTGCGCAATAATACCGAGCGACCAATTACGGCCGAAGTAGGCACCAATACTTTGTTAGAATTGAATGAAGATTTAATTATTCAACACGTGAGTTCTATTTTGGGTGGTACTTATAAGAAGGGACAGGTGCCTGAGCTGTGGGATGGTAAATCATCTGAACGTATCGTTGAAGCGATAGCTCAATTTCTTAATTAGTATTATTTTCCTTTTTGAATTTAGCGTTGGCTATGCTGGCATTTACATCGAAGCCCAACAGCAAGATGTATGAGTTTAAATAAAACCACAACATCACTATCATCACTGTACCAATAGAACCATAAATCTTATTGTAAGTGCTAAAGTACTGAAGGTAAATAGAGAATCCGTAAGAAGTAAGAATCAACAAAACAGTTGTAAGTATAGAGCCAGGAGAGAAGAATTTGAAGTGCTTTCTTTTGGCCGGACCGAAATAATACAAAATGGCGATTGCGAAGTAGTACATAGCAAAAACGGCCACCCATTTGGCTGCGTGAAACAATGCGTTGCTAAAGTTGTCGTTTACCTCAATATTCTTACTTTCCACAACACTTACCATCACTTCGGTAACGATGATGAGTCCGATACTCATCACCAACATCAAAGTTAAAACCAGTGCCAGCACAATTGAAATTATTCTTTGCTGAAAAGGATTTCTTGTTTCGGTAATGTGATGACTGTTGTTAAATTCTACCATTAATGAATGAACTCCGTTAGTGGTAAGGTAGAGCATCAATAGAAAGTTTAAGGATAGGAGTCCGCCACGCGGTGTACTAATCAAATCTTCAATAGTGCTAATGGCAATATCTCTTAATCCTTTTGGAATATCGGTTCTTATGAAATTGAGTAATTCTTCTTGAAAGCCATCTACAGGAATAATAGGTATGAGTGTAAATAAGAAGATGATACCTGGAAAAACGGCGAAGAAAAATTTAAAAGCGAGAGAGGAGGCACGCGTAGAGAAAGTTCCGTTTTTGATTCCTTGGTAAAACAAATAAGATACATCGTAAATAGGTACTTTTTGAAATCCGGGTAAACTATGGGTTTTAGTAAAAGTTAATACCTTTTGAACAAAAGCATTTTGTAGAATGCGGTCTAAAATCTTATTGCTCATGAGGTTTGGCTATTAGGCTAATGTCGAAATTTTTCACGGTGTGAGTTAATGCCCCAACAGAGATGTAGTCTACTCCTGTTTCGGCGTAATTTACAATAGTATTTTCATTGATTCCACCCGATGCTTCTGTTTCGTATCGATGGTTTATGCGTTTAACAGCTTCTTTTAAATCGCTTATGCTAAAATTATCGAGCATTATTCTTTGAACCTTCCCTTTATTCAGCACAGTTTCCAATTCCTCGAAATTTCGTACTTCAACTTCTATATTAATTTCGAGATGTTTGCTTTTGATGTACTCATTTGCTTTGTCTATAGCAATAGCGATTCCGCCCGAAAAATCAACATGATTGTCTTTTATCATGATCATATCGTAGAGTCCCATTCTATGGTTTTTACCGCCACCAATAACCACTGCTTCTTTTTCTAAAAAACGCAAACCTGGCGTGGTCTTTCTAGTGTCGAGAATTTTAGTGGAGGTATGTTTTATTTTGTTATTCAAATAATTTGTGAAGGTTGCAATGCCGCTCATTCTTTGCATCACATTTAGAGCAATTCTCTCCATGGCCAATATGTTTCGCGCATTTCCCTTAAGAGATAAGAGTGTGTCGCCATGCTTTACCAAGTCGCCATCGTTTGCATGTTTTGTTATGCTAATAGTGGGATCGTAAAAATGAAAAATTTCTTCTGCTCTATTGATACCAGCGATTATGCCGTTGTCTTTGCACAGCATTATAGCTTCAACTTTGCTGTCTTCGGGTATCGTAGATAATGAACTATGGTCACCAGTGCTAATGTCTTCAGCAATTGCATTTTGCATGAAGGTTTTAAAAATATCTTGATTATTCATTGGCTGAAACGATACGTAGTTTGTGAATTAGCATAGTATTGTTTACGGGTTTTAAATAATAGTACACTTGGTAATTTCCGGCATTAGTGCTAAGGCTGCCAATTACGTACATACTTCCATCTTGCGAGTTTCCTTGGTGATTAGATTTAAATGCTGTTGGAACATGTTTTTCAAAAAAACTTTTGAGAATTTGTCCAGCCTGCGCAGCACTGTATACATTTTCTGTATTATTTACTGTTAAATCTATATTGGCATTAAAGTACTGTTGAAGAGCAGGAGCATTACCACTTTTTAGGGCGGCATTGATGTTGTCTTGAATGGCTGGTGCCAATATCATTGCGCTAGCAATAAGTAACGATATTAAAATTTTCATTTGAATGACTTATTAAATAAACAATTGAATTAAACCGACTCGCATTGAATGGCAAATATCAAACCAAATAAATGAGTTTCGAAAGTCAAAATAATTCAAGCCGAAAGATAAAGGTTATTTTGGTTATTTTCGCCATTCAAAATATGAAAATTAAGATAGTTGAAATAGGCAAGACTCAGCAAAAGGAGTGGCAAGCATTTATAGATGAATATCTATCGAGGGCGAAGAAATACCGCGGCGTAGAATTGATTACTTTGCAACCTAAGATTAAAAGAACAGATAGCAATGAAATTAAGGAGGCTGAAGGGAAGTTGTTGTTGGAGTTGTATGGCCAGCAAGCTCAAAATGTTGTTTTGTTAGATGAACTAGGAGAAGAATTTTCTTCGGAAGGGTTTGCCGATTTTATTGCAAAACATACCCTTAGTGGTAAAAAGGAGCTCATTTTTGTTATTGGTGGAGCTCATGGCTTTAGTGCTGCTGTTCGTGCTCATTTTAAAAATGTAATTGCTTTGTCTCAAATGACTTTCACTCATCAAATGGTGCGCTTGATATTTATTGAGCAATTGTACCGCGCTTTTACTATTTTAGCCAATGAAAAATATCATCATTAAATAAGTTGTAGTGTTATACTTTGGTATTCAAATAGGCGGAGTTGAAGATTGGTACATGACACCTCTCTATTTTTTTCTCATTGTTTTCATTCTTAAGAGAAATGTGAAGTGCACCAGTGATTGGGAGAAATCATTATTTGTTAGGGGTTTGCGCGTTAAGCTTTTCTCTGCATTATTGATTGCTTTCGTTTACTTGTTTTATTATGAAGGAGGAGATACCATTATATATATGCACGATGCCAAGGTGCTAGTGGA
>JBMTCG010000088.1:0-8073 GCA_049430665.1 Flavobacteriales bacterium | reverse complement strand
TCACCTTTTTCTTCTTCTTTGTAAAAACGTAAGTTTTCTAACAACAAGATTTCTCCTGGTTTTAAATCTTTCGCCAAAGCTTGAGCATCAGCGCCAACACAATCAGAAGCAAATTTTACTTTTTTTCCACCCAAATATTTTTCCAATGTAGAAACAACATGTTTCAATGAAAACGCTACTTCTGGTCCGCCTTTCGGTCTTCCCAAATGCGACATCAAAATCACCGAACCACCTTTCTCAATAATAGCATTGATGGTAGGCATTGATGATTTAATTCGCGTGTCATCAGTAACATTGAAGTTCTCGTCTAACGGAACGTTGAAATCAACTCTTATTAAGGCTCTTTTACCAGTAAAATCGTACTCTCTAACTGTTTTCATGTATTTTGTTTTTTAAATTTTTCCCTTTCCCAAACATAGGCAAAAAAATGATACTTTTGGCAAAATGCAATTCAAAAAGGTAATAGCAAACCAAAGTGTTAAACAACGATTGATTGCGCAGGTGAACGAAAACCGTGTGAGTCATGCCCAATTGTTTGAAGAACGCGAAGGAAGTGGCGCATTAGCGCTGGCTATTGCTTATGCACAATACATCAATTGTTTGCAGCCTGTTGATAACGACAGCTGTGGCTCTTGTTCATCGTGCATTAAATTTGAAAAATTGCAGCATCCTGATGTGCAATTGATTTTTCCCACAGCCACAACTAAAGAAGTGTCAAAAAATCCAACGAGTTCTCAGTTTTTTAAAGAATGGACTGGCGCTGTGTTGGCGAATCCTTATTTAAGTTTACAAAACTGGATTGAACTTTTAGAAGTAGAAAATAAGCAAGTGAGTATTGCGGTGCTCGATAGTGAAGAAATTCTAAACAAACTGAGTTTACGCGCCTACGAAGCAAAAAAGAAAATCATCATTTTGTGGTTTCCCGAAAAGATGAATATTGCTACATCAAACAAATTGTTGAAGATATTGGAAGAGCCCGATCCACACACTGTTTTTTTGTTGGTTTGTCAGGATTTAGATGCGCTACTACCTACTATTTTATCGCGCGTTCAAATCATTAAAGTGGCGAAACCGAGCATGGAAGAAATTGCTAGCGGACTCCCACAAAATTTCGATGTATCTGAAGAGGCAGCCAAAGCCTTTGCCGCCATTTGTGAGAACAATGTAAACAGAGCTATAGAGCTGGCTTCGGGCAATGAAGACCAAGATTTTTACATCGTTAATTTTCAAAACTGGATGCGCTACTGCTACACCGCAAATGTGATTGAAATTAGTCAGTGGGTTGACGCTGTAGCGACTATCGGACGAGAGAAACAAAAGAACTTAGCCGAATACGGTTTGCGTTTTTTTAGAGAATGTTTGGTATATAATTTTGGAAGCAATCTCAACACTTTGCACGAAAAAGAAATTCAGTTTTTACAAAAATTTGCTCCCTTTATTCACGGTGGAAATATCGTTTTGTTGAGCGAAGCTTTTGAGGATTTACACAATCAAATTATGCGCAACGCGAATCCGAAAATTACCTTCATGAATTTGTCGTTGAACATTAGTAAGATGTTGAAATTAAAGGCGGAATTCTAAAGAGAAATTTTACTAGAAAAATACGCCAAAAAAGCCACCACAATCAGCACAAAAAAAGCAACGCCAAAAAGCAATTTCTTCTTTTTTTCTTCTTTGTATTTCTTAAATAAATCGTAAGCGATGTAACCAGAAACCAAGCACAACACCATGTTGAGCGATTGGTTTTTTAAGAACTCGTTTTTTTGCGACATCATTTGAGCAAAAACCAAAATAAGCGACAACACTACTACAACAGCCACAAACCAGGCAATGCCTTTAAATAATTTTGATTTTTCTACTGCCATCTTAAACGAAATTAAGGCGTTTTAAGAGATCATCTTTGTATGAGCCACCTATTGATATCGGATTGGTATCATTCTCTAAATACAAAATGCCTTGTGATTGTTCTAAAGAAACAATTCCATCAATACGAACAATAAAAGAACGATGCACACGAATAAACTGTTTGCCTGGTAATTTTTGTTCGATGTCTTTCATCGTTGCATGAATGGTATAATCTCCGTTAGCAGTATGAAATGTAACGTAATCTTTTAATGCTTCAACGTAATACAAATCAACCATTTTAACCTTTACCAACTTCGATTTCGCACGAATAAACAAGAAGTCGGCAGAGCCATTACCATCTAGCAAAGTAGCATACATCTCGTTTTCTTTCTTAATCTCACTTGTTTTTTTGTGTTTGTACAAAGCCATTTCAATAGACGTGTGCAAATCAATTTCTTTGAAAGGTTTTAAAATATAACCATAAGGCTCGGTAATTTTTGCTTTAGAAAGCGTGCTTTCATCGGCATAAGCAGTTAAGAAAATAACTGGTAAATCATATATTTCTTTCACGTATTCGGCAGTGTCAATACCGCTCATATCACCCTTTAACATAATATCCATTAAGATTATATCGGGCTGATTTTCTTTTAAAATTTCTTTGGCTTTCTCTCCCGAAGAAGCGGTGCCAATTACTTTATAACCCATCTTTTGCAAACTTTGTTGAATGTCTTTTGCAACAATGTTTTCATCTTCAACCACCAATACACTTACGTTACTCATAGTAGTAATTAATTTGCTTTAAATTCTATTAAAAAGCGTGTTCCGCTTTTGCTTTCGCAAGTAAGTTTTCCGTCGATTTGATCCACCAAGGTCATAACGAGCTGTAAACCCAACGATTCTGTTTCCTCAATGTTAAGATTCTTAGGCATCCCAATACCGTCATCTTCAATTATCAAAAGGTTAGGTCCACCCTCTTTGCGCTTTAAAGATATGAAAATGTTTCCCTTTTTCGAATTTGGAAATGCATATTTCAAAGCATTAGCCACCAATTCGTTTACAATTAAGCCACAAGGAATAGATGTATCAAGGGATAAAAAGAGCTTGTCTATATCAAAATTCAAACTTACTCTACCCGTTACCGAATAAGAATACAAGAGATTTGAACACAAACTTTTTAGATAATCACCGAAATCAACATGCGAGAAATTTTTGCTTTGATACAAACTTTCATGAATGAACGACATCGATTTTATTCGGTCTCTACACTCTTTCAACATGTTTAATGTGTATTGATCTTTAACATATGAAGATTGTAAATTCAAAATACTTGAAATCACTTGTAAATTGTTCTTTACACGATGATGTACTTCTTTTAATAATATTTCTCCTTCGGCAACTGTTTCCTTTAATTTAGCTTCGGTTTCCTTGCGTTCTGTAATTTCTTTTTCTAATACTGTGGTGGTGGCTTCTGCAACTTCTGCACGCAATCTTTCTTCTTCTGCTTGTAGCCTTTCCGATAAATCTCTACCCGTAATAATCAATACATTTTTACCAAAATAACTTCCTTTTCTAAAAATCATTTCCACTGGAAATTCTTCTCCTTTTTTATTGATACCTGTCCAGTCGAAGCGCGTTGTTCCTTGCTTCCACGATTTTTCTAAATGCTTTATCAATAAATTATTTTTCTTGTTTTTGGTGAGAATTTCTAACGTATTACCAATAATTTCTTCCTTAGAAAGTGCAAATTTATCTATAGCCGATTTATTCACATCAATGATAATATTGGCTTCACTCAATATTAAAATAATATCTGAACTGGTGTTGAAAATCTCGAAATAACTCTTGATACTTTTGTTCTTAAACTCCTCGGCCTCCTTACGTCTTGTGATATCACGAACTATAGCTTGCATCATTTGCTCGCCGTTTACTTCAAAGGCATTTAAGCTTATTTCTGTATCGAATTGTTCGCCGTTAAAACGCAAAAATTTCCAATACAAAAATTGTGATTCTCCTTTTAAAGTGAGTGTAGTTAAATCGTAAAATCCTAAAATAGAGTCGGCTCCATTAGGCTGCTTTTCAGGCAATAAATTATATACCGATTTTCCTTTTATCTCTTTCTCTTTACAACCAAACATTTGTAAAGATTTCTGATTACAATCGATGATTTTATTGTCTTTTATGATAAAAATAGCATCATTCGCTTTTTCAAAAAGCATACGGTGCTTTTCTTCACTCAACCTAAGTTGTTCCTCTATTTCGCTGCTATTTTTATTTTTTACCGTCATTAATTACAAACCTAATTTTGCAGAAATATCTAACATTCTAACAATTGGTTTTTTAGCTCTTTCAATTAATTCGGCATCCATTTCAATACATGGTAATTCATACAACAAACAATTGTATAATTTTTCTAAGGTGTTGAGCTTCATGTGCGGACAATCATTGCAAGCACAAGTATTGTTTGGTGGAGCTGGAATAAAAGTTTTATTTGGCGATGCTTTTTGCATTTGATGTAAAATACCTGCTTCGGTAGCTACAATAAATTCTATACAATCACTCTTTACCGAATAGTTTAAAATTCCTGTAGTAGAGCCTATGTAATCAGCTATCTTTAGTAAAGAAGCCTCACACTCTGGGTGCGCCAATAACTGTGCTTTAGGATGCTTGCTTTTAAGCTGTACTATCTTTTCTAAAGAGAATATTTCATGTACCATACACGATCCATCCCACAATACCATATCTCTTCCTGTTTTTTGAACCAAATACGCACCCAAATTTTTATCGGGCGCAAAAATAATTTTCTGCTCTTTTGGTAAACTTTCTATAATTTGCAAAGCATTACTTGATGTGCAAACAATATCGGTTAAAGCTTTAATTTCTGCTGAACAATTCACATAAGAAATTACCAAATGATCGGGATGTTGCTCTTTGAATTTTTGAAATGTATAAGCCGGACAGCTATCGGCTAATGAACAACCAGCTTTTAGATCGGGTAACAAAACTTTTTTGTTGGGCGACAAAATTTTAGCTGTTTCAGCCATAAATTCCACTCCCGCAAAAACAATGATATCGGCATTGGTAGCTGCTGCTTGCTGCGATAAACCCAAACTGTCGCCAATGTAATCGGCTATATCCTGAATATCGGCATCCTGGTAGTAGTGAGCGAGAATAACCGCATTCTTCTTTTTCTTGAGTTCATTAATTTCATGGAACAAATCTAAGGAAGGATTTGGAATAATGTCTAAGTACCCTTTCTCCTCTATATCATTAATATTTATTTTCATTTATCTAATATGATGTTATATATATCCTGTTAGTATTGTTGTTATCTTTTTAGCTATTAGTTGTATTGTTGATTACTCTGCAGTTGTTCACCGTTTATTAACAAGTTGTATGTTTTGAATCACCTGATTTTTAACCTTATAGTTTCTTATACACAATTTATTGTATTTCGCGTAAAGTTAATAATACCCGTGATATTTTGTGTTTATATTTTGTGTGGTTTTTCACACTAACTTTCTCTTATTTCATTTTTATTTTCAAATAACATTACTCATTAGATTTATTTTCGAGATTAACTCTCTATTTTTGTTGTAAAGTTTTCAGACTCATTTATATTATTAAACAATTGGAGTGTTAACAACTACAAGGGTTAAGTAACTAGAAAACAAGTCGTTAATTTTTACTGTAAATTCAATGTTTATCAACTGTTAATTACGTAAAATGGAAGTTGCAATTGCCGCAGATCACGCAGGTTTTCAATTAAAAGAACTGATTAAGATCCACTTAACATCCAAAGGTTTTACTTTTAAAGATTTTGGAACCAATTCAGAAGCAAGTTGCGATTATCCAGATTATGCTCATCCTTTGGCAAAATCGGTGAATGATGGCGCACATCAATTAGGTATTTTGATATGTGGAAGTGCTAATGGTGTAAACATCGTTGCCAACAAACACCAACAAGTTCGTTCGGCATTATGCTGGAATGTTGAAGTAGCTCAATTGGCTCGGCAGCACAACAACGCCAATGTGGTGGCTATTCCTGCTCGTTTCATTTCTACTGAATTAGCTATTCAAATTGTAGATGCTTTTTTATCTACCGAATTTGAAGGTGGTAGACATGCTAATAGAGTTGATAAAATAGCTTACGAATGCTAAAACACACAGTACGTCATTGCGAGGAGTTACGACGAAGCAAACTCCTTCTTTTTCTTTTCTTTCCTGTTATTGTTTTTGCTCAGAATCAAACTGCTATTCGTTATTCTCAATTTATTACGGCCGCTGATATCAAACAAACCATTACAGTTTTAGCTTCTGATTCTTTAGAAGGAAGAGAAACTGGTCAGCCCGGACAAGTAAAAGCGGCTAACTATATTGCTAAACAATACGAGAATTTTGGATTACCTAAAATATCAAATGGATATTTTCAGAAGTATGTTGTAAGATACGTCATTCCTAATAGTATTAACATTACCGTAAACAGGAAAGAACTTAGTTTTAAAGATGACTTTTACCATAAATCTGATTTCTTGAATGATACATTGCAATCAGAATATGTTACTTTTTATAAGTGGGGTGATGTAATTACACCAAATGCTATTGTATTTACTAATGAACAAGAAGTAGATGGCGATAGATTACATTTTTTAAAGAAGAATGGTGCTAAAGCTATTTTTATTATTCAAGATGAAGAGAGGTATAAAGCAGGTTTAAAATCAATTGTTACTAAGTCTAGAAAATCAAACAATTATGTTGTAAATCCAGAAATTCCAATCTTTTATATCACTGAAAAAGCATTTAAAAAAGTATTTAGATGTAAAAGCACTAAAGCAAAATCGAAAGTGCATAAAATGAAATGCGAGCTTAAAATGGCTGTTTATTCTGTGTTTGTTCAGGGCGAAAATGTTTTAGGTTTTGTAGAAGGTAGCGATTTAAAAAATGAAGTCGTGGTAGTTTCTGCGCATTATGATCATCTTGGAAAAGACGGAGAAAAAATTTATTACGGTGCAGATGATAACGCTTCTGGAACATCTGCTATTATTGCCGTAGCGAAAGCTTTTGCGCAAGCTAAAAAAGAAGGAAATGGTCCGCGAAGAAGTATTTTATTTATCTCTTTTTCTGGTGAAGAAATGGGTTTGTTAGGTTCTTCTTATTATTCTGAACATCCTGTTTTTCCTTTAGAAAATACAGTTGCCGATTTGAATATTGATATGATAGGAAGAATAGATAATAAACACGATACCAACCCTAATTACATTTATTTAATTGGAAGCGATAAGTTGAGTTCTGATTTGCATAACATCAGCGATAGCACTAATAGAATGTATTCAAAATTAGATTTAGATTACACATTTAACGACCCCAACGACCCAAATCAATTTTACTACCGCTCTGATCATTACAATTTTGCAAAGCACAATATTCCAGTAATTTTCTACTTCAACGGAGTGCATGAAGATTATCACAGAACCACTGATACTGTGGATAAAATCAATTTCGATAAAGTAGAAAAGATAAGCAAATTGGTTTTTTTCACCGCTTGGGAATTGGCGAATCGCGATAAAAGAATTGTGGTGGATAAAGTGAATGAATTTAAAAGTACGCGATGATTTGACAAGTAGGACAATAGTTCCTTCGGGGTACCTCAGGATGACAACCGCGCCCTGAGGTACTGAGTAAGTGTTGCTTTTTAGTACTGGTTGTCATCCTGAGGTACCCCGAAGGAACTATTGTCCTACTCATCAATTAAAACACAACTTCCATCAACTGCACTCTATTCCCCGGCACATTTTTAATCACTCCTCTCATCTCCAACTGAAACAAATGATTTTTTAGTTGAGGCAATGAAAAGCCCGTGTTTATTGCCAACACATCAACATGCACCGAATTCTGCGCAGAAATCAAACTCAATATTTTCTGCTCTGGATCGCTAAATTTATCCAAACTCAATTGCAACTGTTTTTCCTTTTTTCCACTTTCCCAATCCATTGCTTTTATTAGGTCTTCGGCATTTTCAATCATCATCGCTTTTTGTGATTTTATCAATTGATTACATCCAGCAGATGCCTTGTCGAAAGTTCTTCCAGGAAAAGCAAACACCTCCCTGCTGTAAGAATGCGCAATATCTGCAGTAATTAAAGAGCCTCCCTTTGCCGCCGATTCTATTACAATGGTTGCATCACTCATGCCCGCCACAATTCTATTTCTCTTTGGAAAATTTTGGTAATC
>JBMTCG010000087.1:0-8088 GCA_049430665.1 Flavobacteriales bacterium | reverse complement strand
GTAACTAGAAATTATATATGTGGAAGCTCATCAACATGTGACTCGTGGGATCCTTCAGTAGGGGGTTCAAATTGGACCGTTACTGATGACCCATGCGGCGCTTGCACCAATCCTTCATTAAATGCTACAGATGCAGCGACGTCGATTTTAGCCACGTCTGCGCAATCGGGTGGTAATGTTACTTCAGCAGGAAGTTCATCTGTTACGGAACGCGGAATATGTTGGAGCACTAGTTCTAACCCTACTACCGCAAACAACAAAACAACCACTTCGGGAACAACGGGTGCCTTTTCGGGCTTATCTATGACGGGCCTTACGCCAGGAACTAAATACTACGTGAGAGCTTATGCTATTGGCTGTGGAACTGCTTATGGCGCTGAAACGTGGTTTTGGACGGGTGTTGCTCCAGTTATTACTACTGCTTATGACCCAATCAAAATACATTGTGAATCTGCCACATTTGGTTTTTTATCGGGCGCCATTGGCAATGATAAAAGAAGTTGCTGTGGTACTGATGCTCTTGGTGCCTCGCTTTCTCAAGTGACTGAATTCGGATTTATTTATGGTGTTTCAAATGCCGACGTTACGAATTCAACACCAAGCAGTTTAGTTGGCGCATCAATCAAAGATGTAAGTATTAAAAATACTGCTGCAACTTTGGCCACCGGTATTTACAATTACCAAGAAGTAACCGGTTTAACACCAAGCACAACCTACTACGTTAAGGGCTATAGCACAAATTCTCAAGGCACAACCTATGGAGCCGTTAAGACCTTTGCAACGACTGCTGCATGTGCGGTTTATTATTCATGTAGCGCAGCAAATACTTGGGATACAGACAACACTTGCGCCACTCCAGTAGACGTGCCAACATCAACCAGCATTTGCTATATGCGCCATGACTGGGGACCAGTTGGAGGTTTAACTGATGCAAACGTTCAATGTGGTACAGCTACTTTCATGACCGCAAGGCCCTATCGTTTGGTCATTCAAAGTGGAGGAAGAGTGTACATGACTGGAGGTAATTTTACACCTGGAATGCAATTATCATTACCGACCTCTAACGCTCAATTTGGACATGATGGAGCAGTAGCTTTTGTCAATAGTTCAACAACTGCCGCAAGCAATGAAATATCTCGATTGACCAATCTTGGTTCTATTGTAGTTAAAGGATCTTATATCAATTCTCTTTTGATTCCAAGCGGTGGTGAGTATTGCTACAATGGATCATGGACCAATCAAACAACGGGTCCAGGTTCTATAAATTCAGATTACAGTGTAAATCCATCTTTCCCTATTTCAAAATACACCAACGCTTCATGCTATGGTGCATTCACTCTACCGGTTCAATTATTATATTTTGATGTAACTAAAGAAAACAATGCGGTTTACATTTCTTGGTCAACGGGTTCTGAAATCAACAACGACTATTTTGAAGTGCAACAGTCGAATGACGGCATAACTTGGAAAACTATTTCAAAGGTGGAAGGTGCTGGCAATTCAGCAAATATTTTACATTACAACATCATAGATTCTGATATTAGTGGTTACGAAGTAAAATACTACCGATTAAAACAAGTTGATTTTGACGGCACACAAGCGTACTCAAAATTGCGCGAAGTCTATTTTGACGAAAATAGAAACAATGAATTAAATGCTTTCGACAATGGTGAACATATTGTTCTAGATGTTCAACATCATGGAACATTTGAAGCGCAAATTTTTGATACGAATGGAGCCTTAGTGTATCAACAATCTTGGAACAACAGCGCAGGGGATTCGGTATTGCTTATCGAAAAACAAAACCTTGCTAAAGGTTTGTATTTGGTAAAAGCATTCAATGCAAAGACATCTCTTTCCAAAAAACTTTTATTGCGCTAATTACTTTGCACCCCACGCATTATTTATTCTTAGCGCGATTAGTATATTATTTAGGTGGTTTTGATTCTATATAATTTTCAACTAAAACAGATTCTATATAGTCATCATCTTCCGCTTGAAAACCAATGCTGTTTGCAAATTTCTTAGTAAAAGTGTCTTTTTCATTCTCCAACACTTTTTCATCTTTTTTCGAGATAATATCAATAGCAATATTTCCTATATAAGTGCCATTGTTTATAGGCATCTGTTCTTGGCTGCATATTTGAGAGTGTTTAATCAAGATTGAATTTTTTGGTATTTAAAAACACCGTTTCGGTATTTGCAAAAATCAATAATTTACTATCAACAATATGTTTACTTTTGTAGCACTAAACAAAATTTAATGCCCTTTTTTAAAAGCAATACCTCTATTCTCTTTGCACTTATTCTATTGGGCTACTCTTTACTTGGCAACACCAATGTTAAAGTAAATGTAAACACCAATGCACGATTTATTCAAAATAACGGACAATGGCCACAGCAGGTGCTTTTTGCTGCAACAATGGGATACGGTACTGTATTTATTGAAAAAGATGCGCTCACGTTTAATGTTCATGATGCGCAAAAGATGCATGAATACTACGAATCTTCACACGGCGAAGGAAATGCTCCCTTAGGAGAGATTAATGCACATAACTTCAAAATAAAGTTCAAGAATACACTGAACGCTTCTGCAGAAGGCAGATTCCCTTACCTCGACTATGTGAATTATTTTATTGGCGATGATAGCTCTAAATGGGCCAGCCGCGTTCCTGTATTCAGAGAAGTATTTTTGCATAATATCTACCAAGGAATAGATCTCCACCTTTACGAATACAAAGGGCATCTCAAATACGATTTTATTGTTCAACCTAAAGCAAACGCTTCTCAAATTTATTTTGAATGTGAAGGCATAGAAACTTCGCTTAATAATGGCGAAATTATTATGGCTTCCTCCATTGGTAATTTCATACAAGAAGCACCATATACCTACCAAAGAAGCGAAGATGGAAATAAAATCTCTGTAGATTGTTCTTACTCTTGCTTAGAAAAAAATCAATATCATTTCAATAGCAAAAATTATAACGACAACCTGCCTTTAGTGATCGATCCAGTGATTGTGTTTGCATCATTTTCGGGTTCAATAGCAGACAATAGAGGGTTTAGCGCAACCTATGACAATGCAGGTTTCCTATACATCGGTGGAATTGCTTATGGCTCGGGTTATATTACCACTAGCGGTGCTTACAAAATAAATTACAATGGTGGAATCGACGATATTGTAATTAGTAAATATTCTGCTGATGGAAGCTCTTTTATTTATTCCACGCATCTAGGGGGCACAGGATGTGAAGAACCACACAGCTTAGTAGTTGATCAAAATTTTCAATTGAGCGTTTTTGGAACCACAGGCTCGAGCGATTTTCCTACAACCCCTGGCGCATATGATAATACTTTTAACGGTGGCTCATACCGAAGATTAAACCACTATTTAGAATTTCCAAACGGGGTAGATATTTTCGTTACAAAATTTAATGCCAATGGCTCGGCATTGGTTGGTTCTACTTTCATTGGTGGAAGCGGTACTGATGGACTAAACGATGAAACGTTCTCTTCAGGAATGTCTTACAACTACGGTGATTGGTTTAGGGGTGAAATCATTTCTGATGATAATGGAAGTCTAGTAGTGGTAACATCTACTAGTTCTCACGATTTTCCAATGGTTGGAGCATTTCAACCCGCCTTTGCTGGTGGCGGACACGATGCAGTAGTGCTGAAACTAAACAACAACTTATCTTCATTGGTTTTTAGCTCGTTTCTAGGGGGAAATGACAACGATGCAGCTTATTCGGTTCAGTTCGATAACAAAAATGATTTGTACATTACCGGCGGTACTAAAAGCTCCAATTTTCCAGTAACAGCAGGTGTTTTGCACAACACCATTCAAGGTGGCGTAGATGGCTTTATAACGCATATATCTGGCAATGGAAATTTAATAAAAGCATCTACATATATTGGCACAAGCTCATTCGACCAAACGTATTTTGTTCAACTCGATAACAACAACAATGTGTTTGTTTTGGGACAAACACAAGGCAATTACCCAGTTACTTCAGGGGTTTATTCAAATTCCAACAGCAAACACTTCATTCACAAGTTAAATAGCTCATTAACAACTACAGTATTTTCTTCCATTTTTGGGGCAAACTCTAATTTGATGCAAATGTCTCCAACGGCATTCTTGGTGAGTGAATGTGAAGATATTTACGTTTCTGGCTGGGGTGGGAAAACCAATATTAATGTGCAAAATGACAACTATCCTAACGAGGGAACCTTGTTCACCTCTATGGCTGGAATGCCTATTAGCGCCGACGCATTTCAATCCAATACCGATGGAAATGATTTTTATTTCGCTGTTTTTAGTAAAGACATGAAGTCGCTGAAATACGGAACCTACATGGGTGGTGCCTCAGTTGATGAACACGTTGATGGTGGCACCAGCCGTTTTGATAAAAAGGGAAATATCTACCAAGCAGTTTGTGGCGGTTGTTATGGCTCATCTGATTTTCCTGTAACTGCAGGTGTGTGGTCTACTACAAATAAAGCCACCAACCAAGCTCAATGCAATGAAGTGGGTATCAAATTCTCTGCATCAAAATTAAGCGCTGTCATCAACGGATTAGCCGACTCCATTTTATGTGTTAATGAGACAAATCATTTCATCAATAAAAGTGATGGAGCGACTTCTTTTCTTTGGGATTTTGGCAATGGTGAAGTGAGCACCGAAAAGAATCCGTCTTATACCTACAAAGAAACCGGACGATACAAGATATCTTTGGTAGCAATTAACGCAAGTGGTTGCCCGCCTACCGACACTACATTCATTAACGTGAATGTGGTAATGCCAATTACTGTTCAAGCTTCATCTGATACGGTTTGCGAGGGCAAAAGCGTCACGCTTATCGCAAGCGGGGCGAATACTTATCAATGGACTCCCTCGACAACCTTGAATCAAAAAACAGGCGCAATCGTAATTGCCACTCCTACCGAAAATACTACCTACACTGTAAATACCGATAGTTATTGCAATAACAAATCAGCATCTGTCACTGTTACCATAGCTTCAACAGAACACACTATTACACCCGCTGATTCTGTATGCCCTAACACTGCCTTCCCGCTTTCTGTTGGGCCGGGAAAAAACTTCTCATGGTCGCCATCACACTATTTCAACAATGCAACTAGCAATTCGCCCACTGTTCATATCGATAAATCCACTACTTTACATGTTTCATTCTTCACCGATTTTGGCTGTTTGGTTCACGATTCCGTTTACCTAAAAGTTTTGCCAGTCCCTAATTTTACTCTTTCTAAAGACACTTTAATTTGCTTTGGAGAATCTACTCCCCTAAATTTTTCACTAAACGAAAATTATTCTTACTCATGGTCGCCTAGCTCATCGCTCAATCAATCAAATGTAAAAACACCTATCGCCACTCCTTTGCAAAACACCAAGTATACTGCTAGTATCGCTAACAAATGTGGTACTACTGACTTATTCTATAACGTAAACGTGTCAAAGGTTCAAAGTAACGTATCGGCCAATGCTACACTGTGCAAAGGAGACACTATGGAGCTCTGGGCAAAAGGTGGTATTGAATACGCATGGTCGCCGTCGAACACCTTAAGCGATAGCACTATTGCCAACCCTTTCGCTTTCCCTCTCGAAAATACAAGCTATAAAGTTGTTATTACCAACGAGGATCAATGTTCTGATTCTGCATACACCACTCTTATTTTGGCAGAAAATAATATTAGAGGTTTGAATCCGCAATATGTTGTTGAATATGGAGATGATGTAAAAATAAATACCGACGCACAAAATATCTCTTGGTCACCATCAACCTACTTATCTTGCAACACCTGCTCTTCACCAATAGTTCAACTACCCGAGCAAGATATCACTTATCATTATTTAATGTACGATGAACTAGGCTGTCCTTTCAAAGATTCAGTTAAAGTTTATGTTATTAGAAAAGTATATGTGCCCAATGCGTTTACGCCAAATAATGATGGCTTAAACGAGGCTTTCTATTTCAGAAGCATTAGTGTTGCCGAATTTGAATTATTGATTTTCAACAGGTGGGGTGAATTAATATTTACGAGCAACAACATTAACCAAGGTTGGGATGGAACTTACAACGGTAGAGAAGCCCAAATAGATGTGTATGTTTGGAAAGTGCGTTACAAAAGAGAACACACATCGATATGGGAAGAAGAAATTGGAAGAGTTTCCTTGATTAGGTAAATTATCTTTTTGATTGGTTTTACCTGTTTTGCTCAACATTAAATTTGCTATTTTAGCCGCATGATTAGCGTAATAAAAATTGGCGGCGGTATCATTGAAGACCAAAGCTCTCTATCGAAATTCTTAGAATCCTTCTCTAAAATTGAAGGAAAAAAAATATTGATTCATGGTGGCGGAAGAGTTGCTACCAACATCGCCAAAAAACTTGGCATTGAAAGTAAAATGATTGATGGTCGCAGAGTTACCGATGATGCTACTTTAGAGGTAGTAACTATGGTGTACGGCGGTTTGGCCAACAAAACCATTGTGGCTGGTTTGCAAGCTTTAAAAGTAAATGCGATTGGTTTAACAGGCGCTGATGGAAATGTGATACAAGCACACAAAAGAACCGGCTGGGAGCACGATTTCGGTTGGGTGGGTGATGTAGATGGCGTGAATGCCGAACTGCTGAATACGCTAATTAAATCGGGTTTGGTGCCGGTAATTGCTCCGCTTACTCATGATGGTAGCGGACACATGCTTAACACCAACGCAGATACTATCGCATCGGAAGTAGCTAAAGCAATGTCTTCTATTGAAGAAACACAGTTAATTTTAGGTTTCGAATTGGATGGCGTGATGAAAAATCCGAAAGATTCTACCACACTTATTTCTTCTATCAACAAACAAGATTACGAGAATTATAAAGCCGACGGCACCATTACCGACGGCATGATTCCTAAGCTAGATAACGCTTTTAAAGCGATTGCCAATGGCGTTAGTAGCGTTAGAATTTGTCATGCGTTGAAGGTGGGGGAGAATGGTGGGACTGTGATTAAATGATTTTACGTGCAAGACAATAGTTCCTTCGTTCCTCAGGATGACAATCGCTCTGAAAACTCACTCTGATTTACAGTGGTTGTCATCCTGAGGAACGAAGGAACTATTGCCCTACAAATCAAATTTTTATTCATTAAAACAAAAAAGGCGTTAGTCAATCGACCAACGCCTTTTCAATTTATTACTTTGATCTTAATTCAATATCGCATCAACACCAGGCAATACTTGTCCTTCCAAGTATTCTAACATTGCACCACCACCTGTTGAGATATAACTTACTTTTTCTCCTAAATGATATTTGTTGATAGCCGCAACAGAATCTCCACCACCAATTAAAGAGAAAGCTCCTTTTGCTGTTGCTTTAACAATTGCTTCAGCTACCGATTTTGTTCCTGTTTCGAATTTTGTCATTTCGAAAACTCCAACCGGACCGTTCCACAAAATGGTACCAGCATTTTCAATTACAGAAGAGAAGTTTTTTACCGTTTCTGGTCCAACATCTAAACCTTGCCATCCTGCAGGAATATCTTTGTTGTTGGCAACACCTGTATTAGCATGTTCGCTGAAGTCATCGGCGATGATACAATCGGTTGGTAAGTATAATTTAACGCCTTTTTCTGCTGCTTTTTTAACAATATCTAAAGCCATTTCTAGGTAGTCGTCTTCTACTTTTGAGTTACCTACATTGCCGCCTTGTGCCTTAGAAAATGTATAACCCATTCCTCCACCAATAATCAACACATCAACTTTATCTAACAACTGTGTGATGATAGAAATTTTAGAAGAAACTTTAGAACCGCCCATGATAGCTGTTAACGGTTTTTTACCTGTTTTCAAAGCCTTATCAATGCTTTCTAATTCGCCTGCCAAAAGCAATCCGAACATCTTAGCTTTAGGGAAAAATTTAGCTACAATAGTGGTTGAAGCGTGCGCGCGGTGCGCTGTTCCAAAAGCATCATTCACGTAGCAATCACCCAAGCTTGCTAGTTTTTGTGCGAAAGCTTCGTCACCTTTTTCTTCTTCTTTGTAAAAACGTAAGTTTTCTAACAACAAGATTTCTC
>JBMTCG010000086.1:0-8515 GCA_049430665.1 Flavobacteriales bacterium | reverse complement strand
TGTTCGTTAAAAACCCTGTTTCTACTAAGATTGAAGGCATCACCGTTCTATACATCACATACAAAACGCGTTGTTTAACTCCCCTGTTCAACAATTTCATTCGGGTTTCAAACTGAGTTTGAACTCTGCTGGCCAAATACAAACTCTGGTCGAGTTTTTCCTTTTGAATCATGTTGGCTATAATCTCCGATGCCGGGTCGTTAGGATCCATACCATCGTAATTCTTTTTGTAATCTTTCTCCAAGAAAATCACCGAATTCTCTCTGGTTTTAACAATATCGGTATTGCGGTCCATATCGGTTCCAACGCCCATAACATAGGTCTCGGTACCGTATGGTTCGCGTTTCGGATTGGCATTAGCGTGCACACTGATAAACAAATCGGCTTTGGCCTCGTTGGCTATGCGCGCTCTATCGGTTAAAGGAATAAAAATATCGGCATTTCTGGTGTACACCACTTTTACATCGGGAAAATTCTCGTTGATGTATTTACCCAACTTCATGGCGATACCCAAGGCCACCGATTTTTCATTTATCACCTCCCCTAAGCAACCAGGGTCGTTGCCTCCGTGACCTGCATCAATAACTACTGTTTTAAGTTTATAGCCAGTACCTTGGCGTATATGCGTCTTTTTCCCACTCGTTAAAAAAACAAAAATGACGATGAGTGAAAGCCACCCAAGGAAAATAGACCGTCTATATTTCCGTAAAAACTTCATTTTTCCTTAGCTTTGAGCGATTTAATAATTTAACGTTTGGAGCAAAAATAGTATTGTAAGCTTGCGAAACACTCTTTTATACATATTAATTACTTTTACTCTATGCACCATCAACGCCCTTGATTTACGCGCTGCAACACCATACACAGCAAAGGATTCCATCAAAGTCGACTCCCTCGCTATTAACAATGATGATTTGAAAAAATCAAAGTCGGGACTCGACCAAGAAATCAAATACTCTGCCGAGGATTCATTAGACGTTGACAACGAGACCAAAATTGTTCATCTCTATGGAAAAGCGGTGGTGGAATATGGCTCCATAAAATTAGAAGCCGACTACATATGGATAAACATGGAGAAAAATGAGCTTCATGCCTATGGAAGAAAAGACAGCACGGGTTACTGCTATGACAAAGCGCAGTTTACCGACAAAGACCAAAAATTCAATTCAAGCGAAATAAGCTACAACTTTAAAACACAAAAAGGCCGTGTAGTAGAAGTTATTACGCAAGAAGGAGAAAGCTACATACACGGCTCGGTTATTAAGCGTTTACCCGACAATGTTATTTATGTTGGACAAGCAAAATACACCACTTGTAATGCCGAGCATCCTCACTTTCATTTTAGCACCTCCAAAATTAAAATGATTCAAAACGACAAGATTGTAACTGGCGCAGTAAATCTTGTGGTGAACGATGTGCCCACTCCCCTTATTCTTCCCTTTGGTATTTTCCCAAACAACCCGAAAAGGGCCAGCGGTATTATAATTCCAGCATACGGAGAAAACAAATCTCAAGGATTTTATTTAACTGGTTTGGGTTTTCATTGGGCCATTAACGACAAAATAAATTACACCATTTACAGCGACATTTTTACACAAGGAAGTTGGGCCATCAAAAACAACATCAATTACAAAACACGCTACAAATATTCGGGCTCATTGAATTTCAATTATACCAATACTACAACAGGTGATCGTGATTTATACAATTTTAGAAAAACAAGAGACTTTAGGTTTTCTTGGTCGCACCAACAAGATGCTTCTGCAAGGCCAGGTTCTTCTTTTAGCGCCAACGTTAACTTTGGTACAAGTAGCGCTTTTCAAAACTCATTGGTGGCCAACAACGACATCAACAACGTAACCAACAACACCTATACCTCATCCATCAACTATTCTCAAAAATTAAGTAAACGATTAACCTTAAATACTACGGCTTCGCACTCACAAAACATGATTAGTCGCGACGTAAATATCTCTGCACCAACATTCACTTTAAGAATGTCGCCTTACACCGTAAAAAAAGGAATATTTAAAAATATCAATTTACAATGGGGGGCCGATTTAGCCAATACTATTGCCGCAAAAGACACCAATCTTTTCGAAAGTTTAGATTCTATCACCATGAAAAACGGCTTGAGAAATACTGGTTCTATTTCCTACTCTGGAAGCTTTAAGCCTTTTAAATTCTTAAACATCTCATTGCCTTCACTTTCGGCCACCAACTATACATACCTCGATTACATTGTAAAAAATTACCAAAACGGAAAACTTGAGGTGAGCAAAGTAAATCAAATGACTAACGCTACAAGTTTGCAAATTGGAGGATTTGGATTTAATAACCAGTTGTTTTTAACCTACCGACCAATTAGCGCGCTCAAAAACAAAACCCGAATTAAATACTTCAAGCACACCATTAAATCGGGAATCAACCTAACACAAAACTTAAAAGTAGTAGAAGATATTATCAATGGGGATAGAGTAACGAAATACTACACCGATGGCAACAACAATAGAATTGCATACAATGCAATGGAACGAAATTTATACAGTGGTCCGAGCTCTACAAATATTTCGCAATTGAGTTTTAATATCGACAACTCGGTAGATATGAAAATCAAAAGAAAAGTAAATGGTAGAGACACTACAGAGAAGATTAGATTGATTAAATCATTCAACATTAGCAGTGGTTACAACATGGCAGCATCTAAATTTAACTGGAGTAATTTCAATGTTCAATTCACAACAGATATGTTTAACAATCTACTAAACATCAACTTCAATAGCACACTTTCTCCTTACGCGATTAACAGCGAGGGAGTGATGTTAAACACTTGGAATCATAATGAAGGTGGAGATTGGGCTAGGGTAACAGCAGCAGGGGGAACAGCTACTTTAAGATTAGCTTCCAAAAAAGCTAATATGAAATCGGTTTTCATAAAAATACCGACTGACATCAGCATACAATATGATTTACAATACAGTAAACCGGGGCTTACAAACAATGTAGTGCAGGCGTTAAGAATTAATGGCAATATTACACTCACCCCTAAATGGAGTTTCACATATGTTACTGGTTATGATATTCAAAGTCAAAAAATGACGGTTACTAGTTTCACCATCAACAGAGACTTACATTGCTGGAATTTGTCTTTCACTTATGTTCCATTCGGTCAATATCAAAGCTGGAGCTTCCTGCTTCACCCTAAGGCAAACTTATTGAAGGAAATGAAATTACAACGAAATAAAAATTGGCAAAATAAAATATAATTGGATAAATATTAATTATAACATTTACATCCCAAAGTGGCTACTAACTTTTCAGTATTTTTGGATAATATCTTAGTAGCTTGCCTAATAATGGAAGAAGACATTTAAATTAATCTTTTTTAAAAGAGATATAATTTTTAACTTGCCCACTTCACCGAACTAACTTGCGAAACATACCTAATGAATAAAAGTGTTGTCCTAATTTTAACTTTACTTTTTTATGGAATTAAGATTTACCCCAACAACTTTGTAATTAGTGGCTTTGTATTCGATAATAATAGTAGAGAGCCTTTAATAGGAGCTACGATTACAAATAAAAATGAAGACAAAGTATGCCTAAGTAATTCAATGGGTTATTTCTCTTTACAATTAGATTCAGGCTTACATGAAATAGCCGTTAGTTATATTGGTTACAAGGTTCATGTTGAAAAGCTGAACATTTCTAAAGACATAGAACTACGAGTTTTTTTACAAATAATACCTTTTCAATTAGACACAATATCCATCGATTCAAAAAAGAATTTAGAAAGCAAAACTGTGCAATCAGGAAAAATAAATTTACCTATTCATCAAATCCAATCAATTCCTTCAATATTGGGAGAGAACGACCCATTGAAAATTGCTCAAATGCTTCCAGGCATACAAAGTGGAGGTGAAGCTACACCTGGTTTTTTTGTTAGGGGTTCTGCCGCCGACCAAAATTTAGTTTTGATTGATGATGCCCCAATTTATAATCCGTTTCACTTGTTTGGTATATTTTCAGTGATAAATGCCGATGCATTAAAAACGTTTGAAATAAGTAAAGGTGGTTATTCTGCCGAGTATGGAGGTCGTTTGGCTTCCATAGTAAACATGAATTTAAAGGAAGGAAATAAAAACAAAACAAAAGGTTATTTAAACTTAGGTTTAGCTACTTCAAAAGTATTATTAGAGTTACCAATAGCAAAAAACAAATCATCAATTATTGTTTCGGGAAGAAGCTCCTATGCTCATTTATTTGTAAAACCATTTCTACCTAAAGATCAATATGGAACTTACTATTTTTACGATTTCAGCACAAAATACACAACAGAACTTTCGGCAAAAACCAAGCTGTATTTTAGTGGAATGTTTAGCGGAGATAGATTTAACTTAGTAGATGAATATTTGCCCCAATCCTTGTATTACGCTCGTGTTAAATGGAACAACACTGCTCTTTCTTTAAGAATTAATCATGTTATTTCTAAAAAGTTGTTTTGGAAATCAGCATTAATATTCAGTAATTATAATTTGCTCTCAAAAGCGCAACAGAAAAACCTCGATGCTACTTACTACCTGCAGTATCGATCTAACATAATAGATTTAGCACTGAAAAATGATTTTACCTATTATTTAAATGCGTATCAACAAATACAATTTGGGGTAACGATTACGCACAAGAATTTTGTTCCTGATGCGGTAACCTCAAAAGATGAAGATGCATCTCTGCTGAATAGAAAAATACAAGAGTATAACGCAATAGAAAGTGCAATTTACTTTGAAGATGAATTCAAATTGGGCAAAAAAATTATAGGTAGAATTGGCGGAAGGGTAAATGTCTATAATTATGAAAATAAAACGACAATAAATCCTGAGCCCAGAATATCTTTGGCGTATCAATTAGCTAAATCATGGGCAATTAAAGGTACATACACGCAAATGCACCAATACTTGCACTTAATCTCCACAAAAGGAGTGGGTTTACCCACCGATTTGTGGGTTCCTGCAACCAATAAAGTGCGGTATAAAATGGCAAAACAATATACTGTTGCTGTTGTAAAAGATTTTCCAAAAAGTTTTTCCATTTCGGCAGAAGGATACTACAAAGAAATATTTAATGACATTTCTTTGAAAGAGGGCAGTAGTTTTATGCAAATTAAATCCATTGATGTTGTGGATAAGAATGATTTAACTTGGGAGGACAACATTACTACAGGCACATCTTGGAATTATGGAAGCGAAGTGTTTATTCATAAAAAAAAGGGACGATTACAAGGTTGGATAAGCTATACACTAGCGTGGTCGATTTCAAAATTTAAAGAATTGAATTTTGGCAATTCATTTCTTAATCGACAAGACAGAAGACATTCTCTTTCAATAATGATGATTTATAGAATCAATGAAAAATGGTCGATAAGTGCCGATTGGGTATACATGACAGGCAACCACATTACGCTAGCAAACTCAATATACAACAATATAGATATCTTACCAGAAAACTCATACTTAGAATCACATTCCAATTTCGTGAACTATGAATTTACAGGAATTAATAATTTTAAGATGCCCCCCTATCATCGATTCGACTTTGGATTGTCGTATAAAAAACAAAGGAAAGATTTGATAACCGAATTTGATTTAAGTGTTTACAATGTATACAATCGTCAAAACCCATATTTCTACTACCTTGTAAGCTCCCCAGATAAATCTGAATCAAAAGTAATAAACAGTATGATGAAACAAGTTTCTGTGCTCCCAATAATTCCTTCGATTAACTGTAAAATAAGTTTTTAAAATGAGAATTTTTTGTTGTTTTTTCGGTCTAACACTATTCTATTCCTCTTGTATTAAAGAGGTCCATAATACTTTTGATTTTGAACAAAAAATTGTGGTGTATTCTTATCCTAATACTAGCGATTCAATAATTAAATTGATATTACTAAACAATCAGCCTATTAACGCCTCTTTAGAGAATAATAATGAAAAACTTCCTTATCTAAAAAATGCCACGGTAACAATAAGTGATGGTAATAAATCAACCCTTTTAACTTTTTATGAAGGCAATTCAGAATCATTTTATTACACAGATTCAAATAGCTTTAAATTTGAGGAAGGGAAAAATTATTACCTAAGTATTAATTCGCCCGATGGACGAAATGCCCGTTCTTCTTTGGCAATTCCACACAGCTCGAACATTTTAAGTGCGTCGGTAGACACCTCTTCAGTCGCAAAAATCACGTTGTATGAAAATATGATGAGTATTTCAAGAGAAGTTGGTTTAACTATAAATTTAAATGCCACAAACGCCTATCATTTTGTATATGCAAAAGTGTATGGTAGAACTATTTGGTATGACAATAAAGATACTTCAGTTAATTCGACGGTAGAGAATTTCTATTTTAATCCTAACTCATCTCTACCCCTCCAATTAAATGGTATTCAAGCTTTAAGCACTAAGAATGAGATTGGCATTGCAACTAATTTCACAGCAATTGATTCTTTTTCAGTCGAAATTGATAGTGTCGAATTATTTTTAATAACAGTGGAAGAAAATTATTATAAATTTCTAAAGAGCAAACAAATCCAATCTGCGAGTGCAAACGACCCTTTTGCAGAGCCTGCATTGCTGTTTTCAAATATAGAGAACGGCCTTGGGGTTTTTACTGGATTAACTACTAGAAGTAAAAAAATAATTTTTAAATAAAAATCTACTCATCGAACTTAATAAAAAAGGATGCGCAATAAAACTGCACATCCTTCTTAATAACTCTACTGATACTTCAACAGTTGTCCATTTTGGCAACCATTTCTGTATGTTCCTATATATTCCATGGAAAGATCAACAGGATACTCTGTCTCTGAAGCTGAAAAATTAAAAGATTTAACCCCTGAGGCAATGTATACTAAATCAAGATCATCTATATCCTCATTCAACTTGTAATAAGCAGTATTTTTCTTTGATTTATAATTAACGTACACAGTTAATTTAGTACCTTTTTCCAATGGTACAGAAACTTTGATAATAGGCTTATAGATGTCAGAATTTTTAAAATTAGACAAACTGGCAATTTTTTCAGAATAATCAAACGTCCCAACAATTTCATCGCCTTGAAGTACCTCAACAATACACCCCGCCAAATCCCCATCATTTACACATGGATTAAATTGTAATTTACTATCATTAATACCATAATTAATCGAAACTCCTGCATTACCTTTCACAGATTGGAAAGAACCATTGAGGTATGCATCAAATACGTCTTTACAAGTATTATCATTGTCCTGGCAAAAATTAGATTGAAAAAAGGTATTATAAAACATAACATGATAAATATCTTTAGGTAAATTCACATTAATATTTAATGAGTAATTCTTATAAAAAACTGTCTCCCTTTTACAAGAATAATGTAATGAAATAATCCCTGTCATCACAAGAATTGTTAATGCAAAAAATGTTTTTTTCATGGTTCAATTAAATTTAAGTTAGATTTATTTAGTTTTTGGTTATCAATAGCGAATGTAAAAAAAGAAACGAATTCAGCAAAAATATTTTACAATCAATGCTGCTTGCGGTACAACACATCGATAATACCACAATTTCTATGGTAATATTTCAAACATTAAATCACTGAAAACATTTCCAAACTAAATCTCTTTGTAGTTTTTATATTCCCCAAATCTTTTACCCGTTAATTTCTCGGTAAACAATTTGAATTTATCCTTCAATCGAAGTTTATTAAAAGAAGGATCGAAATCGAATTTCCACCCCATTTTATCAATGCGTTCTTGCATCACTTTAGGATGTGTTCCATCGAATTTGAAAAGCGCATCTACCTCATCGTAATTGAAAAATTGCATCATTTTGTTGGGGTCGTCGCTGTGCATTTGCTGATTGAAATTCATCTTTTCTGCCAGCTTCTTTGGGTCGCGAACATAGCCGTAATGATACATTGTAGCATCAATTTGTTTAACACTCAACTTATCGTTGGGCAGCTTGCGAAAACCTTGCGCATCTTTGTAAGAAAATATATCTTCTCGATTGCGAATGATTCTTATTTCTTTGCGGTACCAGCGAGGTGAAGCGCCCACATAATCGTAGCTTCCGTAAAAATGTTTGTAGTTGAAAAGCAAGCCTTCTACCTTCTCGTTGTCTTTCCATTGTTGCATGGCTTTGTAAGTGTTATCGAGGTACTGCTCGTGCAAGGCTTCATCGCTTTGAATGTAGAAAGCCCAGTCGCTGTCTGCAGAAATTTCTTTGAAAGCTTTATTGGTTTCTACTGCTAAAATTTCTAGATTTTTTGAACGGTATTTTTCTTCTTCCCAAACAGTGTGCACAATTTTTATTTTGGGAGAATTGATTGATTGAATTAGTTCTAAAGTTCCATCGTTACAATCGCCAACGGCGACAACAAACTCATCACATAAAGGCAAAGCCGATGAGATGGCTTCCACTGCTGGGAAGTCGTATTTGATGGCGTTGCGAATGATGGTGAAGCCGGAGACTTTCATTT
>JBMTCG010000085.1:0-8621 GCA_049430665.1 Flavobacteriales bacterium | reverse complement strand
TGTATATGAAAAGACTTGCCTTTTTAGCTATACTCTAAATATTCAACTTTAAAATTCCAATTTAACTTGGTTTCTTTTATTTGCCTTCCTTCTTAATATTTTGGGTGAAAAATTCTCGTCCATATTCTTAAGATCAGCTAAAACAGATTTGCTGTTTAGTTTCACAAATTCGCTGCTTATAAATTCACGAAAGTTTTTTCTGTCTTTCATAAGTTCAATTAATTCAAAATCCTTGTCGTCGCCATTCACTATTATCAAATTTATCAGGTCTTCCGTTACAGCAATACTTACAGAATAAAGCAAGATTTCATTATACTTCTTGATTAAGAGCTTTAATTTTAATTTTTCCTTAGAATCCATCGATCCAAGATATAAAGACTGGATTAACAATGTGACCATTTTGTTGAAATTACTTTTCAACTAGTGCTTTCATAGATTCTCTGATCTATGGTCTTACTTCATTTTTATATGCAATTGAGCAAATCATTTCAAAAAGATATATTCTCGTTCCTCTAACAAAGGAAAGCAAAGCGGCTTATTGTAAAAGCTAAGAGGTGGGGTAATTGGTGGATGTACCTTTTATAAAAATCGGTAATATTACTTAATGTTCTCATTGCGCATTTTGCGTGAGAAGAAATGTGATATCCATTTCTATTGAAGCTCCCAATCCATTTTATTCAGTGCATTACTAACCAATTTCAAAGTTGTAATCAATTCCTTTTCCTCCGGCAAATCACCCAACACCATGCCTTTAAAGTTGGTGTGGTAAGCACCTTTAATATTTCCCCATGTTGCTTCAATATCAGAAAACATGATAGCTTCTTTCGGGTGTTTCGATTAACAATCATTCTTTCTTTTTCTTGAATACGCAACAACTTTATTGAAAACTTGAACATTGATTTTGTAACAAATATTTACTATTTTTGTTACAAACATAACTAGTGTTTATGCCGAGTATTGAAACATCAATAATTAAAAAGCTTTCCAGAATAAAGGAAGGAGAGCTTTTCTTTGCCAGTGATTTTACCGACATAGGCTCTTCGGGAGCGGTACGAATCTCTTTACATAGGCTGGAGAAGAAGAAAATCATCACTCGTGTTGCACAAGGGATTTATGTTCGTCCTAAAACAAGCGAATATATTGGGAAAGTGCTTCCTTCAATGAATGAGATTGCTATTGCCATAGCAAAAAGAGACAAAGCTAAATGTATTCCTACGGGTGCGTATGCATTAAATGCTATTGGTTTAAGTACTCAGGTTCCCATGAAAATGGTATTTCTTACTGATGGATCTCCACGTTCTGTTAAGATTGGCAAAGGCTCCATTACATTTATAAAGACTACACCTAAGAATCTGCAAACAAAGGGAAAAATAAGCACTTTGGTGATACAGGCTTTAAAGGAGATAGGTCATGGAAAACTTACAGAAAAGGAGGAGGAAAAGATACTTAAAGTTTTAAGAGAAGAAAAAGTTCAACATCTTCGCCATGACATAAAACTGGCTCCCGTTTGGATTAAAGAAATCATGAAAAAAGCACTGTAATGAAATTACGTTTCGATCAATTACCAGAAAAAGAAAAAAGTCTGATCCTTCAAGATTTATTCAATAAAACCACGATTCCGGCACATGCCATTGAAAAAGATTGGTGGGTAGTGCAAACCCTATCATTAATTTTTGAATTGGATGTTGCAAAACACTTAGTTTTTAAAGGCGGCACATCATAAAGTAAGGCGTGGAAAATTATAGATAGATTTTCAGAAGATATTGATTTAGCTATTGATAGGGAGTTTCTTGGTTTTAAAGGAAATTTGACTAAAAAGCAAAGAACAGAATTACGTAAAAAAGCTGGTAATTATACCAGCGATATTTTTTACAATGATCTGAAAGCAAAATTTGAAGAAAAAGGATTTGGTAATGTTCAATTAAAGTTGGTAGAAACGACGGAAAGCGATCAGGATCCTCGAATAATTGAGGTTTACTACCCTTATGTAGCTGAGTACACAACTTATATTGCACCAAAAGTGCAAGTAGAAATTGGATGTAGGTCACTAAGAGAGCCATTTTCTACACAAGAATTTGGTTCTTTAATAGATGAACACTATCCTAACCAGCCATTTGCTTCAACTCCGATTAAAGTACCAACGGTTAACCCTGAGAGAACTTTTTTAGAAAAGATATTTCTTCTACATGAAGAATTTCAACGACCAAAAGAAAAGATCAGGGTAGATCGACTAAGCAGACACTTATATGATTTAGTAAAACTTTCAACAACGAAGTTTGCAGAAAAGGCTCTTCAAGACAAAGAATTGTATAATACTATTGTTGAACACCGATCTAAATTCACTCGTGTAGGAGGAGTTGATTACAAACTTCATCACCCAAAACACATCAATCCAATACCAACAGAAAAATACATTGATGCCTGGAGAAAAGACTACAAGTCAATGTTAGATCAAATGATTCATGAAGAAAATGCTCCGTCTTTTGATGAAATAATTGAAGCTCTTGAAATTTTGAAAAATAAAATCAATACTATTCCATGGGGTTCTGAATTAGAGCTATAGTGTTAATTCTATAAAATTTGAATGTAAACACGTGATTTTTATTACCTTTAGCAAACGAAAGCAAAACAGTTCATTTCATAGAAAAACAACAGTTCCTGAGTAGTGATTTTTGAGGTGGAGGTAGATTTCAGGGCTTTTCAAAACACTGATTATTAATTAGATACGAACGAGATTCGAGTCCCGTCCGGACCGCCAATAAAGATCTGTTTTAAAGCAAAAGCCTGAAATCTTCACTGATTTCGGGCTTTTTTGTTTTTTGCCCAAAGCAAAAAAACGCAAAAAAGAGCAGGTTTCATGTGACCAAATCGTTGGAGCTTGTCCCAACTAACAAAAGCCGGTACAATTTTTTTAATCGTAAAATTGTTCTACCTTTTATCAACCTAAAATTATACTTATGAATTATAGAAATATATTGCTCCCAATTTTCATTCTCATCAGCCTTTCTGCCCTTTCTCAGCAAAAGTCTCCTAAAGATTTAATGGTTCGCTATATTGATTCGGTTTACAATGAAAGACCTAAAGAAATTTTAGATGAAGCAACTACTTATCTTGATTCAATGGCCATTAGTGATCAATGTTTTAAGGTTATTTTCAATAAAAACCACACCAAATTTTTGGCTTTTTATGCCGTAGATAAAAAATCAATGTCCTACAAAAGTTTAAAATTAGAATACGGCGCACACTTTCATTCTTTTAAAAATGCACCAAAACCAAAAGGTAAATTTAAAGCGATAGGCTACACTGTCGCAGGGATCTTGCAAGATGGCAAATGGATTTTCGATGGCGAAGAATACATACGTTTAGCAGGTAAAGATTTATCGTCTTTGCAAGAAGAATTGATGTTTATGGTACTAACAGAAAGAGGATTTTTTAAAGATGGCAAGATTAAAGAAAATAGCAAATTCTGGAACAGCAATGGCTTTGCAGAAGAGAAAATTGAAAACGGCAAAAAAGAGCTTGCGATTTTGATTCATTCGAGAAGCGCAAAAGATAAAAGGGAAAAACTGAAGGTGAATTTCAAACTAGAAAAAGTAGCGCAAGTTAAAACTGATAGCCTATGGGCTAAATTAAACGCTAAAGACAGCAGCCACTACAATACCCGTTTTCAAGATAACGAAGAAGAAGACATTTACTATGTTTTGTACAATAGTAATCGCAGCAGAGTATTAATTCCATTCATATACAAAGACAACAAAAAGCAAATGTACTTGTCTTATTGCACTTACACACCTGGAGATACTACGAACAGCTTGTACCTTTGGAAAACTTATCCTGAAAGAAAAATCGAAAAGATTCAAGACCAGAAAATGGATGTAGTTAAAGACATTAGAAAACTGTCTATTAACTGGTTGTGGAATACCCAAAACTTCATCAATGACGAAGAATTTTGGCAAAAGAATTTTGGAAGTTCTCAATTGGAATTAGTTGAGTAATCTCCGCTATTGAAGTAAGAATACAAAGGCATGACAAATTCCTAATTCATTTCCTTAATTTAGCCTTCAAATTAATTAACCATGCAAATCCGTCCGCGCCGCAGAAGAGTTTCTTCTGGAATTAGAGAATTAAGTAGAGAAACATATTTAGATGTTTCGAATTTGGTTTATCCGCTTTTCTTGATGGATGGCACAAATATTAAAGATGAGATTCATTCTTTGCCAGGAAACTATAGAATGTCGTTGGAAAACATCATTAAGGAAATTGATTCTTGTATGAAGTTGGGATTGAAAGCGTTTATTCTCTTTCCTTCAGTGGATGAAAAACACAAAAACAAAACTGCTACATATAGTTATAGCTCAAAAAACTTCTATTTGCGCGCTATTAAAGAGATTAAAAAGAGATTCCCCGAATGTGTGCTAATTAGCGATGTGGCGATGGATCCTTACAGCAGTGACGGACACGATGGCTTGGTGCACAACGATCAAATTGTAAACGACGATACTTTACCTATTTTATCGAAAATGGCATTGGCTCAGGCCGAAGCTGGAATAGATTTAATTGGTCCGAGCGACATGATGGACGGGCGAATTGGATTTTTGCGTGATGAGCTTGACAACAACGGATTTGAAAACACAGGCATCATGGCCTATACCGCCAAATATGCAAGCTCATTTTACGGTCCGTTTAGAGATGCATTAAACTCAGCACCCAAAAAAGGCGACAAGAAAACTTACCAAATGGATTTTCGAAATACGCGAGAAGCCCTACTAGAAGCCGAATTGGATTACAATGAAGGCGCCGACTTCTTAATGGTGAAGCCAGCCTTGCACTATATGGATGTAATAAAATCATTGAAAGACAGTTTCAATATTCCTATTGCTGCTTACCATGTAAGTGGCGAATGTGCTATGCTAAGCGCAGCTTGCAAAAACGGTTGGCTCGATTTCAATAAAGCCATGCCCGAAACGTTGTATAGCTTGCGCAGAGCTGGTGCCGACATCATCCTCACCTACTTTGCGAAAGATTATGCAAAAATGGCCAGTAAATTGTAGTACAAAAAACATGAAGAAATTTCTATTGTTTTTACTTTTTCCGCTATTGTCTTTTGCTCAAAGCGATAGCGGTGTTTACAACAATAAAATTTTCAAAAAGGAAATTCATACAGTTCAGCTGCATCCTAAAGATTTCGCTATGGCAGCGCCCATAATTTCATTGAATTCGGGAGAACAGTTGATGCTTAGTTTTGATGATTTTAGCGCCAATATCAACTCCTATTCTTACACGTTAATTCATTGCACACACGACTGGAAACCTTCGACTATTTGGACTTCAGAATACATTAAAGGATACTCGGAATTTAGTTTTTCGTCGTACGAATACTCCTTCAACACCAAGCAAAAGTACATTCATTATACAGAATCTTTTCCTCACGAAAACATGCAAATAACCAAATCGGGAAACTATATCATTAAAGTTTTTCAAGATGGAAATCCCGATAACATAGTACTCACCTACCGCTTTATGGCAGTAGAAGCAAAACTTGGAATCAACTTAGACCAACATTATTCATCCATACCAGGCGAACAGTATTACAAACACGAAGTTGATTTTACTATCGCTCCTCAGCAAATTAACATCACCGATCCTTTTTCGGAAATCAAAGTAGTGCTGCTTCAAAACTACAATTGGAACACCGCTATAAAAGATTTGAAACCTCAATTTATCACTAACGATTTGCTCTCATACAATTATAGCGATGAAAATAGTTTTTTCGCAGGAAATGAATTCAGATATTTCGACATACGTTCTTTGCGCTTTCAATCGGAAAGAATTGAGAATTATATTTTAGAAGACAACCTAACCCACACTTATTTAAAAACCGATGACAAAAGAAATTTCTTGCAGTACAGGTTATATGTTGATTTAGACGGAATGCGCACTATTGATGTGCAAGAAGGCAATAACGATTTGATTGAAGCCGACTACTCTCCTGTTCATTTCACTTTAAATTCAAAAGATTCACTTTTAGGTTCTGAGGTTTATATTTACGGCGCACTCACCAACTGGCAATATTTACCCGAAGCCAAAATGAAATACAACTGGGAAAAACATTGTTTTGAAAACACTTTATTGTTGAAACAGGGCTATTACAACTACAATTACGTTGTTCTCAAAAACGGTAAAATCGACGAAGGCTATTTTGAAGGAAATTTCTATCAAACCGAAAATGTTTATCAAGCGCTAGTGTACTACAAAAGCGTAATTGGAGATTATTGGCAATTAGTTGGAACCTCTTTAGTAAAAAGTACGTTAAGGTAGCATCTACTATGGTAACACAAATCACAGAAAATATTGAAGTAACTGTAGAGTCAATCTACAAAGATCGTCACTCTATGCCGCGCGAAGGTATCTTTGTTTATGGATACCGAATTACAATTAGAAATCTCGGACAATACAGAGTTCAATTGCTAAGCCGTGAATGGCACATCATCGATTCTGTTGGGGAAGAATTAGTGGTTGAAGGTGATGGCGTGGTTGGACAACAACCTATCATCGACCCAGGAAATTCTTATACTTATGAATCGGGCACCGACCTAAAAACAGGCATTGGCACCATGGAAGGACACTACAACATGGTAAATTTAGATACCCTTGAAGAATTTGAAGTGATTATTCCAAAGTTTGAATTATTGGCGAAGTTTGTATTGAATTAAAAAAAATACGCATAATGTAGGGGCGAGCTGCTGCTCGCCCTTTTTTATTTCACAAACTCTGGGCGAACAGCAGTTCGCCCCTACAGAATAAATTCTTACTTTAGATTAAACATTGAATTGTAAGAATTATGCATTTCCCTATTCCTCAAAACGAACCCACTCTATCCTTCGCCCCAGGCAGCAAAGAAAGAGAACTACTTCAAAAAGAATTGGCCAATTTAAGAAGTCAGCAAATCGACATCCCACTTTATATTGGCGACAAAGAAATATTCACAGATAATAAAATTAGCGTTCAGCCGCCTCACGATATTCAGCACAAACTGGGTACTTTTAGCATGGGCACTAAACAACACGTGCAACAAGCTATTGATGCAGCATTAGCTGCAAAAGCCACATGGAGTTCAACACCTTGGCAAGAAAGAGCTAAGATATTTTTAAAAGCTGCCGATTTAATTTCTGATAAATACCGCTACAAAATATTGGCAAGCACGATGCTGTGCCAGAGCAAAAACGCTTATCAAGCAGAGATTGATGCTGCTTGCGAGTTGGCCGACTTCCTTCGTTTCAATGTTTATTTCATGGAGAAAATTTATGCTGATCAGCCTAGTTCTACTTCTGAAATAAAAAACAGTGTGGAGTATCGTGCGTTAGAAGGATTCGTATTTGCCATCACTCCATTTAACTTCACAGCCATTGCAGGCAATCTATTTGCTGCTCCAGCATTAATGGGAAATACCGTAGTTTGGAAACCCAATGAAGCGCAAGCCTACTCTGCTTATTTCACCATGGAAATTTTTAAAGAAGCAGGTTTGCCTGCAGGTGTGGTGAACATGGTAATTGCCGACGGACCAGAAACGGGCGATGTAGTTTTTAATCATAAAGATTTTGCGGGCTTGCATTTCACAGGTTCTACCAAGGTATTTAAATCACTATGGAAAACCATTGGTGGCAATATCGATAAATACAAAAGCTACCCTAGAATTGTGGGCGAAACTGGCGGAAAAGATTTTGTTTTGGCCCATCCATCTGCCAATGTTAAAGTGGTTTCAACGGCTCTCTCTCGTGGCGCTTTTGAATATCAGGGACAAAAATGCTCGGCTGCATCACGCGCTTATATTCCGCAATCATTATGGCCACAAGTTAAAGAAGAATTGTTGAACGATGTAAAATCTTTCAAAATAGGTGGAACAGAAAACTTCGAGAATTTTGTAAATGCTGTAATCGACAAGAAAGCTTTCGATAGAATTGTATCTTACATTGAATACATCAAAACATCGAAAGATGCTGAAATTTTAATTGGTGGAGGCTACGATTCTAGCAAAGGATATTTCATAGAACCCACCGTTGTGCTTACTAAAAACGCACAATACAGAACGATGTGCGAAGAAATATTCGGTCCGGTTTTAACAATATACGTATACGAAGACAGCGATTTTGAAGCTACTTTAAAACTCATCGACAACACCAGTGAGTATGCATTAACAGGTGCCATCATCTCTCAAGATCAAGCGGCTTTAGCCCATGCTTTAAAAGTTTTAGAACATGCTGCAGGAAATATTTACATCAACGATAAACCTACGGGTGCAGTAGTAAACCAACAACCTTTTGGTGGCGGAAGAGCTTCAGGCACCAACGACAAAGCTGGTTCTTACATTAATTTACTTCGCTGGGTGAGTCCGCGAACGATTAAAGAAAATTTAAATCCTCCAGCAGATTACAGATATCCGTTTATGGATAAATAAAACATGAGTATCTGCCTTAACATGATCGTAAAAAATGAGTCGGCTAATTTGTCCCGACTCTTTAAATCTTTGGAAGGAGTTGTAGATTATTATGTGATTTGCGATACTGGAAGCAGCGATGATACCATTGAAAAAATAAAAGAATTAGGCGGACAGCACAACATAA
>JBMTCG010000084.1:0-8731 GCA_049430665.1 Flavobacteriales bacterium | reverse complement strand
TTCGTATTTTCGCCCCTCTTGTAAAGTGAAGTATGGAACACATTAGAAATTTTTGCATTATCGCACACATCGACCACGGTAAGAGTACTTTGGCCGATAGATTGTTGGAATATACGGGTACCGTTGACAAAAGAAATTTAGTCGCGCAAACCCTCGATGATATGGATATCGAGCGCGAGCGCGGTATCACTATTAAGAGTCACGCCATTCAAATGGATTATACCTACGAAGGCAAAAAATATGTTTTGAACTTGATTGACACGCCTGGGCACGTCGATTTCTCTTACGAAGTATCGCGTTCAATCGCAGCTTGCGAAGGCGCTTTATTAATTGTAGATGCTGCGCAAGGTATTCAAGCACAAACTATCTCGAATTTATATTTAGCTCTCGACAATGACTTGGAAATTATTCCAATCATGAACAAAATCGACCTTCCTAGCGCTATGCCCGAGGAGGTAAAAGATCAAATTGTCGACTTATTGGGTTGCGATAGAGATGCTATTTTATCTGCCTCTGGTAAAACAGGTTTAGGTGTTATGGATATTTTAGCGGCAATTATCACCCGAGTTCCTGCTCCTAAAGGAGATCCTCAAGCACCTTTTCAAGCTTTAATTTTCGATTCATTATACAATTCTTTCCGCGGTATCGAGGCTTATTTCAAAGTAGTAAACGGCGAAATTCGCAAAGGAGATCCTGTTAAGTTTGTAAATACTGGTAAAGAATATTTTGCCGATGAGATTGGCGTTTTACGCTTGAATCAAGAGGCAAGAGATGTAGTAAAAACTGGAGATGTTGGTTATATCATTTCGGGTATCAAAGTGGCGAAAGATGTAAAAGTGGGTGATACTATCACCAATAAAGAACGCCCTTGTGCTGAGGCTATTGCCGGTTTCGAAGATGTAAAACCAATGGTATTCGCGGGAATTTATCCTGTCGACACCGAAGATTACGAAGAGCTTCGTGCTTCAATGGAAAGATTGCAGTTGAACGATGCATCTTTAACTTTTGAGTTAGAATCATCTGCTGCGCTAGGCTTCGGTTTCCGTTGCGGATTCTTAGGAATGTTGCACATGGAAATTATTCAAGAGCGTTTGGAACGTGAGTTCAACATGACTGTAATCACTACGGTTCCCAACGTATCGTACTATGCCTACACTACTAAAGGAGAAAAAATAATTGTTAATAATCCAACCGAATTACCTTCTCCAAATCATCTCGATTATGTTGAAGAGCCAATTATCAACGCTCAGGTAATTACCAAAGCTGAATTTGTGGGTACTATAATGAACCTCGCTATCGAAAAAAGAGGTTTCCTTAAAAATCAGGTTTACCTTACTACCGACCGTGTAGAACTTAGCTTTGAAATGCCTCTGGCCGAAATCGTTTTCGATTTTTACGACCGTTTGAAATCTATCTCTAAAGGCTACGCTTCTTTCGATTATAGTCCGGCAGGCTACAAACGCAGTAACTTGGTGAAAATGGACATTATGATGAACGGAGAAGTTGTGGATGCCTTATCATCATTGATTCACGCCGATAACGCGTACAATTTCGGTAAAAAAATATGTGCTAAGTTAAAGGAGCTAATCCCTCGTCAGCAATTTGAAATCCCTATTCAGGCTGCCATTGGCGCTAAAATTATTTCTCGTGAAACCTTAAAAGCTTTGCGTAAAGACGTTACCGCAAAATGTTATGGTGGCGATATCTCTCGTAAACGTAAATTGTTGGAGAAACAAAAAGAAGGTAAGAAAAGAATGCGTCAGTTCGCTAACGTAGAGATTCCGCAATCGGCATTCATGGCTGTATTAAAGCTTAATGACTAAAAAATGTTTTTCAACTCACTGGAATACGCTATTTTTTTACCAATAGTTTTTATTCTTTTTTGGGTATTTTTTTATCGTTCCTTTCGCTTACAAAATATTCTTCTCTTAATTTCAAGTTATGTTTTTTATGCTTGGTGGGACTGGAGATTTCTATTCTTACTTATCTTTTCTACCTCTCTCGATTTCTATACCGGCATTAAGATAGAATCATCTAAAAACCCTTCGCAAAAACGCTTTTGGTTTTGGCTGAGTATTTTGGTAAACCTAGGTTTTCTTGGGATTTTCAAATACTACAATTTCTTTATCGAATCTTTTGCAGAAGGGCTAAAAATGTTCGATATCCAAAGTAATTTTTGGTCTTTAAAAATCATTCTTCCAGTTGGAATCTCTTTCTACACCTTTCACGGTTTATCTTACGTTATTGACATATACAACAAGCGGATAAAAGCCGAAAAAAACGTTGTCGACTATTCTCTTTTTGTTAGCTTCTTTCCTCTGCTAGTAGCCGGTCCTATTGAACGTGCTACTCATCTTTTACCTCAAATTAAAGAGAAGCGCGTTTTCAATTATTCAAAAGCGTTAGACGGTATGAGACAAATACTTTGGGGACTGTTTAAAAAAGTGGTGATTGCCGACAACTGCGCTAGTTATGCCAATGAAATTTTTGCTCACCCTGATACCTCCAACGGAAGTACCTTGGCCTTAGGAGCCGTGTTTTTCGCTTTTCAAATTTATGGCGATTTCTCTGGCTATTCAGATATTGCTTTAGGCACAGCAAGACTCTTTGGCTATGAATTATTACAAAACTTTAAGTTCCCTTACTTCTCCAGAAATATAGCCGAATTTTGGAAGCGATGGCATATCTCACTTTCATCATGGTTTCGCGATTATTTATACATCCCTCTAGGTGGAAATGCCAATGGAAAAACAAATACTATTCGAAATACCTTCATCATATTTTTAGTAAGTGGTTTTTGGCACGGTGCAAGCTGGAACTTTATTATTTGGGGGTTTTTACACGCCTTGTTTTTTCTTCCCCTTTTACTAATGAATCAAACAAAAATAAAAGGCATCGCTGCCGAAAATTCAATACTTCCTTCAATTAAAGAATTTCTGCAAATTACTTTAACATTTACTCTTGTTTGTATTGCTTGGGTATTTTTCAGGGCCGAAACTCTATCAAAATCCTTAACCTACCTCAACAATCTTTTTTCTTCTAACATTTTATCTAAACCACAAACCAGTATCGCTCCTCTTTTTTTGATCACATTTTTAATCGGCATTGAGTGGATTCAAAGAAAGAAAAGTCACGCTCTCCAAATAGATATGATAAAGCAAAAAGGGATGAGATGGGGAATTTATTTAACCTTATGTTTTGTGATTCTATTTGGTACTAAGTCGGAAGTCTTCACATTTATTTATTTTCAATTTTAACTGCATGGAAATAAAGAAATTCATATTACGCACCGCCTTGTTCATAGTCCTTGTCTTTACTATTGATTACCTAATGTCACTAGGCTTATCTAGGTTCGCTACCTCATCGCAAAACGACCACAGAATTGAATTAATCCTGAAAGGGAACAATGATTTCGATGTAGTGATTTTTGGTTCTTCAAGAGCTGCTCGAAATATTAGAGCAAGCGAATTGAGTAAAGAATTAAAAATTAAAGCTTACAACTTTGGATTCCTCGGCTCTAATATCGATTTCCACGAATTACTGCTTAACTATTATCTCAAAAGCAATAATAAAAAACCAAAACTTATTGTCCTCGCACTCGATGATACAGAAGAGTTTTTTGAAAAATCAAATATTGGTTTCCGCTTAGACTATCTATATCCGTGGATTAAATACCCACTGGTAAAAGAAACCATTAACGAAAGAGAACCTTTTACTTACCTTTCACTTTCTAAAGCATACCCTTATAAAAAATGTAATCTCCCAACATTGTACAAAACAAGAGGAACCGTAGCTCCTACGGACACTATTGTAACATGCGGATCTATGCCGATCAGATACAAATCACTTACTTTCGACACCATGCAATTTAATAACTATTTTACATACAACAAGTCTAAGGAAAGTCCTTACTTAATTGATAAATTCACCTCTTTTCTGTCTCTGTGTAAAAAAAACAACATCAATCTATTGCTTGTTTACGGACCTAATTATGCCCCAAGAATCAATCAATTTTCACAAAGAATAATCGAACTTTCCAAGGGTAACAACAATATTTTTTTCTATCAAAATACCAATGAAAAATTTAAAGAAAAACAATGGTTTTGCGATAAGTACCACCTTAATTACCGAGGAGGTATGATATTCTCCAAAGATTTAGCGAACTATATTAGTACATGTAAACTACTCATCGATTAATTTCACTAGCTTTAAAGAACAATACTTTTTTCCTCTTATTTCGCATCGAAAACCCATCCAAATTCTTTATTTTCGCTACAAATTTGCGATTCATGAAGGTTTTAAAATTTGGAGGCACTTCGGTTGCCACAGCAGATGCGATAAAAAAAACAACTGCTATTGTTAAAGACAAAAGCTCTAGACACGACGTTATTTGCGTGGTTTCGGCGCTGGGTGGTGTTACCAATAAATTAATTGAAGCGAGCAAGCTTGCTGAAAAAGGCGATGAATCTTACCAAGAAATCGTTAGCCATTTAGAAGATCGCCACTTCATCGCTATTCGCGAATTGTTGTCCATTGACAAACAAAGCAGCCTTATCGCCAACGTAAAAGTGATGTTCAACCAATTGGAGGATATCCTCAACGGTGTTTTCTTAATTCGTGAATTGACCAATAAAACCAGCGATTTCATTGTTGGTTTTGGCGAACAACTTTCTTCTGTAATCATTGCTACCTTCATGGAAGCTGAGTTATTGGATTCGAAAGAATTGATTAAAACCAATCGTAATTTCGGTAATGCTGCAGTAAATTTTGAACTGACGAACGAGAACATCAAAAAGGCTTTCAAAAAAGGAAAATTATATGTCGCTCCTGGCTTTGTTTCTTCAACAGAAACAGGAGAATCTACTACCTTAGGTCGTGGAGGAAGTGATTATACAGCTGCTATTTATGCTGCTGCTTTAGATGCTGAAATGCTAGAAATTTGGACGGATGTAAGCGGTATGATGACTGCCGATCCGCGCAAGGTTCCTTCTGCTTTCCCTATCGAAAGAATTTCGTATTTAGAAGCGATGGAGCTTTCTCACTTCGGTGCTAAAGTGATCTACCCTCCTACGATTCAGCCTGCTTTAAAGAAAAATATTTCCATCTTAATTAAAAATACTTTCGCACCTCAAGACAAAGGAACATTGATTTGTCCGACTGCCGATACCGACCAACCTATCAAAGGAATCACCTCTATCGAAAACATTTCGTTGGTGAGCCTGAGTGGTTCTGGAATGATTGGTATCCCTGGTATCGCTTCTCGTTTGTTTGGCGCTTTGGCTAAAGAGGTGGTGAACGTAATTTTAATTACGCAATCTTCATCAGAACATTCTATCACTTTGGCTATTGATGACGCAAGTGTTGAAGTAGCTCAAAAAGCGGTTTCTAAAGAATTTGAATACGAAATCTCTTTGGGTAGAATTGATGAGTTAAAGGTAGAAAAAGACATGGCGATTGTGGCTTTGGTGGGCGAGAAAATGAGCGGACAAGTGGGCGTTTCAGGAAAAATGATGAGTGCTTTGGGCAGCAACGGCGTAAGTATTCGCGCTATCGCTCAAGGTTCATCAGAAAGAAATATATCGGTGGTGATTGAAAAAGTTCACGTTAAAAAAGCGCTGAACGTATTGCACGAACGTCACTTCGAATCGGAAAACAGAAAATTGAATATCTTCCTTGTGGGAGTTGGAAATGTGGGTGGAACTTTGATAGAGCAAATCAAAAAGCAAAAAGATGTGTTGCTTAAAAACGCGCACATCGATGTGAATGTGGTTGGATTGGCAAACAGCAAAAAAATGTTGTTGGGCGATGAAAGCGGCTTGAGTCTTGATTCTTGGAAAGAAGATGTCGCTGCTAAAGGTGAAGCTTTCGACATGAAAAAGTTCATCGCTACCATCAAAGATTTAGATTTAAGAAACTCTGTTTTCGTTGATGTTACTGCCAATTACGATGTGGCTGGTGTTTATGCCGAATTGTTATCAAACAGCATTTCTGTCGTAACGGCCAACAAAGTAGCTTGTTCTTCTGAATACGATAACTACAAAAAATTAAAATCATTAGCGCTTAAAAATCGTGCGCTGTTCTTGTTCGAAACCAACGTAGGCGCTGGCTTACCTGTTATTGGTACTTTGAACGACATGATTGCAAGTGGCGACAGAATCAATAAAATTGAAGGTGTCGTTTCGGGCTCATTGAACTTCATTTTCAATAGTTTCAACGACAAAGTGAAATTCCACGACATCGTGAAAATCGCACAAAAAGAAGGTTATACAGAACCCGATCCACGCATCGATTTAAGTGGTACCGACGTGAAACGTAAGATTGTAATCTTGATTCGCGAAAGTGGCTACCGCATGGAAATGGACGAAATTAAAGTAGAAAGTTTCTTGCCGCAAAGCTGTTTCGATGCCAAATCGGTAGACGACTTCTTCGTTGAATTACAAAAGAACGAAGCTACTTTCCAAAAGATGTATGCCGATGCCAACGCAGCTGGTAAAAAATTACGTGTAATTGGTGGCTACGATGGCAAAACTGCTTTCGTGAAATTAGAGGCAGTTGACAGCACGCATCCATTCTACAACTTACAAGGAAAAGACAATATTGTATCTTTCTACACCGATAGATATGCGCAACAACCATTGGTAATTCAAGGTGCCGGTGCTGGTGCTGAAGTAACTGCCGCCGGAGTTTTCGCAGATATTATTCGTGTAGCAAATAGAGATTAATACCATTGTCATTCTGAGGTACCCCGAAGAAACTACCGTCCTACACATTAGTTCCTTCGGAGTACCTCAGGATGACAAGCACACAAAAAAAGACATGACAAAAGAAAGTGATTGTATAACAGTATTTGCCCCTGCCACCGTTGCCAACGTGGGCTGCGGATTTGATGTTTTAGGTTTTGCCCTCCAGCAACCGGGCGACGAAGTCACACTAAAAAAAATAGCAGGCACTGAAATCATCATCAACAAAATGATTGGTGCCGAAGATCTACCTACTCATCCCGATAAAAATGTTGCAGGCGTTGCCATCAAAGCAATGTTGCAAGATATGGGCATTGAGCAAGGATTAGAAATCACCATCAAAAAAGGTATCAAAGCAGGCAGCGGAATTGGTTCTAGCGCAGCAAGCTCTGCAGGTGCCGTTGCTGCTTTGAATAAATTGTTGAATGCTGGATACAGCGATGTGCAATTGGTAAAATTCGCGATGGAAGGTGAACGCTTGGCATCAGGCACAGCACACGCTGATAACGTTGCTCCTGCATTGTGTGGCGGCTTCACTTTGGTTCGCTCCTACTCTCCTTTAGATATCATCAAATTAAACACTCCAGCCGATTTATACGCCACCGTAGTTCACCCTCAAATTGAAGTTAAAACATCTGATGCACGTAAAGTTTTGCGCATCTCTGTTCCTTTGAAAAAAGCAGTAACGCAATGGGGAAATGTAGGCGGATTGGTAGCAGGTTTGTACCGTGAAGATTACGAATTGATTGGACGCTCACTGCAAGATGTGATTGTTGAACCTATTCGCTCTATGCTCATTCCAGGCTTCGATCAAGTAAAAGCAGAAAGCTTAAAAGCTGGTGCTTTGGGTTGTTCTATTTCTGGTTCTGGTCCGAGTATTTTTGCTTTAAGCAAAGGAAAAGAAACAGCAGAAAAAGTGAAGAAAGCGATGGGCGATGTATACAAAAACTTTGGAATTGATTATAATATTCACTTGTCGAAAGTGAATCCAAATGGCGCAAAATAAAACTAATTTTTAACCACAATATTTTTATTAACCGCAGAGGCACAGAGTTCACAGAGAAAAAGCATGACTGAAGAAAACCAAATAGCCACAGAGGTTATCGCTTGCGCGATTAGAGTGCACAGAGCGCTGGGTGCAGGATTGCTTGAAAAGGTTTATCAAGAATGTCTGTTTTATGAATTAAATAAGGCAGGTATATATGTAAAAAAAGAATATGTGTTACCAATAAAATATGATGGTATTGTGTTAGAGAGCGGATTAAGAATTGATTTATTAGTTGAAGATAAGTTAGTGGTTGAATTAAAATCTGTAGACGAAATTAATGATGTTCACATGGCTCAAACCTTAACTTATTTAAAATTGAGCGACTGTAAATTGGGATTAATAATAAACTTTAATGTTGCATTACTAAAACAAGGAATTAAAAGAATAATAAACAATCCTGTGAGCGTTTCAAATTAGTGCGTCTATCGAGTACTACCTCTGTGGCCTCTATTAAGCAAAGCGCCTCTGTGAGCAACAAAAAAAATAAAATAACAAACACAACCTCTGTGACCTCCGCGTCTCTGTGGTTTAAAATATCAATAGTAAAAAAGAATGAAAATAAACCACAGAGACACAGAGAACAGAGAGTTTAAAAAACTTTCCCCTCCGTGACCTCTGTGCCTCTGTGGTTAAAAAAATATAAGTGGTTAAAAACAACAAGTATGAAATATTTCAGCACCAACAAAATCTCTCCCGCAGTATCTTACGAAGATGCAGTAGTTCGCGGCTTAGCTCCCGACAAAGGTTTATACTTCCCAGAAAGAATCGACGCTCTTCCTAGCGGATTAATAGGCAACGGAAAACCATTACACGAAATCGCTTTCGAAGTAGCAAAGCGTTTTGTCGACGGTGAAATTCCTAACGCCAAATTGCAAGAGATTGTAGAAGAAACTTTAAACTTTCCGCTTCCCATTGTTGAAGTAGAAAATGATGTTTATTCGTT
>JBMTCG010000083.1:0-9402 GCA_049430665.1 Flavobacteriales bacterium | reverse complement strand
GTACAATATATTTAAAGCAGCAATAGGTGTAGAAGTATCGCGATGCGCAATTACTTTCAATCCGTTGGCCAATGTTTTCTCTTTGTAATTAATCATTAAACGATTTTTTTCTTTCTTCAAATTCTGTCATTATTTCTCTTACAATTTCCCCTGCCGATTTTATTTCTTTGATAGAAGCCGATACTTGTCCGATCTCCAACTCACCCTCGTCTATATCTCCTTCAAACATTCCTTTCTTAGCTCTTCCTTTACCCAACAACGCTTTCAACTCTTCTGCACTAGCCCCTTTCAACTTAGCTTCTTCAACGCTTTGAAAGAATTTATTCTTAATCAATCTTACCGGAGTGAGTTCCTTTAAGGTAAGCAAAGTTTCTCCTTCTTGAGTATGAATTACTTTATTTTTAAAATTTTCATGGGCAGATGATTCTAGTGAAGCCACAAATCTACTTCCAATTTGAACACCTTCTGCGCCTAAGGCAAAAGCCGCCAACATGGCTTTACCACTGGCAATTCCGCCTGCAGCAATAACTGGTATTTTTACTGCATCAACCACTTGAGGAATCAAAACCATAGTGGTTGTTTCCTCGCGACCGTTGTGTCCGCCTGCCTCAAATCCCTCAGCAACTACAGCATCAACTCCAGCCTCCTCCGCTTTCTTCGCAAATTTCGCACTCGACACTACGTGAACCACCGTGATACCTTTCTCTTTTAAAAAGGGAGTCCATGTTTTTGGATTACCCGCACTTGTGAAAACAATTTTCACTCCCTCCTCCACTATGATTTGCATTAACTTTTCAATGTCGGGATACAACAAAGGAACATTCACCGCGAAAGGTTTATCGGTAGCTTTCTTACACTTTTGAATGTGTTCCTTCAACACCTCAGGATACATCGACCCAGCGCCAATAACACCCAATCCGCCAGCATTACTCACAGCAGACGCCAAACGCCAACCACTGCACCAAACCATACCGGCTTGAATCAATGGAAATTCAATGTTAAATATTTGTGTTACCCGGGTCTTCATTTATGCGAAAAGCATAGATAGAAAATTTTGTGGAGTTGGGCAATTTAAAGTGAGATATTGCAATTGGATTCAAGTGCAGGACAATAGTTCCTTCGGAGCCCGTCAGCTGACTGGTGACATTACTGATGCGCAATTTAATATCCATTTTATCATGCACTTCACGCAATGGGCCACTAACTGTCATCCTGAGGTACCCCGAAGGAACTATTGTCCTAGTTGTAATTTGTTCTTCATATTCAAACAACAATTAGTTAAACGCCACATTAAACAACACTTGCGGATACAAATAAAAAGCACCATTATCTCGATATCCTGAAACTCGGCAACCAACATCCATCAAGTAAGAATAACGAAGTAAATTAACATCTCCACGCAACTCAATTCCCTGCGATTGCAATACTTGAAATTTATTTTCAGTGTTAATTAGCTGTGCATAATCGTAATGAAATCCCATTCTTATTCTTTGCAGATATAATAGCGCACCTAACCTAATATCGGGATATAAAACGGGAAAAACATAATCGGCTTTTAGCGATGATATGGTGTTGTAAAACACTCCAACATATCCTCTAGGAAGATCAACAGAATTAGAAACCTGAAAGCCCGAAGCATTAGATTGCTGCCATTCGGCCTTAATTTGCAAAGCATTGTGTTTAAGTAAACCAGGTGTATTCACCTTTAAAGATGCATAAACCGAATTGCTGTAATATTCATCAATAAAAATACTTTGGTGGTAAAAGGCATTCAAAGTCATGGCCCAAAGGGCTTGCAAATCTCTTTTTGATCTTCGTGTACCGCAATAATAATACACATTGTAATCAATGGCATTTAATGTTGCGCGCAAATCATCGGTTCTTGTGATATCATTGTAAGAGTAACGAGTGCCCACCCCAAAATAACGCTGTAAATATCCGCGCGTTAAATTTAAATCGACCGATGAACCTATGCCTAAAACCTGCTGACGCAATTGCTCATTGGTATAGCCCGTATCGTTTTCTACACTTATATTTTCTATTACAATATCTGTAGCCGATAACGTGAATTTAGGAAACCAAAAGTTGTAATCTATTTTTAATTCATGCGCTGTTCTTTCCTGCTGAGGATTAAGGGTATAGTTGTAAGTTGTAAGCGTATTACTCAATTTGTTTTGCGACATTAAACTTACGCCCAAATTAGCTTCTCTCGATTCTGCATTTACCGACAATGGTGCCCAGCTGTGTAGATTAAAAAGATGCAAATGCGTGTAATATTTTTCTGAAGCAAATTGCTCCATATTGTTTTTGTTTAGCAATACCTTTTGTTCGTCTTGTAATACATTAGAGTACATTAAAACCTGACTCACAAAAAAGGGCTTTGCGTTTAGCGCAGAAGGTTTAAAATCTGTTTTCACAGCGTTCATTCCTGTTGCAGAATAATCGTTGTACAACAATTTTCCATCTGCCGAAAACGAAGGATTAAAAGCCCCAAACTTAGATACCGTTAACTGATGAATTTCATTGCTCATTAAATCCAATTCGAAAATATTATCGATTCCACTTTGTGTGGAATGAAAAGCCAAATGCCCTTTGAAATAAGTAAGATTTGTAATTACAAACGGAACCGCTGCCACTAAAGGTTCTACAACATCGCTAACATAATTCCATTTGAAAATATTTTGATAGCCCTCTTTCTTCGCCACAAAATAAATGCTATTGCTATCGCCAAAAACCGGAAAATAAATCATGTCCATTTCTTTAAATTCCTTCTTCAAATAAGCACTGTTTGAATCCAAAGAAAACAATTGTAACGAAGGAACATTTCCTTTGTCGACCCCTACTGCTACTATCTTATTATCGGCAGAAATACTGGGCGCAAACAATCTTTGCTTACTAGTAAATCTCACTCTCTTTTCTTTCTGCACATCATACAAAACTATATCAGAAAAACTTCTGTATTCCCAACGAAGGTCGGGAAACTGTTCTGCCCAAACCGCATAATTTTGATTGGCCGAAAACGATGATTTATCATAATCGCCAAATTTCATCAAACTCTTTTCTTTACCCTCTTTCAACAAAACAATTTGCGCCACATCGGCCATTCCGCTTTTTACAGCCAACAAACCTGCTGAAGTTTCTACCGGAAAATCATAACTAGTAAAGGCTGCATGAACCGTATCGTTTAGTACTTCAAACGGAGTGAATAAAGCCTTGTTAATTTCTATCGATCGATTCCATTTTTCGCTGCTGTACTTCACCATTTCTTTGTACATCTTTCCTGTTCCTTTACCCGTGTATTTTCTTAATGCAGATGAAAAAGGAAAAGGAATCAAAGGAAAAGAAGCCACTCTATTCATAACTGAATCCCAAGTCTTGATGCCGTATTTATCTTTAACATAGGTGGTATAATGATAACCGAAAGGATATCTACTTGGAATAAAAGTTTTAAAAGAACCCATCGATGCTTTGTCGTAATTAAAAGCGCCCAACTGCAGCAACATCGCTCTCGACTCCATGGTAAACGATGGCAAACGCCCTCTTCCATAACCCGTTGCGAAAGTCTCAAATCCTACTGCATCGCCTTCTAAAAACCATGTTGGTGTGGTAGCGCCCAGCACCAATCCTACGCCTTGTTCTCCAAAAAGAAAATAAAGTAATTTGGTTAATCCTTGATTGTATTTTGAAATTTGAACAACGTGTCTGAACTCATGTACCGCCAATAAATTCAACCATTCTAAACCTTCGTCTTGTTGTGGAGGTGTGGTAAAAAGTTCTACGCGACGAGGAGCCAAGGTGACAAAGCCATTCGATTCTACCATGTCGTTTTGCAAAATCACCGATATCTTTTTGGGCTGCGTTTTTAAAGAAACCGTTGCTTTATCGTACACCAAATTGAGCCAATTGGCGGTGTACTGCGCCTTCTCCTCAAAATCTTGCGGATAAATAATTTGAAAATGTTCGGTATTGATTTGCTTCCAATTAGTAGAACTCGAATTTTGTCCGATTATATAATACTGCGCAAACGAAGTGCTTCCCGCAAAAAAAACAATAAATAAAAGCAGCTTAATCCTCATAGTAGCTAAGATAATTCTTTTTGCGTTTGGCAGTATCCATTTAACTTTTTACTTTCCCTTTCGAAAACAAAAGCACCATGACACCAACTCTTCTGTTTCTTGAGTTAAGATGGGCAGATATCGTAGATATTCTGCTGGTGGCCATTTTGTTTTATCAGTTGTACAAGATTGTGAAGGGTACGGTTGCGATTAACATCTTTATCGGACTCATTGCCATTTATTTCCTGTGGAAGTTGTTGGGCTTTTTGGAGATGAAGTTGTTGAGTAAGATTATCGGGCAATTCATAGAAGCCGGTGCCATAGTTATCGTGATTGTATTTCAACAAGAGATTCGTAAATTCTTGGTCTTCTTAGGAACAAAAAGCTTCTCGGGCAGAACCAATTTCTTTAATAAATTGATGCGAGGCGCAGGTAGCGAAACCAAAGAGATTCATCCAGTAATACAAGCTGCTTATCATTTGGCGCAAAGTAAAACGGGGGCTTTAATTGTATTGGCTAACCAAAGCGACCTTAGTTTTTACGAAAGTACGGGCGACAAAATCGATGCTGCCTTAAGCGCCCGATTGATTGAAAATATATTTTTTAAGAACAGTCCGCTACACGACGGCGCAGTAATCATTGAAGGCAACAAAATTAAAGCAGCCCGCTGCGTATTGCCCGTTACCGAACAAGAAGATTTGCCAGCACATTATGGTATGCGTCACCGCGCTGCTATTGGTGTTACCGAGTCATCTGATTGTGTAGCTATTTCTGTATCTGAGGAAACAGGAAAAGTCTCTTTGGCCAAAGGAGGCGCCATCTTTCCAAACCTCACGCGTGAGGAAATGGAGAAGTTAATGGAAGAATACTATAAATAAATCCCTTACCTTTACCCCATTACAAACTGCTTTATCGCGTCCGTCAGCTGACGGATGAGGAAAGTCCGGGCATCGCAGAGCACCATGCCTTATGAAAATGAGGGCTTAGCACTTGCAAAAGTTCTTTGACGGAAAGTGTAACAGAAAATAACCGCCCGTCAGCTGACGGGTAAGGGTGAAAACGCGAGGTAAGAGCTCACGACTGTGCAGAGTAATTTGCACTTTGTAAAAACCACTTGGGATGAAAGTTCAAATAGGCCAGGGAGCTGCTCGCTCTAACCTGGTGGGTAGAACGTTTAGATAAATGATAAAGCTAGACAGAACCCGGCTTATAGGTTTGTAATTAAAAAGCCTCCGTCAGCTGACGGAGGCTTTTTTCTATTTCATTTTTTACTGCGGTAATTGCTCAGGAGTAGAATTGTTATCTACTACAGGAGCCTCCTCTTCAACTTTGTTTTTCTTTTTGAATAGTCCGAAAATCTTATTTCTAAAGCCAGCGAATAAAGCGATAATTCCAAAGATGATGATTTTACCAAACTTCAATATTACAGCCCACAAACCAACTTTAGCCAAAACTTTTCCTGCAATTAAACCGCCAATACCAACTGCCGCAACCTCGTCTAAATCGGGGTCAAAATCGTCGTACTGTTGTCCTTCTTTAAAATTCACACTTGCCAAAATGCTATTCAAATCTTTGTTAACCGCTGGCAAAATTTTATCGTCACCAATGGCATTCAACACCAAGTATCCATTTCTACCCAAAATTCTAATGTTGTAGTTTAAGGTGTTGCCTTCTTCACCTTCAAATTTGGCCAACTTAGCCCAATGTAATTTTTTGTTTTATTCATCATAAAAAGGACCAGCAGCCCAGCCCAACAAAGTAACTGCAGGATATCCTTGCGCTTTTCTTTCGGCATTACCGTCATTGGTTTCTGTTTTCAACTGCTCTAAAAGCTCATCAAAATCCATATCTTCTGCATCATCATCGTCAACATGACCAACATTTTCATACGACACTTCAATCACATAAGAAGTACCCATATTAGGGTCTTCATCTTTCTTGAACAGCAAACCTAAAGTAGAAGGATCATCTGGGTTCCCCCACAACTGTAAAACTTTTCTACTATCGGCAGAATTTAAATATTTGTAACCAACAGGCACTTTCATCTCGGCTACACCATTGGCTAAAGAAACGGTTCCTGTTTCATATTTAAGGTTGGCCACCAAAATACTATCTTCATTAACATACTCTTCAAATAGCGTATCACTAACGGCAGTATCTAAAACTTCGGTTTCAACAGCAAACGCCGATAAAGACAATAGAAAAAAGAAAACAAATGGTTTGAAATAATTCATAAATAAACGATTACATTTTTTAATAATAAGTCATTAGAGAATCCAACGGGGTAAAGCTAAAAAAAGATTTTTGGATGAAATGAATAATGTTGAACAATTCATTTACTTTTAAGCCTAATCATGGGATTAATCAGATTCATCTTGGCAATTGGCGTTGTTTTCTCTCACGCAGGCATGGCTTTCGGCTTCACCTCTCTTGGTGGCAGTGTTGCGGTACAGGCATTTTTCATTATTTCTGGATTTTATATCGCACTTATACTTAATGAAAAATACATTGAACAAAATAACAGTTATCAATTGTTTATAAGCAATCGATTTTTGCGAATTTACCCTATTTACTGGGTTGTTTTAATTCTTACTTTGCTTAGTGCTTTCTTGTTTTCGATGCTGGGTAGTCAGCAATATTTCATCACTTATAGTATGTTTCAAAAGTATGGCGATGGCATGACGATAGGAAGCTGGCTAATGATGATTTTCAGCAACATTTTTGTTTTTTTTCAAGACACTTTCATGTTTCTCGGATTTGACACCACCGACGGTTCTCTCTTTTTCACTGCTAATTTTAAACTGAGCAGTCCGAAACTACACCACTTTCTCTTTATTGCTCAAGCATGGAGCATTGCTCTTGAAGTAATGTTTTACCTTATTGCCCCTTTCATTGCGCGCAAAAAAACACAAACGATACTGCTATTCATTATATGTTCTTTAGGTCTGCGCTTGATGCTTTATTATTCTTTTAATTTGCAACATGACCCTTGGACTTCCCGCTTCTTCCCTACCGAATTGATTTTCTTTTTACTGGGAATTTTGGCTTACCGTATCTATGATAAAATTAAGCACCGAAAATTCAACATTGTATTTTTGCGTTCTACTTTTATTACAGTAATTCTCTTTAGCCTATTTTACCGTTACCTTCCTATACCAGCTAAATCGATAGTTTATTTCGCGGTGTTTTTTGGTGCACTTCCTTTCATTTTTATTTTATCTAAAAATTGGAAAACAGATAGGCAAATTGGAGAATTGTCTTACCCTATATACATTTCGCACATTTTTGTTTTAAGTTGGGTTGGTGTATTTCAACTACCATCAAAAAGCTGGAGAACGATAATTGTAATTGCTTTATCTATTGTTTTTGCCTACGTATTGAATAAAATAGTAGGCGAAAAAATCGAGAAAATCCGTCAGAATAGAATTAAAAAATAACTATTTCGCTACAATTACAATTCCGCACGCCTGCATTTTGCCTTTGGTGGTAAATTCACCTTTCACCGTTTCTTCTTTAAAATCACGGTAAAGGTTAATGTAGTAGAGTCCGGTTTTTTTAAACATCAACTTAATTTCATACTCATCCCCTTTTCTCAGCTTGGCCATATCCCAAGGTAAAATCTCTGCAGCCACCACATTGGTAAAATCATCATAAGTTCTTTCTTCTTTAGCATCTTCCACATCGATAGGATAAGGAATTGGTTCGTAATACGCCATCAATGCCGCTATAAATTGTTGCGGCTGCACTTTAACTTTAAAAGTAAACTCTTGCTTAACGTTAACGGTATCGGGTACATTTTCATAAGTAAAAGCACGGTCGATGTATTCTTCGTAGTAGAAGAAATCTTTAGCACTCATATAAAAACCGATACCAACGTGCGTGTGAAATTTATCTAGGCAATTTTTTTTGTGCGCATCGTTGGGCGCTACCTCTTTCATAAAACCATCGTGTTGTAGTTTCATCCATTTCATGGTGGTAGCGCTATCGGTTTTACCTTCGCTGTTGGTCCAATAGCCCGATGCATTTTCGCTCACATGATCTTTACCGCCGGCAAAAGCATAACGATGGTAAGGTTTTAAACCATCTAAAGACACGTGCCCTACAAAATGATGCGTAGCGGCTTCTCTTGCCATTTTATTGGCAACGCGTGAAGCCAAAATATCAAGTTTAATTGTGCCCACTTTATTCTTTTTTCTTTCGGCATTGAGCGTGTTTAAATGCGCTAGCTTTAGCTTTAAAGTATAGTCGTTATCTTTATATTCCATTAAGGCCGAATCGGCGTCGTTCAACAGTTTATAACGAATGAAAGTAGAATCAACTACCGATAATGCACTTAACGAAAAGAGCATTAGAAACGAAATAAAAAATAATTTTCTCATATTCTAAATATATAAATTACCAGCGAATATTGTCTAACATCCTACGCTGATAAATTATTTTTTCCAAAGAATTCTATGTGCACCTTTTCTTTTGGGAAATTCATTTTATTGAAAATCTCTTTGCACGCTACGTTCATCTCCGAAGGGCCACAAACAAAAACTCGGTATTCGCTATCTAAGGAATGTAATGCAAATAATTTTCTAATGTTTTCTTCTCCTATTCTACCTTCCCAAATCGATTCGTCTTTTAACAATTGTAAGGAATTGCTTTGCTGACTCAACACATGCTGCACCTTTAAACGCGCTCTGTTCTTTCGCAGCAATTCGTTTATTTCTTTGCCAAAAATGATATTGTCATCGTTTCTATTTCCGTACAGCAATACTAAGTTGCTGTTGGGTTCGGCTACTAGTACCGACTGCATCATAGAGTACATTGGCGCTATACCACTTCCTGCAGCTATGAGGTAATATGTTTTGCTGTTCTCGGCATTTAGCTCAATGCAAAATTTACCACGTGGCGTGGTAACATCTAAAAAATCATTCACCTTCAATTCGTTGTTGGCGTAGTTAGAGGTAATGCCATCGCCCACACGTTTCACTGTAATTTGCAAGGGAACATCGGCCACCGACGAGGAACTTACCGAATAACTTCTTTTATATTCTACCCCCTTCACCACATATTTCACCACTACAAATTGTCCGGGATGAAACTTAAATTGCGCTTTCAATTCATCAGGAACAGCAAATTCAACAACAACATTGTTGGGAACCGACTTATCAAGTGAAATGATTTGTAAATTGTTGAATGCAGCCATAAGGTGAGTTTACTATAGAACGGTAAAATCGTACAAATTGTTTCGAGATGGAGAAGTAAGTTATTGAGCTAGAAACTTGGGGCTAAATTAAAGTGGGGTTGATGTCCTCCCTGTTGTTCAGTCAGTCTAAACTAGAGTTTTCGGGATGTCGTG
>JBMTCG010000082.1:0-9663 GCA_049430665.1 Flavobacteriales bacterium | reverse complement strand
GTACATGGTTACCGCTCTGGCAAGAACAAATGATTGGATGGAAGGTTTAGTAAAAACTATTTTAAAAAAGTACGATTTTTTTAAACAAAAACCTACAAGGCCAAACTCGCCGCACCAATAATACCTGTGTCGCTTTGATTACTAGCTTTTACAATTTTTAAATCTTTGTAATAGTAGTTCATCAGTCGATGTTTCAACACCGTCTCTGCAGCGGGTTTAATTAAGTCGAAAGCATTGCCTACACCCCCACCAATTACAATATTGTGCACATCGTATAAATGAATGATGCTTAACAAAGCTTCGCCTATTAAAGTGCCTGCATATTTAAATACCGCTTTAGCGCAAGAATCGTTAAAATCTGTAGCAGCAAAATATATTTTCTCAACACTTAAATCAGGGTCTTGCTTTAATACTGAAGTTAAATACAACTTATCTTGAAGCAAATCGGTGGCGTATTGCACAATTTGGCGCTGACCCACATATTCTTCTAAATATTTTCCTTTACCCACAGGAATCATTCCTATTTCACCAGCATTTCCGCTGGCTCCTGTAAAAATCTTACGGTTAATCACTACTCCACCACCTACACCGGTGCCCAAAGTCATCAAAACAAAACTATCAAAACCGTGTCCGCCAAACTGTAACTCACCCATAGCTGCACATCTCGCATCATTTTCAATCACCACCTTTAGCTTAGGTAACACTTTTTGCACTTCACTGCGCAGGGCAAATCCGTTCAAAGATGGAATATTGGTGAGCTCTAAAATACTTTCTTTATCTGCCGATATTTGTCCGGGAACCCCAATACCCACCCCTTCAATACTATACTCCTTTTGAAACTTAGTGCATTCTTTTTCAATAAGTTCAATTAGTTTTTCGGCCGGATTGGTCCATGGCTCTGTAGGAAATTTACTTGCCGTTAAAATATTTCCTTTTTCATCTACCACACCAAGTTTAATGGTAGTTCCTCCTATGTCGATTCCTAATATCATGCGTAAATAATTTACGCGAATTTATTCTTTTATGGCAATAGTGCGGTGCTTTTCTTTATTTTTTTCTGCTTTACAAATTTCTATTTCATTTACAATCAAAAGATTATATTAGCCTAAATAACCCATACTATAATTATTGTCTGTAAAATGTCCATTATGAAGAATAGCATGCAGCGCCTTGATTCCCTATGTTTGTATAAATTTAATTTCAACATGAATCTTTTTAGAAAAGTAGTATTGGCAAGTGCGGTAGTCACCTTATTTTCTTGCAACTCATCTTTAAGTGCTGGCGACAAAGTGGGCGAACAACTTTTATCGGGCAATTGGAAAATCAAACCATCTAGTTCAACAAAATTAAGCGGTGAAAAACTATCGCTAGGCGAAATAGATGATTCTACCTCTTGGATAAATGCTCCTGTTCCAAGTACCATTATGAATGCATTTGTACAAAATGGCACTTACAAAAATTTGTATGAAGGCGACAACATGCAAAAAGTGCCTAGCGCACAATTTAAAAAATCGTGGTTTTATACCCGTTCATTTCAATTGGGCGAAATAGATGTAAACAGTCACTACCAGCTTAACTTTGAAGGTATAAACTACAAAGCCAATGTTTGGTTAAATGGAAAAAAAATAGCCGATACCAACACCATAGTAGGCGCTTTCAACCGTTTTAATTTGTTGGTAGATTCTGCTGTTATTGCAGGTAAAAACCACATTGCTATTGAACTTATTCCTCCTTCTATTGGTGCTTACACCATCGGATTTGTAGATTGGGCGCCAACACCTCCCGATAACAACATGGGTATTTTTCGTGATGTAGCATTAAAAATTACTAGAAATGTTGAGATAAAAAATACTTTCGTTTATTCTAAAGTGAACTTAAATACTTTAAACGAAGCCGATTTGTTTGTGAGTACCGAAGTGGTGAACTACAGCAGCGAAGCTCAAGAAATCACACTTGATGGAAAAATTGAAAACATCACTTTTTCGCATAAAATCTCTTTAAAAGCCAACGAGAAAAAAGAAGTAAAATTAAGCAGCAAAGAGCTTCCTCAATTGCACATCAGCAATCCTAAATTATGGTGGCCTAATGGTTATGGCGAACCAAACATCTACCATTTGGAGTTATCTGCTAAAATCAACAACAAAGTTTCTTCTTCAGAAGCAATCGATTTTGGTATTCGCGAAGTGGGCGATTACATGAATGAAGATGGGCACCGCGGCTACACCATCAACGGCAAAAAAATATTGATTAAGGGTGCTGGTTGGGTAGATGATTTATTGTTAAGCAATACAGCCGAATTTGACGAAGCGCAAGTGAAATATGTAAAAGACATGAACCTCAACTGCATTCGTTTTGAAGCTTTTTGGGGTAAAGACCATACCATTTATAACCTTTGCGATAAGTACGGAATTTTGGCCATGGTGGGCTTTAGCTGCCAATGGGAATGGGAAGATTATATTGGTACACCTTGCACCGATGAATTTGGCTGCGCGGTAGACGGATCATCGATTGCTTTGCTTTCTTCTTATTGGAAACATCAAGTGATGTGGTTAAGAAATCATCCTTCTGTTTTTTCATGGGTGGGTGGTAGCGACTTTTTACCTCATCCTGATTTAGAGAAAAATTACATTTCCATTTTGAAAGAGGTTGATCCTTCTAGAACGTATTTGGCGAGTGCTAAAACATGGACTAGCAAGGTAAGCGGACCATCGGGCGTGAAGATGAATGGACCATACGATTACGTTCCACCTATGTATTGGTACACCGATACAGTGCGCGGTGGTGCTTTTGGTTTCAACACAGAAACCGGTCCGGGAGCGCAACCTCCAGTTTTATGGACCCTCCACAAAATGCTAGGCGAAAAACCAAATTGGCCAATGGATTCTACATGGAATTACCACCACGGAAGACACGCGTTTAAAGATATGAATCACTATATGAAAGCATTCGACAACAGATACGGCGCATCGCCAACGGTTGAAGATTTCTCATTGTTTTCTCAAGCAGCCAGCTATGAGGCCATCCGCCCCATGTTTGAAGCGTTTAGAAATAACCGTCCGAATACCACTGGCGTTGTGCAATGGATGTTGAATTCGGCTTGGTTAGATACCTACTGGCAGTTGTACGATGCTTACCTTATGCCAACAGGTGCTTACTACGGAACCAAAATTTCTTGCGCGCCTTTACAAGCATCTTACAACTACGGCAACAATGCCGTTTACATGAACAACGATACCAAAGACAGCAGCAACAATGTCATCAAAATTGAGTTGTTCGATGTGAATTCAAAAGTATTGTTGAGTAAAGAAGTGAACGCGCATACTAATGGCAACGCTTCTACCAAAGCCTTCGATTTACCTAAATTGGGCAAAGGTGTTTCGTTTTTAAGCTTAACGGTTCTCAACAAAAAAGGAGAACAAATTGCTTCAAACTTTTACTGGTTGAGCAGCAAAAACGATAAGATGGATCCTAACAAAGAAAATGCTTCTTGGCAATACACACCAGCTATTGAATTTGCCGATTACACTGCATTACGCAAATTACCAATGGCCAATATCAAAGTAGAAAAAGTAGTGAAAGGAAATGAAATTGAAGTAACGGTAAGCAACACCAGCGACAAGATTGCTTTCTTCATTGAATTGATTGCTTTGGACGATAAAACGAAAGAACCCGCTCGTCCGGTTTTTTGGAGCGATAACTACATCTCTTTAAAAGCAGGCGAAAGCAAAAAACTGATTTTATCTGTTCCAGCGAACAACATCAATTCTATTTCTATTCAATCACTTGGTATCAATACCACTACAATAAAATAAGTAGTTCGATTTGTAGCCATTTGGATGAATTGACGTACAAGAGTTTCCTTCACAAGGAGGAACTACATAACTATAGATTTTTACAAATGATGAAGTACACCTATTTATGGCTACTGATAAGCGTTTTTGTGTTGAACACAGAAAATGCTTTTGCCTACAAGCCAAGCGGATACACTTACGCCTCTAAAGAGTACAAAGGTCACCAAGTAAATTACGACGCCATTTATGATGACAAGGGACTGTTGTATGTAGCTAATGCTTATGGCGTTTTAGAATTTGATGGTTACAACTGGACTACCATAAAACTGAACTCAAGCCGCTGTCCGTTCTCACTTTGCAAAGCCAAAGACGGTAGAATTTATGTAGGCGGCGATAACGAAATTGGCTACATCGAAAAAAATTAACAAGGTGTTTCTGTTTACCATTCTCTCTCTAATTTAATTCCCAACAAAACTGGCAAAATTGGCGATTGGATAGCCTACTGCGTGGAATACAAAAACAAAATTTATTTTGTCGACCAACACGCCATTTACATTTACGATGGAAAAAATATCACCGTTGTAAAACCAAGCGATAACGGAAAATACCTTTTCTTAGGAGAGGTGCATAACGAGTTAATGGTGATGGTAGAAGGCTTCGGTATTGGCAAAATGAAAGACGACAACAGCATTCAATATCTACCAGGAGATTTAAAATATTTAGAGATTAAAGGTGCCGAAAAAACAAACGAAAACTCTTATTTTTTTTACGGTACAACAGGCATCTATAATTATAACAATGGCGCTCTTAGCAAACATCAAAGCAGTACATATTTCGAAAATGCACTCATCAAAAACGTATCTTATATAGGGAACAAAAAAGTTATTGGTACTGAAAAAGATGGCTGTTTTATTTTAGATCAAAATCTTCAAATTCTAAATCACCTCAACCAAGCTAATTCGGTGCTTAAAAGCAATTATGCTTACGGTATAGATGTAAATAAACAAAGCGATATTTTAATTGCTACCGACAATGGTGTAAGCATTTTTAATTATAGCAATTCGTCGTATGGCATTCAAGAAGATGGCGGAGTAACAGGTAGTGGTTATTCTTCATTAATTCACCAAAACGGAATTTATTTAGGCACTTCGCAAGGGTTATTTTACAACGCCGATTGGAAAAACAAAAACAACACTCAATACAGTAAAGTAAGCGGTCCGAAAGCCTTCGTTTACGCCCTCTTCGAATTAAATGGCGACATCTTTTGCGGCGACCACGCCGAAGTATATCAAATCAACGGAACAAGTACCAAAGTGATTTCTAAAACCAGCTGGAAAGGTGCTTGGTTTTTTAAAGAAGCACCACAGCAAAAAAATATTTTTTTGGTAGGTACCTTCGAAGGCATTGATGTGTACAAAAAAACAAATGGAGAATGGCATTTCAGCAATAGCATAAAAGGATATCAATATCCTGCGCGTATGTTTGAGTTTGATGCACAAGGCAATTTGTGGGTTAATAGCGAAACCAACGGCTTGTATCGTTTAACGCTTAGTTCCGATTTTAGCACTGTAGAAAAAAGTGTGGAATATTGTGCGAAATTAAAGGTGCGTCCCGATTTCTTCAAAGACATCATTAAAGACGGCAATACACTAAAAATTTCATCTCTTCAAGGCGTCTTTTCAGCTGAAAATGGAAAGGTAGAAAAAGACCCAGCATTCAATGCAATACCAATGAAATTCGAAAGAATACGTTCTATTAAGGAAGGTTTGCTCTACACCATTGTGGATGGAGAACCAGCAGTGCTTAGAAAACACAAAAATCAGTACGTCATCGATAGCAACAACATCATCAACAACACTACATTAGAATTGGTAGGCTTGGCTGAAATGATTAAAGAATACGAAATCAACAAATTCATTATAGGAACCGCTCAAGGCTTTACCGTTTGCGACAATCATCAAGTACGCAAGTTCTACGGCAACACCCAAATTCGCTGTTTAAAAGGTTTAGAAAACGACAGTTTATTTGCCATCAACAGCAAAGAAATTATTATTCCTTAGAGCCAAAACAGTATTGTTTTTAATTTTTCTTCTTCGCCAATGGAGAAATTCTATCCTTCTACTTGGTACGTGAAATTATCGAGCAGCGACGAAGAAGGTGAATGGAGAAAGGCCGATGCAGGAAACTACAAAGAGTATTCAAACCTCCCCGAAGGAGATTACACCTTTGAAGTAAAAGCCATTTATCGCTACAAAGTGTTAGGTGAATCGAGCATTCATTTCACTGTGCTTCCACCTTGGTACCGCACCACTTTTGCCAAAATAATTTATGTATTGTTGTTGCTCGCCTTTGCTTACTTCATTTATTTCTTATGGAAAGTGCGTGTAGCAAAAATCACCAGCAGATTATTGGAAGAAAAGAAAAAGGAGATGTTATTGCAAGAAAGTAATTTTAAAGCCGAACAATTGAAAATGCAATTGCAAGAAAAAGAAATGGACTTATCTTACGTTGCGCTAAACTTCGCACAACGCAAGGAATTACTGCAAACTATTGGCGTAAAATTGAAATCGTTAATGCAACGCGATGATGTTTCTTCTACCTTGATGAGAGAATTAAAATCGATGGAATATTCGTTGAATAACACCGAAGAGGAGCAAGAAAAATGGGACAATTTCCAAGTGCATTTCAACACCGAATACAACGACTTTATTACGAAATTACAACAACTCGACCCCAAAATAAAAGAGTCGATCTTGCTCATGTGCACCTACTTGCGAATGGGGAAAAACAACAAAGAAATTGCCTCGTTACTCAACATCTCTTTAAGTGCTCTCGACAAGCGCAAATTGCGCTTAAAAGAGAAATTTAATGTGTCGGAAGAAATTACGCTGAATGAATTTTTAAGAAGCTTGTAGATAAATACTGTCAAATAAAATTATTGCTTTAATTCATAAACATTAGCAAACTTAGTCCTTTCCACCCAACCACCAACATTAAATAATTTTATCCATTGAGGAAATGATTCATAAAAAAGCTTGTTCTTCTTTTGCAAAAACTTCTGTTCATTTAAATCTTTAGTAATAAAAAGCACAACAGTATCTTTCGCTAATTTCAGTTCGTTGATATCACCTATTTCGTGTGCCGAAAAATTTGGTCGTGAAAAGTAATAAAACTTTGCTGTGGTGCCATACGGACTATCTTCCTTATAATACAACTTCACAGGTTTTTGATAGCTATCGTAAATCATCTCGAATAGAGGAAGTCTAGAATCAGCAGCCTTGAATGACACAAGCAAAAGAAAAAGAGTATTGTATATCCAAAATAAATAAATGAATACCTTCAGCACTTTATTTCGGAAAAACGAAGGCCATTTCTCCGTCAAAATCTCACCACTTTGAACTGCCAACAGCGGAATAAAGCCAATTAAGGGAAATAAAAATCTCACCTCCTTGTGAGCTATATAAGAATGCAAAACTACGAAAGGCAAAATACACCAAACAGCAGCATTCTTTCTTTGATAAACGCACAAGAAAAGGAAAGGTAAAAGATACAAAATACTAAAAGGAGGAATACCTTTGTTCAACAAATCTACAACATAAAAATACCATGGCTCAGTGCCAAAATCGGCTGCTTTGTTTAACAAGATATTTTGCTCAAAATATTTCCAAGTAGTTAAAACCCACTCTTCATAAAACCATCTATCGAGTAATACGCCAATGCCGAATGCAAATAAAATTCCTAGTACCGAGAAGGCCAAATCCTTCCACGTATTTTTATTTACGAACAGCATCCAGGCCATAAAGCCTGCTATCATAAAGGCATTCTGATAACGAAAGAGAAATGAAATACCCAATAAAAATCCTACCAAAAAATACTGCTTTAAAGAAATATTTTTCCAGGTAAAAAAAAGTGCAAAGGCAATAATAAAAACTCTTCCGCCCATATTTTCCGATGAAAACCGAACGCTATTGTACACCGAAAACCAAAGGAAAAACGACAATAAAATAAAACTCAATTGCAATTTTTCGCCTTTAATTTTGTCGATAAAGGCTTTAATTAAAAGATGAATACTTAAGAAGGAAACTGCCGCAGCAAAAAGACGCAACACAAAAGAAATAGTGAACGGATCATCCACTCCAAACAACGACATGAATTTATGCATGCCATAAACAATTGCAGGCTGCATGGCAGGTCGCATCTTAGCTTCATACTCCCAAGGTAATTTTGCCGCTTCTGTTAGCCCCAACTTCAGGCCACCAAATTCCAGTATTTGAAAATGCTCATCGAAATGATAAAATCCTGCAGAAAAATAAGCACATACTGCAAAAAGTATAGCTGCAACGATATAAATATTTCTGGTAGAAAGCATGATCTAATTTTGTGCGAAAATAGTTTAATTTATTTAGAAGCGTAATTCTTTAGCTTCTTTCATTTTACAAATAATAAATTGCTACCAACGATTAATAATTCTCCCCCTATCTATTCTCCATAGAAAATTAGATTTACCAAAATCAATTGTATGGATTTATTATCGCATATTCTATCAGGTGTTGCTCTTAGCACAGTCATTGTTTCATTCGCAAAAACTTCAAAAAAGAACAAAGCAGCGATCATTTTCTTTGGCGCCTTAGGAGGTGGATTTCCCGACTTCGATGTACTATCGCATTGGAGGGGATTCGATAGAAATTTTGGAAAATTCTTCGCTCTCGATTTACCGGGCTTTCAAATTTATCACAGTCATAGATGGTATGCGCATCACGGATTTTTACATTCACTTTTAGGCGGAGCACTTATAGCCAGCACCCTTGGAATTATCATCTACTTATTGCGCAAAAAAGAAAGAACTTTTATAGATTCTGCCATAGAAAACAGATACATCATGCTTTCCTTTTTCCTTGGCTTTTGCGCACACTTGGTAGAAGACATGCCCACTCCTGCTTATGCTTGGGGAGGCGTGAACTTTTTATTTCCATCCAACGAATATTGGGGCGGCACCGTTGAAATTTGGTGGTGGAATAACTACGATATGTTCTTAATTATCTTGAGTGTTATTCTCCTCAACACGATTGTTCTAATCGCACACTCCTACAAAAAATTCAATGTAAAAATTATCTGTTCTTCTGTTTTGTCTTTAGGATTATCACTCTACCTCTACCAAATGAAAACACTCGACTTCGATTTCAATTACCAAAAAGCCGAACACAGTAAGGTATTTAAAGAATATGAGCAAAAATCGAAGGATATTCAAAAAGAAATTTTAGGAGAAAATATGTATGAAGTGATGAGGAGCTTTGATGAAAGTTTGCCGATATGGTTTTAACTGGTCGCAAAATGCGACCAGTTAAAACGCAATTTTTTCAATCACAACTTAATTTTTAACCACTCTAACATTCGAAATCACACCATCTGCATCAATCAATTGAATGTGATAAATATCTGAAGGAAAATTAGATAAAGACAAATCAATTGTGTTATTACCCAAAGACGGCGAAACAACGTTGTTTTATAATAATTGTCCGTTTTGGTTCAAAATATTTACAGTGTAATTACCTTCTACATCACTTTTAAATTGCACACTTACACCATCGCTCGTTGGATTTGGATATGATGAAATAGAATACTCATTTTTATGTTTCACATTTACAAAAGCAATGGGCGATTTTTGCGTAGCACCATCCTTATCATATTCAATGAGCTGATAGCAAGTAAACTCGCTGTTTGCGTCTTTATCCAAATAACGATATGTGCTTAATTTTTGCGAATTCCCATTTGCCGATAGCGAAGAAATTTCGGTGAAATTAATGCCATCATTCGAACGTGACCTCCCCCCGTTAAATCGGACTAATAAAAAATAGAGAAATCGAGGTGTCAA
>JBMTCG010000081.1:0-10000 GCA_049430665.1 Flavobacteriales bacterium | reverse complement strand
CCAGTCTTTTATCTATATAATGAACTAAAATACAGTCAACTGCGTTATAGAAAATAAATGTTTCAAAATCAGATTCATATAGATCTTTTAGAGTTCCGTTGTAAGATATCTTCTTTATTCCTATTGCTTGATTTGCTACATAATCCAAAGAATTAGATTCTCTTATTTTTATTACTCTATCCCACTTTTTGTAAATATCAAGGTAATCCACCATAAGAACGTGCATAGGTATTTGATTCATACCTAAAAGAATTCCGCTAGGTGAAGCTATTTTAGGATCTATACCCAATCTTTTTGCCCTATTTATAAGATAAGGCCAGTCATATCCAAACCAGTTCCATCCAGTAATTAAGGGCATTTTTGGGACAAGCTTAGAGAGGAATGTATATAACATATCGAATTCGCTATCAAATTTTCTATAGTTAAATGTCCATTCCCCTGGAAGATCTTTAAAATGATCTTTTATTCTTTTTTCAATTTTAACGTATTGTCCTGTCATTATCGTTGTCTTTTAGGGTTGCACATAACGTTTTGCAGCTACCCGAAGGTGGCGATTTCGAAGCACTTCACTGTCAACCAAGCAGAAATTTTGATAGAAGCACAAGGCTTGATTTAACCACTGAACCGCCACTTTTGGGTAGGTGCTGTTAGGTGCTGGCATTCAGAGTATTTATAATATTTTAATTTAATTAAATGTAGACTATTGTCCGTTGTATGGTTGTCTACATTTATAAACCTTTGAATTATGGATATAAAGAAAAAATTTGGGAAAAATGTCAAGCTATTACGAATTGAAAAGGGCTGGTCTCAAGAGAAACTTGCTCTTAATGCAGATTTAGATAGAACATATATACCAAGCATTGAAAAAGGTGTAAGAAATGTATCAATTACTGTTATTGAAAAAATTGCAAATGCACTTGAAGTCAAAATAATTGAACTTTTAAAATAATAAACATATGGCAGGCGGTAGTCACAACAGAAAATCAAGCGAATCATTAAAACATGTTTTACAATCTGAGGGCAAATTAAAACTATGTAAATGTCCGTTACACCGTAACAATGGAAAAGGAACAATGGTATCACAGACCAAGTTTAAAAGACATACACTTTCAGGGGTTCAAGGAATGTGTGCTGAGGGCAAAACTTTAATCGATAGTTTTAGTCATACATTAAAGAGATTGCAATTACTTAGTGTTGTTGATGAAGAAAGGGCATTTGAGATCCTTAATGATTTTGATAAAAAATATGATGAGCTGGTTAATAACATTAAGATTATCATAAAACGAATTTTAAGTTTAAAAAACATAAATAATTTAAATAAAAATGAATTTAAATTGTACTTACTTACGAAGTTAGATGAAGAACTAAAAACAAATGCAACAGGTTTTTATGATGTTAAAATAAAACCAGAAGAGAAAATAGCTTTTAATAAAATACTACAAAATAAGTTTACAAGCGAGATATTAAACAAAATGGAAATTACTCAAGCAAAATGGACAAAAGGACATCTAGTTCTGGATTCTAAAGATCAGAAATTATATCCTGTGGAAGATTTTGTTTTTAATGTATCTAAAAAGCGTGAACTCTATACAGTCAAGGAGGAATTAACGCCGTATAGAATTAACGTACACAATACGCGTGCAAAAGGGCAAAGAAGTTCAACTTTGAGAGGCGAAAAATATTTGGCATGCGGTGAGTATACTGAAGCCAACAGAGCAATGAAAAGGCTAGGAAATCAAAATAAAAATATACATGCTGATCATATAATTCCGCTTGCAGCTGGGGGAATTCATGATGAAAGAAATTTAAGGGCATTAGACGGGAAGGAAAATATTAAAAAAAAGGATAAATTAACACAAGAAGGTTTTGAAATTTTGAAAAAAGATGTGTCATTTCTTTCAAAATGGCACAGAGATGTTTTTGAAAAACATAAGCATCAAGGACTTGAAGTTGTATGGGAATATTTAAAAAATTCAGTAGCTGAACTCAGGAAAAATGTGATAAATTTGAATTTTGAGGAAAAGTACAGTTTTATTCAAAAAGTATACCCTCAATATAAAGAAAGTCAAATAAAAAGAATAATAAAAAAGCATTTTACTGAGTATGAAGATTGATTTTAAAAAGTTAGATGCTAATAGTGTTACCAAGAGTGATTCAAAAACCACATTTGGAGAAGTTTTTACTCCAAATGAGTTAATAAATGAAATGCTCGATAAACTGCCAAAGGATATTTGGAAAAACGAAAAGTACAAATGGCTTGATCCAGCTGCTGGAGTTGGAAATTTTCATGCTGCAGTATATAGTAGATTAATGATTGGATTAAAGTCAATTATTAAAAATGAAAACGAAAGAAAAAAACATATTTTAGAAAACATGCTTTTTTTTGTAGAACTACAAGAAAAAAGTTCCAAAATTATCAATGAGATATTTAATCCAGAAAATAATTTTAAGTTAAATCTTTTAAATAATGATTTTTGTAGTTTTAATATTTTTGATTTTAACATAATGAATTTCGATGTTATCTTGGGTAACCCTCCTTACCAAGATATGCATACAGATGTCCAACGAAAAGCAAAAAATCATAATTTGTGGTCTACCTTTTTAGAAAAGGGATTTGACATGCTAAATCCTGGCGGTTATTTACTTTTTGTTACACCCCCTTCATGGATGAGTCCATCCTGTAAATTACTTACTGATATATTTTTAAAATATCAATTACATTACGTAAATATTGGAGAATGTTCGCGTCATTTCAAAGGTGTGGGAAGCCAATTTAGTTATTATTTAATTGAAAAAAGTAAACGATACAAAAAAACAACATTTCACTATTCTTTTAAAGGCGGGACATTTATTAAGAATTGCATTGGTATAAGTGAATATTACTTAAATAATAGCATCAAGTTTATACCTCAATTACCTACAAAAGAAGCATTTCAAATTTTAGAAAAAACCGTTTTCGCTGATAATTTAAAATATCAAATTCAATATGACAGTGATTTACATAAATTTACAAAAAAGGATCTTCTTTCTGTAAATAAAGATGAAAAATACACATTCAAAGTGTTACATACCCCAACACAGATACTATGGAGTAGCCGGGCACATAAAAATCATAATAAAATAAAACTATTCATACCACTCACTACTTATTACGAAAGCCTAATAATAGATACTTGTGGAAATACTCAGGGATTAGGTTATATTATTTTTGAAGATATTATATCGGCAAATAGAACTAAAGACATTTTGACTTCAAAATTGTATAGGTTTATCGCAAATATAACTAGATGGAGTAATTTTAATGTTCCGATGGTAATGAAAAATTTACCTCACTTACCTGATAACATAGAGCCAAATGATGAAAACATTTATTCGTATTTTAAATTAAGCAATGAGGAAATAGAATTAGTAGAATGCTCTATAAAGCTGCATAAAAGTCAACTATCAAATTAACTTATGAAATTTTTGAATCGCTTGCACCTAACATTTGAACTTACGCATTGCGTATACTACGCCATTATGTAAACTACTTTTCTCTGCTTGTAAAAGCAAGATGTTAGTTGACATAGACGATATAGTTAAAATGCTTTGCATAAGTTGTTGCTAATATATTGTTTTTTTACATTAAATCAAACGGACTTTTTATTTGATTGAAGCCCTTCGTTGTAACGTGCGTGTAAACCTCTGTGGTTTTACTACTGCTGTGACCTAATAGTGATTGAATGTATCTTAAGTCGGTTCCATTCTCTAATAAGTGTGTAGCAAAACTATGTCGCAAAGTGTGCACTGTTGCTGGTTTTAAAATTTTGGCTTTTTGGCAGGCGACATTAAATATTATTTGTATTGAACGTTCGCTGTATGCGCCACCCAACTGCCCTTCAAACAAGTACTCTTTGGGTTGATACTGAATGTAATATTCTCTTAGATGTTGCAGTATTTGTGGTGATAGTAATGTGTATCGATCCTTTTTTCCCTTGCCTCCTTTAATGTGAATGAGCATTCGGGTTTTGTCGATATCTTGAATTTTTAAATTACAAAGTTCACCAATTCTTAATCCAGCCGAATAAATTAATTGAATGATACAACGGTGTTTCAAATTATCGATGCAGTGAATAATGGCTTTTACTTCTTCAATACTTAAAACGGAGGGTAGTTTGTTTTCTTTGAAGGGTCTATCGATTTGATAATATTTTCGTTGTTGACCCAAAACTTTTTCGTAGTAAAATTTTATGGCGTTAATGGCTTGATTTTGATAGGAAGCCGATACGTTTCGTTTTACCAAATACATTAAGTATGTTTTAATTTGTTCTTCACTAATGTTAGCGTAGTTGGGTTCTTTAACATAATTGATGAAATCGGTAAAAATAGAGGTGTAGCTTTTTATGGTTTGTGGACTATAACGCACCAATTCTAACTTTTGTAAATACTCGGGTGGAAGAAGGAGGTTTTGCGAACTAGGTAGTTTTGGAATTAGTTTTTTCTCTTTTTGAGAGCTCATTTGCAGGCGTAAATTATTTTGCTCGCAGTAGTTTTTAATGTGTTTTAAGTTTTCCTCGGTATGTGGCAATACCCAGCATTTATCGCTTGAATTCCATTTTGCCTCTTTTGCTTTTTTGAGGTGTTGATACATAGCCACATTGTATTTAAAGTAAACATGAAATTTTTGGTGTGGGGTGATTTCAATTTTTACGGTATTGGCTTGTATGTTATTTGGTGTAGGGGTATAGGGTTTGTTTTCGTTTAAAAAGCTAACCTTATTATTGAATAGTTGTTGTATAGTTTGAATGTTGCTGGCATTATTGGGTAAGCGCCACGCCTTTTTGTTTTTATCGAAATAGATTCCTTTGAAGTTTTGCAGCTGTTTAATAATAACAGTATTGGGTTTCATGAATAGCAATAGTTGTTTGCCATAATACACCAAGTTGCACGATTCATCTTTGGGAAAATAAGAAATGCTTTGTGTGCTTGTTGCACTTGCCTTTGTATTGAAAGGAAGTGTAGTGGCGGGTTCATTGTTACTTATGGTTAACGCTGGAAATAGATTTTTTAGCTGTAAATAATTTTCTTTGGCGTAGGGGATAGTCCACGCGTGGTGGGTTTTACTCCATTTGGCATTGTTTATTTGTTTAAGCTTTTTGTGAATCTGTTCGTTTTTAGGGAATACTAATTTTATTTTTTGTTCGCCTCGGTGTGTGATTTTTGAAATTTCCATGAATCATAATTTTCTTCAAATGAAAAGTTGATTGATGAAAAAGAAAAACTTATCCGTAGATTTAACCGGTTAAATCTACGGATAATTCAACGATTAACTAACTAAACAATTATTTATGAGTCGTTTATGCTTAAATTGCAAAACTGAACTGCAAGGCAGGGTAGATAAAAAATATTGCAGTGATTATTGCAAATCGAACCACAATTACGAAAAGAACAAAATCAAAGAAAACAGCTTGTTCAAGAAAATTGATGAGCAACTAAAACTGAATCGAAGGTTATTGCGAGATTTTAACCGAGCGGGAAAATCAACCGTGAGGGCAGAAAAAATAATGGAATCCGGATTTAATCCTAAATACTTTACGCACTACTGGAAGAATCAAAAAGGAGATGTTTACTTGTTTTGCTATGAGTTCGGTTTTTTGAAAAGAATTGAAAATGGGAATTCAAAGTACATTTTGGTGGAATGGCAGGGATATATGGAAGGCAAGTAAAGCCTTTATTATTAGGCGTTGTATGTAGGTGTCTTGCAGCAAATGAAAAGAAGTACCTCAAATATTTACATTTGTCCCAAAATCTTCGCATTTTTGCAATCCAATTTATTAATTGAATAAAAACTTATGGCAAATTATTACAACACTTTATCGCAAAGAGAGAAACTAGCACAGCTAGGAACTTGTGAGTTTATGGATAGATCAGAGTTTTCTGATGGAGTTAACGCGCTTAAAGGAAAAAAAGTAGTCATCGTAGGATGCGGTGCTCAAGGCTTAAACCAAGGCTTAAACCTTAGAGATTCTGGTTTAGACGTTTCTTACGCTTTGCGTGATGAGGCTATTTCAAACCAAAGACAATCATACAAAAACGCAGCTGTAAATAAATTCCCTGTTGGAACTTATGCTGAAATGATTCCAACGGCTGATTTGGTAATTAACCTTACGCCTGATAAACAACATACTTCAGTAGTTGCTGCGGTTATGCCATTGATGAAAAAAGGATCGGCTTTGGCTTATTCTCACGGTTTTAACATCGTTGAAGAAGGAACTCAAATTCGTAAAGATATTACTGTTATCATGGTGGCTCCTAAGTCTCCTGGTACTGAGGTTCGTGAAGAGTACAAAAGAGGTTTTGGTGTTCCAACCTTAATCGCTGTTCACCCTGAAAACGACCCAGAAGGAAAAGGATGGGCTTATGCTAAAGCTTATTGCGTTGGTACAGGTGGCGACAGAGCTGGTGTATTGAAATCGTCTTTCGTGGCTGAGGTTAAATCTGACTTAATGGGTGAGCAAACTATCCTTTGCGGATTGTTGCAAACTGGTTCTATTCTTTGCTTTAACAAAATGGTAGAGAAAGGAATCGACAAAGGTTATGCTTCTAAATTGATTCAATACGGATGGGAAACCATCACTGAAGGTTTGAAACAAGGTGGTATCACTAACATGATGGACCGTTTGTCGAATCCTGCAAAAATTAAAGCTTATAACTTGGCTGAAGAGTTGAAAGGCATAATGAGACCATTGTTCCAAAAACATATGGACGATATCATCACTGGTGTTTTCTCATCAACAATGATGGCTGACTGGGCTGCTGATGACAAGAACTTATTGACTTGGAGAGCTGCTACAGGAGAAACTGCATTTGAAAAAACTCCTGCTGGTGATGTTAACATTTCTGAGCAAGAATATTATGACAACGGTGTGTTGATGGTAGCGATGGTGAAAGCCGGAGTAGAATTGGCTTTCGAAGCAATGGTAGAGGTAGGTATCAAAGAAGAATCTGCTTACTATGAGTCATTGCACGAAACTCCGCTAATCGCGAACTTAATTGCACGTAAGAAATTACACGAAATGAACCGAGTTATCTCTGATACAGCTGAATACGGTTGCTACTTGTTTGATCATGCTTGTAAACCATTGTTAGCTGATTTCATGAAGAAAGTAGATACCGACATCGTTGGTAAAACTTACGGAGCAGGAAAAGGTACTGGCGTTGATAACGTAGAATTGGTTCGCGTTAACGAGGCTATTCGTTCACACTCTGTAGAGAAAATCGGTAAAACTTTAAGAGGTGCTATGGGCGCAATGAAAGCTATTTCTGTAGGCGTTGAGAGAGTGGTGGAGTTGGAAGAGGCTTAGTATTTTTTGAATCATATATAATAGCCCTTGGGAAACCGAGGGCTTTTTTTATTTTAGAGGGGTTGGAATAATCGTCATATATAAAAGGAAAAATAGGAAATGAGTTTGGTTTTTTTATTCAAAACTTCAATTTAGCTAATTTATTAAGATGTTTTTCATCAATGCTAGCTCCTAAGCCCATTTTGGTAGGCATACTAATTTCTCCTTTTGGATTGTAAGTAATTCCACCAATTACAACGTCGTCTTCAAGCATTAAAGGACTGTCGAAATCGTAATGTATGATATTGTTGCTGCACAATGCCAAATGTGCCGATGCAGTGAAGGCAAGGCGTGATTCTAAAAATCCGCCTACTTGCATTTTTATATTTGCTTTTTCGGACAATTGAATAATTTTTAAAGCTTTAAATATGCCCGATGATTTACCTAGTTTAACATTGATTTGATGGCAGGCGTTTAAGTCGATTAACCTTTTGGCGTCGTTGTGATCGCAACACGATTCATCGGCCATGATTTCTATTTTACTTTCTTTTTTAATGCGCGGCAATACCATGAAATTCCATCGAGCAATAGGTTCTTCGCAATGCTGAATGTTGTACACAGATAGCGCATTTAAAATATCAACAGCTTCTTCGGCTTTCCATCCTTGGTTGGCATCAATGCGCAAAGGAATTACATCACCAACCGCTTCGCGAATTTTTTTGATGCGTTCGACATCATCTAACTTAGTACCACCTAATTTTACTTTGATAAATTGAAATCCTTTGGCAATAATTTTCTGAGCATCGGCAGCCATTTTTTCAGGTTGATCAATGCTAATAGTATAATCTGTGGTGATGGTTTTATTGTTTTTTCCTCCTAAAAAAGCGTAGAGTGGAAGCTGTGCGTGTTGCGCTGCAATATCATGCAAGGCAATGTCGAAAGCACTTTTAATACTCGAATTACCAAAAATAGTAGCATCCATAATGGCGCTACATTCCTCTATGTTTAGTGGATTTTTATGCAATAGATTTTGCGCTAAATATTTGCCCACTATCACTCCACTTTCCATGCTTTCGCCGTTGATGCTTTTGAACGGACAGCATTCGCCGAAGCCCACCAGCCCTTCGTTGGTGGTGATACGAACGATAATGTTTTCGGCATATTCGTGTCGGCTCAAGGAAATGATGAATGCTTCTTTTAATTTGATGGGCGATGGAAATATTTCTATTTGAGTGATTTTCATTTCTTATTCTTTTACAGCTTTTTTGTAAACTTCTAAACAGCGTTCGCGAGCGAATTTATGTTCTACAATAGGCGCGTATTTTTCTTTCACCCAACGGCGAATGTATTTCTCTTCGGGGTCGAATTTTTTGGTTTGTTCTTCGGGATTAAATATTCTAAAATAGGGCGCCGCATCGCATCCGCTGCCCGCTGCCCATTGCCAGTTTCCGTTGTTGGCCGATAATTCATAATCTAACAATTTCTCGGCAAAATAGGCTTCTCCCCAACGCCAATCAATGAGCAAATGTTTGGTGAGAAAGCTTGCTACTATCATGCGCACACGGTTGTGCATAAAGCCTGTTTCATTGAGTTCGCGCATACCAGCATCAACAATGGGGTAGCCTGTTTTTCCTTCGCACCAGGATTTAAATTCTTGTTCGTTGTTGCGCCATTCAATTTTATCGTATTTCGACTTAAAACTATTTTTCACCACATGTGGAAAATGAAAAAGAATCATCATAAAAAATTCTCTCCATATCAATTCGTTCAACCATTGTTCGTTGGTGGAAACAGCTCTTTTCACCAGTTTACGAATGCTTATCGTGCCAAAACGCAAATGAACACTTAGTAGTGAAGTTCCTTTGATAGATGGAATATTTCGGGTGTCGTGGTATTTTTTTATTAGAGTTTCATTCCATTCGGGGTTGGGATAAATGAGCTCACTTTTTTCAAATCCGATTTCATTTAAGGAAGGAAATCTAAAGGGAGAAGTTTTGATGAAATTTTCAATTAGTTTTTCACTTTCGAAAGTGGTGATTGGATTTTCTTTTAGCCTTTGTTTCCAAATTTTAGAGAAAGGAGTAAATACGGTATAAGGTGTTCCATCGGCTTTCATCACCTCGTTTTTTTCGAAAATAACTTGGTCTTTAAAAGTGTGGAAGGCAATTTTTTTCGATTGTAAGTATCTGGCAATTTTTTCATCACGTTCTATCGCCGAAGGTTCATAATCTTGATTGGTGTATACTGCCTTTATATTAAATTCTTCTATAAGCTTTTCAAAAGCTTTTTGTGGTGTGTGGTTTATGATGTATACTGAAGAACCTGTGCTAACTAATTTTTCTTGAATTTTTTGGAGCGATTGGTGAATGAAATCAACACGTTTGTCTTTTTTGTTTTTGAGGTCGTTTAAAATTTCGGTATCAAAAATGAAAAGAGGCAAAACGGCTTCACCACTTTTGAGAGCGTGGAAAAGTCCAGAATTGTCGTGTAAGCGCAAATCCCTTCTAAACCAGAAAATTACAACATTGTTCATTTAAATTGTTTTCGTAAAGTTAGTATTATTATTTTTGCCCAAATCAACGTAAAAGTTTCTTTATGAAAAGAGTTTTGTTTTGTGCCTTGCTTGCAAATGCCGATTAAATTGACCACCTCGTGCCGAGGCAAACTGACCACCGATT